>NZ_JBEXRA010000039.1:0-92541 GCF_040612855.1 Streptomyces sp. NPDC006332
GGACACAAGACGTCGCGATGCCTCCCTCAACCCGAGCGAAACCATGCCTGACCAGCAGGAATCAAGGGATCACGTTCGGTTGAGATACGGCTTCTTACCGTCCTCGACCTGATCGGCTCCGCCGAGGCGCCCGCCGCACACCTCGTTGTCGAAGACCTTCACCGCAGGACAAGGAACGCCGAGGACGGCTACGCGGCCCGCGAGAACCTGGCGCACCCCCTGTTCACCGCGATCGCCACAGACCGGCAGTCAGAGGACTGCCGCGCGCTGGTTCGTGCCTGCTACCTCAAGGCCAGAACTATCCCGGACGAGTTGCAAGGAGAGCTGACGGGGGCTCTGCGCGCCAGCGACAGCGTGATCAGGGAGAGCCTTGCTAGCTCCTCAGATCCCAGACGTGCGAACCCTGCAAGATAGCTCCTGGCATCTCCCGTCTCTGCATGCCCACGTGCAGGACGCCCTCCTAATCTTCTGATCCCCTAAGTGTGTTGGCGGGAACTGAGGGGAACCACGGCGTAACTTCCAGAGGATGGAGAACACTTGGGCAGTACGGGACCTGCCCGTGCTCGAAGCAATCGTTGAGTTCTTGGAAGAGAAGATCGGATTCGAGATGCCTGAGCTGTCAGACATCTCCGATCGGACCGGCATTGAGGTTGAGGACGTCGGGAGAGCGGCGCAAGCGCTCAAACAGTGACGGTCTCATCGACCTTCAATTCGTCGGGGGCCGAAACGTCGGTGGTTGGTTCGTCAAGGGGGTATCCGGCGAAGCCCGTCGGCTAGTCGGCCAATGGCCAACAGCGGAACAGTTCGTCGATGCGGTAGCTCAGCGTCTCCAGTCGGCCGCCGACGAAGAGACCGACCCTGAGCGCCAGTCCGGGCTTCGGGAGCTTGCCAGCTCTGCACGGGGAGCGGCGCGCGGTGTCTTCGTCGACGTCGCGGCGGCGGTGATCTCCAGGCAACTAGGTGCCTGACCTTGAGTGATGGGCCGGACTGTTCCCGCTCTGGCGTATGTGTTCCCTGGGTCCTTCCGAACACAGGTGGTGTGCGGCTACCGGACACTGCCCTTGTCGAGGGTGGAGTGTCTGCGTGCGCGCTACGGCCGTCGCTGGGCAGGGTGTTCGAGTAGACCGACTGCCTGGGCGTGTGCCCACGCCAAGGTGTCGGCCTGCTGCCATGGCATCTGGCCGGTGTTGAGGCCGCACGTGCACGTGGCAGTGCCTATGGGGCCGTAGTTGGGGCGATTGAATTGCACCTTGTGCGTATTCATGCTTTGAGTGTGCACCACGATTCTTCTTGATCGTTCCGGAGCGTAGACAGGACCAACAGCCGCCCCTGCCGTGCCCAGAGGCAGGGACGATGGCGCCGTACCGGGGGCGCGAACGGTCGAAGATGTCGGCGGGGTCGGTCAGAGGCCCGGCATAAGGGCATCATCCGTGCCGCCGTGCGTGTGGCGGTTGCGAGTCCGGGACGGCGGCGACCGAGGGCACCGGAGCCTTGGAGTGCGGTGCTGCGCGTGCTCGTGCGCTTGGTGCCGGCCTTGCTCTGAGGCGCTCAATGCGCCAGGTCAGGACCCGCGCTGGGTGGCGAGCGTCGTCCAGCGCTCGCTGGTCGGCAGCCTGGCGGAGGACCTGATCCAGGTTGTGGCCTGTGGCCTCGGCTTCTGCAAGGGCAGTGGTGAGGGCGCCGAAGGCCGGGTCGTCGATGACCTGCTCCGCATGCTCGGGTACGACCTGGCGTAGCTGCCGGATGTGCCGATCCACAATCTGCCGAGGCGGCCGACGGCTGGCGAGGGAGGCCAGGGGCTCGACCGAGGCTTGGTCGTAGGCGGCCTGGAGGTGGACCAGGGTCTGGTGGGATGCGGCGACCTGCTGGTCATGGTGGCGGACATGGTGCCAGAGGGCGGCGGCGATGACGACGAGGATTGCGGCGTCGAGGAACATCGCTAGGGCGGCGCCATCCTTGGGAGCGGGCTCGCGAAGCATCGCGCGTACGGCGCCGCGCAGGGCGCGGGTGTGGCGGTGTTCGGCCTGAATGCAGGAGCGAGTGGCACGTTCGAACGTCGAGGCTGCTTCTCGAAGTTGAGACCGAAACGATGGGGGCGTGAGAAGGGGGAGGGCGTCGAGGGCTTCGCCGAAAGCAGCGAGATGGGCTTGGGAGGCTTGGTCGTCGGGTTGGTCGAGGTGGTGGGGGATGCGTTCGGTGGCGGCGGTGGCCTGGTGCCAGGGGTCGGGTCTGCGCGAGCCTGGCTGTCCACCAGGTGGGTCGATGTTCTCCAGGCGTTCGCGGATCTTGGGGAAGGAGAGGTCCAAGGCGAGTTCGGAGCCGGAGAACCAGACGGGCTCCTTGCTGGCGGTGGTGGTGTCTTCCGCCGCGACCTTGTAGCCGCGCACGTCGCCGGAGGGGAAGTACACGACCTCGGCGAGCACGCCGTCGGTGTGGCTGAGGAGGTGGATGAACTCCTCCATGCTGGCGGCAGCGGCCACGGCGGTGCGCACGGTGGCGCGCAGACGTTCGCGTGCGGGCTTCTCCTGACCGTTGCGGCGAGCCTTCTCCTGCTCGGCGCGGGCGGGCCGCTTGGCGGCGGTACGGTCCCCGCGGACCACCTGGTGGAGGCCGTATTCCTTCTCGATGGCGGCGAGTTCGCGGTCGGCGGTGAGGTAGTCGTTCCAGTGGCGTGCGGTGCGCAGGTCCGCCCGGACCTTGGTGGCGGCGATGTGGATGTGGTCGGGTGCGTGGCGTACAGCGACCCAGCGGCAGCCGTCCGGGTCGCCGTCGGGTGCAATGCCGGTGGCGGCCACGACGCGGCGGGCGACGTCGGCCCATTCCTCGTCGCTGAGGTGGCGGTCGCTCTCGGCGGCCCGGATCGAGCAGTGCCACGTGTGTTTCTCGGGTGCGCGGCCGAGCCGCCGGGCCTGCTTGACGTGCAGGTCGAGGTCGGCCACCAGGAGCCTCCTGGTGGTGTCGAAGTCCTCGGCGCGGCCGGGGTCGGGGGCGAAGCCGTCCCAGGAGGCCACCAGGTGCGGGTCGGTGTGGTCCTTGGCCTTCTTGGTGTCGAACAGGTAGCGGATCAGGCCGCCGGTGTCCTTGCCGCCGCTGATCTTCGCGATCATCGGGCTGCCTTCTTGGCGACGGCCTGGTTCGCGGCTGCCGCCACGTCGCGGACGGTGGCGGCGACGGCGGTCAGGGTGCGTTCGGCCTGGGTCAGGACGGCGGTGTCCCCAGGGTGTGGATGGCCGCCGGAGTTGAGCTTCTTGGCGATCTGGTTGATGTTGTGACCGATGGCGGCGACCTGCTTGCGCAGGGCGGTCAGCTCGTCGATGTAGTCGTCGAGTGCGGTGCGCTGGCCAGGCAGGGCGAGGTCGCCCTGGACGTGGGCCATGACGACGGCGCCGACGTAGTGCGCGCCGGCGATGTTCAGCGACCGGGCCATGGCGAGGATCTCGGACTTCTCGGCGATGCTGTAGCGGGCGTCGACACGCTCCTTGCGCTGGCCGTTCGGGTCGGGCTTACGGCGTCGGGCGACACGGTGCAGCGCGGCGGCTTCGGCGGCGCGCGGCAGCGGCGGGTCGGCGGCGAGGGCGCCGTGCTGCGCCGGCTCGGGCACCCCCTGGTGCCCGAGTGCCTCCGCCACCCCCGGGGCGGAGGCATCCCCGTCGGGGCCGTCCTTGGACGGTCCAGCGGCATACCTTGCTGCGCTTTCTGGGGCTGAGGCCGTGTGCGTCCGCTGCTGAGCTGTGGGGAGTTCGTGGTGCTGTTCGTGCATCGGAGGGCTCCGGTGGTGAGGGGGCGGGAGGTGTGTCACGTGCGTCGCATCCGTCCCATGCCTGGTCAGGACAGGTACGGACACTCGGGCAGGTACGGAGAAGTCCGTCCCGGTGAGGACATCCGTCCCCGCGCTGACCTGCGCGGGGACGGATGCGACGCAGTGATACGGACCGGGGGGAGGCGGTCAGCGGGCGCGTTGGGGGCCGGCGGGACCGCCGGGCGGGCCGATGGGCAGCTGGCCCGCCAGGGCGGCGGGCGGCTTGCCCTGAGCCGGCGGGTGCGCGGGCGGGGCATCGTGCGCGGGCGTCGTCTCGGTGAGGTCGGGGCAGTGCCGGGCCCAGCTGTCCAGGAACCGGTTACGGGCGTACCCCTTGGCCTGCCTGCCCTTGTCGAAGCGGTAGTTGGCTGGGCTGATGCCGAAGTCCCTCAGCATGTTGCCCAGGTGGTGGGCGTTGAGTCCCTTGGTGCCGTGTTCCGCCCAGGGGGCGTCGGGGTCCTGGAGCAGGGTGGTGACCAGATCCAGGGAGGACAGGGCCTCGGGGTTGCCGTGTGCCTGGAAGATGCGGTGGATGTCGCGCAGCAGCCGTGTCTTCAGGTTGGTCTGCTCGTCCTGGACGGCCTCGTAGCGGGTCATCGCCACGCAGGCTGCACGGGCACGGGCGGGCCAGTGGCCGCCGGCCAGGTCGGCGATGATGACCAGCGGTTCCCAGGTGTCCGCCGCCCGGCCCTCGACCGGCATGGTCGGCGCCATGCGGCCGGCTGTGCCGCGCAGCGGTCCCAGCCAGGCGGCCAGCTTGTCCCGCAGCGTGTTCAGTTCCGGTGTGGCGTAGCGCGAGCGGAACGGGGTCACCTTCTCGTCCGGCTTGCGCTTTTGCATGCGGAGCACGACCGCCCGGTCCGTGATCGTGTCGGGCAGGTCGCCGATCGAGGCCAGCGCGGCCATGGCGAAGGTCGGATACGGGGTCGGCTTGTGCTCCGGACCGGAGATGCGCCAGGCGGGCCGGTTGCGCTGGTGTCCGGCGTTCAGCAGGCCGCGCAGTTCCTCGTTCTCGCCCGCCTTGCTGAAGATGGTGTCCGCCTCGTCCACCAGGATCGTGCGCGGGTTCTTGTCGATGACGCGGAAGAGCACCGCCGTGGACATGTTCACCGTCATGATCGGCTGGTGCACGGTCTCGTGGAGCACGTCCAGCACCCGGGACTTGCCGCAGCCCTTCGTCGGGCCGACGACCGCCAGACGCGGCGCGTGCTGCAGAACGCTCTGGATGTGCGTGGCCGCCACCCACAGGGTGACCGCGGTCAGCGCCTCGTCACTGGGCAGCACGACGTACTTGCCGATTGCCGCCCGCAACTCATCCAGCAGTACGGCACCCTCACCGGAACCCTGTTCCGAGGGGGCTGCCGGTCCCCGAGGAGGTCGAGGACCGGCCTCCTGATCCGGTCCCCGTGCGTCGACGGGGACGGTCCCCTCCTGCTGGGCGGTTCCCGCCACGGGTGTGTCGGTCCCCAGCGACCGGCGGGGACCGTGCTCACGGTCCCCATGACGGTCCCCTGGTGCAACGGCAGCCTCTTGGGGACCGGTCCCCGAATTTCCGCCGCTGGCCTGCGGGTTTGCATCGGATGTCGATTCGGGGACCGGGACGTGTGGGGACCGAGCAGCGGGCACATCGCGGGGACGGTCCCCAACAACGGCATCGGCAGACGGCTGGGGACGGTCCCCGTGTGCTTCCGCTTCCGCCGGATGTTCGACGGTCCCCGACGCGGGGGACTGTGTGTCCTGCTGATCCTGGCGGCGCCAGGGGATGCCCTCGCCGGGGACCGCGGGAGTGGGCCAGCCGGTGGGGGAGGTGTTCGTGGTGCTGGGGGACGTAGAGTCCTCCATAGGCGTTCCTCTCCGGTGAGAGGCAGGACGGGCAAGGTTCCGCCCCTCACCAGCTCGTTCGTTCAGGGATGGGCGATCAGTTGGGAATTCTTCGGCCCTCGGCGTTGGCGCGCCGGGGGCCGCTTCGTTGTCCGCGTCAGATGCGAGGTCAGGCCGTGAGGTCGTACGACGTCTGGGCATCCAGCCACGTGTCCACCTCCCGCCAGCGGTAGCGCAGGTGACGGCCGACCTTGTGGACGCTGGGGCCGGTGCCCCGGTACTTCCACTGGTAGAGCGTCTTCACCGGCACCCCGAGATAGGCGGCGACCTCCGCAGGGGTGGCAAGCGGGCCACGCTGGACAGCCGCAGCAGTGGCAGGGGCGTTGGTGCTACGGGGAGGGGTCTTCGGCACAGGGCTCCTTTTCGGTCTTGAACAATGGGCTGGACAACACAGCCACACCACCCGGAGAAAAGTCCAGAGTTGGTTCTGAAACTCCTCACTACTTCTTTCGGCGTGGCCGGGGAGAGGGAAACAGTAAGGGTGGATCCCCGGTTGCCGAAATCGCTCCCGCCGGGCCCGAAATCTTCTTGCGGCGAAGCAACCCGTCGAGGTGCCGGAATCCGGTACCTCCGCAGCTCAGAGGTGACACCTGGCGGTCAGGGACGACGTGACTGACCCACCGGGCATCATGGCTGATGTGTGCTCAAATCGCCCATCTTGAAAACGGCGAGGGAAGGTAACATGACACCTCGGCCGAAACGCCTCGCGATGTACCGGAATTCGACGAGACGAACGCCACTTCGCCCCCGAACGACTATTGGAGAGTTTAAGAGCTAACTCTTGCCATGACGCCCGGATGCAAGTTACAGCTATCTGTCATGCCCAACCGACCTGTCGAAATAGGCCCCGCCGGCCTCCACACCGCGCGCGCCATCGAGCACCTACGCCTCGTGCGCGGCCTGACCCAGCACCAGCTCGCCGCCCGCTGCACCGCACTGGGCCGTCCGATGGCCAACACCGCCCTCAGCCGCACCGAACGCGCCCGCCGCCGCTGCGACATCGACGACCTCGTCGCCCTCGCCACCGCGCTCGGCGTTTCTTCCACGACCCTGCTCCTGCCGCTCCCGTCGGTGTCCGGTGATGACTGGAGGGGGTGCTAGTTGGCGCGGGTCTGGATTGAGGACCGCATAGGGCACGCGGCGTATGTACGGGCCGTGGCGGACGCCAAGCGGGCGGTGCGTACGCCACCGGGGCGCTACCGCGTGCGCTGGTACGACCCCGACGGCAAGCCGAAGATGAAGACCTTCGCCCGCAAGGTCGACGCCGAGGCGGAGCGGACAAGGATGGAGTCGCGTCTCAACGACGGCTCCTATCGTGATCCCGCAGCCGCGCGGGTGAAGTTCGCAGAGGTGGCGGAGTCCTGGCTGGCGGCGCAGCTCCACCTCAAGCGCTCAACCCGGGCTCGCTACCGCGGTGTTCTCGACGTCCACGTGATTCCCAAGTGGGGTACCACCCCGCTGGACCGCATCCACTTCGAGGACATCGCCGAGTGGCTCGCGGATCTGCTGTCCGGCGAGGCGACCGGCGGCAGGAAGCTCAGCCCTCGCTCGGTCCGCAAGGCGTACGTCGTCCTCAGCCGCGTTCTCGGCTACGCGGTCCAGGCTCGTCGTCTGGTGGTCAACCAGGCTGTCGGCGTGCCCCTGCCGAAGGCGATGCCGGCCGACCACGTGTACCTCGACGACATGCAGGTCGACGCGCTGGCTAACGCGTCAGGCGCCTACCGGGTGTTCATCCTGCTGCTGGCCTACACCGGACTGCGCTGGGGTGAGGCGTCCGCGCTGAAGGTAGGGCGCGTCGACCTTGATGCCTGCCGGGCGCACATCGTCGAGGCGTACGCCGAGGACAACGGCAAGCTCTACCTCGACACCCCCAAGAACCACGAGCGCCGATCGGTACCGATCCCGCGGTTCCTGGCAGAGGAGTTGAAGCCCCACGTCCGGGGGCGGGGAGACGAGCAGTTGCTCTTCACGGCCCCGCAGGGCGGACCGCTGCGGGCTCGCAACTTCCGTCAGCGGTTCTTCGCGCCGGCGGTTGTGAAGGCCGGACTGGGACACCTCAAAGTCACCCCGCACAAGCTGAGGCACACGGCAGCCTCGCTCGCCATCGCCAGCGGCGCGGACGTCAACGTCGTACAGACGATGCTGGGCCACAAGTCCGCGACGCTGACACTGGACACGTACGGGCACCTCTTCCCCGACCGCCTGGACGAGGTCTCGAAGAAGATGCACAAGCGCCGCTCCAAGCAACTGGCCAAGGCGAAGGCCAAGCTGGAGAAGGCGGAGAAGAAGGCCCGCAAGGCTGCCGAGGCCGTGGCCGTCTTGGAGGATCCCGCGGCGTGATGTGTGCCTTATCCGTGCTGTCTATGACAGCAGGGGTCGCTTCGGCGGCGCGGCGGAACGCCCCTTGCTGTCGGGCTGCTAGGGCAGGTCGCGGCGGACCAACGCCTGGGCGAACGGTTCTCCGGTGGCCCGGGCGTAGGCCATCCGCTCGCGCACCTCGCTGAGGGTGCGTGGGCGGTAGCCGGGGCCGCCGCAGCAGCTCTTGTGGAAGCGCACACCGGCGTGCAGCAGCACGGAGAGGGTGCGCCAGGCGGCGGTGTCCCGCCTCTTGGGTGCCGCGAAGGCGGAGCCGACGTGGATCAGTGGTTCGGCGCAGCGTGGACAGACCCGGTCGTGGTCGTGGTACCCGGGGTAGGGCTGCTTGTACGAGGCCCGGCAGGGCAGGCAAACGTACGAGGTCTTTCCATGGGCCATGCGGGAAGGGTAGAGCCACCACAGGGTCGGGCTCGACAGATTTCCGGCATGCTGCGCAGGCCCTTCGGTAAAGGTGGGGCGGCGACGGCCGACCGTACTTGCTTCTACTCGCCTCTTCGGAGTGCTGCGTCGACGGCGTCAGCAGCATCCCTCGCGGCCAGCTCGCTGATTTCTCTGGGGACTTCGCGGTCGTCGTACACGAAGAGTCTTGCGTCGACGACGTGGGTCTTCGGTTGCCAGCCGAGACGACGGCCCGCCTCGCGTGCAGCACGACGGACGTCGTTCAGTTCGCCCATCTCCTCAAGATCGCCGCTGCTCAGGATCAGCTGCCCGTGGTAGCCCCGGTAGCGAGGCTTCAGTGAAGCCCGCATCAGGCTCTCCAAGCGGTCGACCGGCTTGTCGTGCCGGCGCCGGGCCAGCTCGTCCTTCGCGGGCATCTCGCACAGCTCCCCACCTCTGCCCGCAGCCGCATGTGTGCCATATGTGTGCTGCGAGTACGAAGGCCCTCCCGTCCGACGGACGGAAGGGCCTCTGACCAGGTGTTTCTCTGTGCCCCCGGCAGGATTCGAACCTGCGACACCCGCTTTAGGAGAGCGGTGCTCTATCCCCTGAGCTACGAAGGCGATGCGTGAGCGCCCGCCAAGGCGCTCGATCCACAGGGTACCGGATCAGGGGTTGGGCGGGTGTGGGTGCTGTGGGTTGGTGGTAGGGCGCAATGGTGGTGGGGCCCGGCAGCGGGGTGGTTCTGTCGTAGAGGGCGGGGCGCGGCTGATGGGGTCGTGAGCGTCGACAGGGGATTCGGGCGGGTCCCCAAGTCCACCCGTAGCCGGTCAGCGTGGTCGCGCCGCGGCTGTCGTGGCCTGCGATCGGCGGAGGGGCCGTTAATCGGCGAAGGGGCCGCCCCCGCCGAATGCGAGGCGGGCGAAGTTGTGTCCGATGCGGCGGTGTCCCTCGGGGGTGGGGTGGATCTCGTCGGGGTGGGGGGCTTCGGCGTAGTCCTTCTCGCCGTAGAGGTCGCGGCCGTCGAGGTAGTGGAGGTTCGGGTCGTCGGCCGTCCGCTGTTCGACGGTGCGGGCGAGTTCCTCGCGGATGATGGTGAGGGTCAGGCGTCCGGCGGCGCGTTCGGCGGGGTCGCCGGTGGCCTTGAAGCGCAGGGTTTGGCCGTCGAAGTCGGGTGCGAGGGGGCCGGGGGTGTCCTCCTGGACCGGGCACAGGATGGGGGACACGACCAGCAGCGGCGTGGTCGGATGGCCCTCGCGGATGGTGTCGAGGAAGCCGTGGACGGCCGGGGTGAAGGCCCGCAGGCGCATGACGTCGGCGTTGACGACGTTGATGCCGATCTTGAGGCTGATCAGGTCGGCGGGGGTGTCCCGTATCGCGCGGGCGGTGAAGGGGTCGAGCAGCGCGCTGCCGCTGAATCCCAGGTTGACCAGTTCCACGCAGCCCTGGGCTGCGGCCAGGGCGGGCCAGATGGCGGTGGGGTGGGTGGCGTTCGAGCCGTGGCTGATGGAGCTGCCGTGGTGCAGCCACACCCTGCGGCCTTGGGGTGATGCCGGTTCGACGGGAGCGTTGGTGCGCAGGGCGATCAGTTCGGTGATCTCCGTGTGCGGGAGCCAGATCTCCACGCTCTTGTCGTGCGCGGGCAGGTCGGTGAAGCGGGCGGTGCCGGCGGGGCCTTCGTGCAGTTCGGCGGACTGGGTGACCATGTCTGTGACCGTGCGGACGTTGCCGCCGGGCACTGTGGTCTGGGCGGTGAGACGACCGTCGACCAGGAGGTCGTACACGCCGTCCGCGGGGGCCGGGAAACCTCGGTAGACCCGCTTGGTGGGCAGCGTGTCGAGTTCGATGGTGGTGGCTCGGGTGCGGAAGGCCAAGCGCACGCCGGACGGCTGGGACTCGGCTACGGCCAGTTGGTCGTCGGGGATCTGACGGCGTGCCCGAGCGGGCAGTCGGTGCGGCAGCAGGCCGTGCGCGGTCGGTTCCAGGTCGAGGTGACCGCGCAGGAGGTCCTCGGTGACGGGGGTGGTGATCCAGTGGTGCTCAGTGCTGCTCATTGCTTGGTGCCCCAGCCTCGTGATCAGGGTTCCGAACCCGAACCGCATGCGTCTGGTCCGGCGGAGACGGGTAGTAGCCCGCCACGGCTGCCCGCCTACCACTCCGTGGACAGCGTGGGCAGCCCTGCTCGAACCATAGCCTTCGTATCGTTAGGCGATACTCAATGGTGGACTACCTAATAGGTTTAGGCAAATGGCGAACGGGCGAACGCGACTCAGTGCGGCGGCAGGAGACGTGGCAGGGGTCATCCAGGACGCAGGCGGGGAAGAGGAGTTGACCTCAAGTTTGGTTGAGTTCTTATGGTCCTCGCATGACTACGCATCGTGCACATCCGCTCAAGATCGGCATCCTCATCGGCAGTGTTCGAGCCGGGCGGTTCGCCGACAAGGTTGCCGACTGGTTCGTCGCCGAGGCCGGTGGGCGTCAGGACATGGAGATCCACCTGATCGATCTGGCCGAGCCCGCCCTCGTCGACGAACTGAGGCTGAGCTTCGAGCAGTCCGACGACCGGCCCGGCGACGTCCCCAGGCTTGCTCGGCGTATCGAGGAACTGGACGGGTTCGTCATCGTCACGCCCGAGTACAACCACGGGTACCCGGCGTCCCTGAAGCTGGCCATCGACTACGTGTACAGCGGGTGGCGGGCCAAGCCGGTCGGGTTCGTCTCGTACGGGGGGATGGCCGGCGGTCAGCGGGCCGTGGAGCAACTGCGGCAGGTCTTCGCCGAGTTGCATGCCGTGACCCTCCGGGACACCGTCAGCTTCCCCATGGCCTGGGAGAGGTTCGACGAGCGGGGGCGGCCGTTGGACGCGGACGGGGCGGGCAAGGCGGCGGCGGTGCTGCTGGAACAGCTCGCCTGGTGGGGGCTCACCCTGCGGGAGGGGCGGGCGGCTCGCCCCTACGTGGGGTGAGCCCGAACCGTCCCCTCAGTGCGAGGCCACGCGCAGGAACCGTTCCCTCACTGCGAGGCCACCCGCAGGAACCGTCCCGCCACCGCCAGCTCCGCTTCGATCCGCGCCGCCGTCGCTCTCAGCTCGGGAAGGATGTCCTGGACGCATTCCTCCGGTGTGCGGCGGGCGGCGTGCAGGGCCACGTTGGCGGCGGCGACCACGGTGCCCGTGCGGTCGTGGACCGGTACCGCGATCGAGCGCAGGCCCTCCTCCCACTCCTCGTCGAGGAGGGCGTAACCCCGTCGGCGGGCCTCCTCCAGCATCCCGGAAGCCGCCGTTGCGCGCTCCGCCAGCAGCACCTGGCCCAGTGACGTCGCAGGCGCCGGCAGCCGCGTACCGACCGTGATGTCCACGCTCATCACACGCTGCGCCGCTGACCGGGCCGTGTACTGGATCTCCTCGCCCGTCGGGGACAGCACAGCCAGCGACGTGGACTCGTGGAGGCGCGCGGCCAGGTCCGCCAGGTGAGGGCCCGCGATGCGGGGGAGGGAGGTGCGGGAGAGGGGTGGGAAGCCGAGGGACAGGACACGGGGGGTGAGGGCGAACGTGCGGTGCGGGCCCGCGGACACCAGGCCCAGGTGTTCGTACGTGATCAGCGCCCGGCGTGCGGTCGCCCGCGCAAGGCCGGTCGCCTTCGCCACCTCCGTCAGGGTCAGCGCCGGACTGTCTTCACCGAACGCCGTCAGTACGGTCAGCCCCCGGGCCAGCGACTCGATGAACTCCCGGCCCAGCTCCTGCTTCGACGCCCGGAGGAGCTGGGCCGAGACAGAAGCGGAAGCCGGAGAGAAAGACGCCGTCGCAACCCCCCGCAGCGCCCCCTCCATCGTCGCCACCGCCGTCCGCAGGCGGGGAAGAAGCGTGTCGTGCAGGTCGGTCGCGGAGTGCCGGCTCGTGTGGCTCACCACGCTCGCCACGCAGGCGATCCGGCCCGTACCGGGATCCCGAACCGGTACCGAGACCGCGACCAGTCCCGGTTCGATCAACTGGTCGTCCAGCGCCCAGCCGTCCTGCCGGGCACGGGCGGCACGGCGTTCGAAGTCGTCGTCCGGCGAGGTGTGCGTGCGCGGCGGTACGGCGGGGAAGCCCCGGTCCTCCGGGTCCGCCGCCCGGCGTGTCCGCCACGCCTGCCACTCCCGTGCCGTCCACTGAGACGCGAACAGCGGGCCGGGGGCGGTGCGTTCGGCCGGGAGCAGGTCGCCGATGCGGAAGCTCAGGGACATGGCGCGGCGGCGGGTGGCCTGGTGGATGAAGCGGATGCCGTCGCGGTCGGCGACCGCCAGTGACACCGACTCGTCCAGTTCGTCGGCGAGCGCGTCCGCGTGGGGGTTCAGGAGGGCGGGCAGGCGCAGGGCGGCCAGGTAGGCGTTCCCCAGTTCCATGAGGCGCGGGGCGAGGGCCACGTCCCGGCCGTCGAGACGGACGTACTCCATGCGTGCCAGGGTGGAGGTGATCCGGTCCACCGTGGAGCGGGCCAGACCGGTGGCGCGTTCGAGGCCGCTCAGGCTCAAGGTCCCCCCGGCGTCGGTGAGGTGCCGCAGCAGGCCGATGCCCCGGATGAGCGGCGTGACCGCCTCGACCGGTTCCGGGGTGCCGTCCGATGCGTCCGAGGACGTCTCGACGGGCGCCCCCGCGACCGCCTCGGTGGGCGTCTCGACGGGAGGCTCGGCAGGTGTCTCGGCGGGCATCGGTTCTCCGGTACGGCGGTCGCGGGTACGGCGGTCGCGGCAGGCCTACCGTAATGCGGAGACCCGCGTGCACGGTGGCGGTCACCCGCGGCCGGTCACGCTCACCGCCGCGTCACCAACAGCCGGTAGTTCCCGGACAGGTCCGCCCCCGCCACCGAGATGCGGATGCCTCGCCTCGGGTCCCGGAACTCCTCGCCGGGGGCGAACGGCGCGTCGGAGAGTTCGGAGTGGACGTTCGGGCTGCGGGTGCAGCCGCCGCTGCCACGGCGGGAGTCGTACACGGTGACGGGGCCCTGGCCGGTGTCCACGTCGGCGTCCACCCGGTAGATCAGTACGCCGGGTCGGCACACGGTCTCGTCGTTGCCCTCGCGGGTGCGTAGTTCGACGGCGTACCCGGTGCTGTCGCCGAGCGGCAGGAAGAGCAGCTTCGCGCCGCCGGTTCGGGCCAGCGGGGTCAGGATGTGCTCCGTCGTACCCGGTGTCGTCACGCAGCTCATCTGGGCGGCGTCCAGCCAGCCGAGCTTCCACTTGTGCCAGGCCAGCAGGTCGTTGTTGGCCCCCCAGTCCTCGCTCATGATGTCCCAGTGGCCGACGGCGCCCCCGCCGTCCTGGGTGTACAGGTCGGGCAGGCCGAAGACATGGCCGTTCTCGTGCGGGAGGACGCGGTAGCCGGTCCTGCCGTAGGAGCCGGAGCCGTCGTCCTGGCGGGAGTAGACGAAGGACGCGTTCGCCACCCGGACGCCGTCGGCGACGGGGGCCTCCGTGTTGCCGGCGAAGGTCACCGACAGGACCGTGTCCAGCGCGGAGGGCCCGGCGTTGGGCGTCACCAGCACGTTCAGGAAGTCGTACGACCTAAAGTCCACCTGCGGATCGGCCGCGGCCACGACGTCCTGGACCAGCTGCCGGTAGCCGGAGTCGAAGGGCGTGCCGCGCTCTATGCCGTACGAGCGGAACGACTTCGGCATGCGCAGCCAGTCGGGGATCGGCGTCTCGGGGCGGTAGTCGAGACGGCCGTAGGAGCTGGTGCGGAACCACTCCTGGGTCATCGGGAAGAACTCCCGGAACCGGCTCTGCGCGCTGCCCGTGCCGGGCGCGTCGGAGAAGTCGACCATCAGGGTGAGGGCGTGGACGGTGCCGAGGGAGCGGGAGTAGCCGCGTGAGGTCGGTACGCCCTCCGACATCTGGACCGTCCGGCGGCCGCCGATCATGCAGGGGCCCTGGGTGCCCGAGCGGGCGAGGGGGATCGGGCCCGACCCGGCCGCCGGCTGGCCCGGAGGGAGGCGTCCGGTGCCGGCGGAGGTGCTGACCGCGAGGGTCAACACCGTCAGGGAGGCCAGGGCGGCCAGGCGGCGCGGGTGTATGCGACGCCGGAGCGGCCGCGGAGACGTGCCTGTCCCTCCCCGGCGCCTCCCCGGCTGCGGCTGCATTCTTGGCCCTCTCGGTCCGGCAGCCGCCAACCGAAGGCTGCGCCCTTCCGATCACCCTGTGTCGAGGGGGTCACGGGCGCGCGCTGGATGAGACCGAACGTGGGTTTCTCGGGAGTTTCTCGGGAGGGACCAGCCGGTCCGGGGGCTGGGTTCACGGCTCCACGACTGGCCCCGGGAGACTGCCGACATGATGTGTGACTCAGGTCACAGGAAATCGCTGTCGAGCGGGAAATAACCGGGGACCGCTTCCCCGTTTAGCCATGTGTCCGAGCGAAACGGGGAGTCGATCCCCGGATGTTCACTCGTTCGTCACATTCATTACCTAATGTCACCCGTACAACCTCAGGAGTGCACCGTGCAGACCGCGACCCCCGTGCAGCACAAGGCGACCCGGCCGCGCGCCGACGCCCTGCGCAACAGGGAGCGGATCGTCAGCGCCGCCCGGGAGATGTTCACCGAGTTCGGCCCCGACGTGCCGCTCGATGAAATCGCCCGCCGGGCCGGCGTCGGCAACGCCACGGTGTACCGGAACTTCCCGGACCGTGACGCCCTCGTCCGCGAGGTCGTCTGCTCGGTCATGGACCGCACCTCGGAAGCGGCCGAGCAGGCGCTCGCGGAGCACGGCGACGCCTTCGGGGCGCTGGAGCGTTTCGTGCACGTCTCCGCCGACGAGCGGATCAGCGCGCTGTGCCCGATGGTCACCAGCACGTTCGACCAGAACCATCCCGACCTGGAGTCGGCGCGCGAGCGGCTCGAGCAGATCGTCGACTCGCTCATGGACCGCGCCAAGGCGGCCGGTCAGATGCGCCTCGACGTGGGTGTCGGCGACCTGATGGTCGCCGTGTCCCAGCTCTCCCGGCCCCCGGCCGGGACCGAGTGTGTCAGCGCCGACCGCTTCGTACACCGTCATCTGCAGCTGTTCCTGGACGGGCTGCGGGCTCCGGCCCGCTCCGTCCTGCCGGGTGCGGCCGTGACCATGGAGGACCTCCGCCAAGCCTGACCGATGAGTTCAGACCTCAGAGCCGGTCATTGAAGACCGGCAGTCACACCTACTGATACCGGCAGTCGCACCTACCAACTTGGGCTGTCGAACCTACTGATTCCGGCAGTCGTCACCGACGAGCCGACCCGTACGACACTTTTTCCGTCCCGAAGTCCCGAAGTCCCGAAGTGGGTACCCCCATGTCTGAAACAGCCGTAAAGGCTCCCGGCGTCCCTGATGCCAACCGCTGGAAAGCGCTGACGTTCATCGCGCTCGCCCAGCTGATGGTCGTCCTCGACGCGACCATCGTGAACATCGCCCTGCCGTCCGCTCAGCAGGACCTGGGCATATCCGACGGCAACCGGCAGTGGGTCATCACGGCCTACGCCCTCGCCTTCGGCGGTCTGCTGCTCTTCGGCGGCCGCATCGCCGACCTGTGGGGCCGCAAGCGCACCTTCGTCGCCGGTCTGATCGGTTTCGCCGGCGCCTCCGCGCTCGGCGGCGCGGCCACCAACGAGGCGATGATGCTCGGCGCCCGCGCGCTGCAGGGCGCGTTCGGCGCGCTGCTCGCGCCCGCCGCGCTCTCCCTGCTCGCCGTGATGTTCACGGAGCCCAAGGAGCGCGCCAAGGCGTTCGGCATCTACGGTGCGATCGCCGGTGGCGGCGGCGCCGTGGGCTTCATCCTCGGCGGCGTGCTCACCGAGTACCTCGACTGGCGCTGGACGTTCTTCGTCAACATCCCGTTCGCGATCATCGCGGCCGCGGGCGCGTACTTCGTCATCCGTGAGCCGGCCGGCGGCCGCAACCGCTCGCCGCTGGACATCCCCGGCGTCATCCTCTCCGTCCTCGGTCTGGTCACGCTGGTCTACGCCTTCACCCGCGCCGAGTCCGAGGGCTGGGGCGACTCCGTGACGGTCGGCCTCTTCGTCGCCTCGGCGGTGCTGCTCGCCGCGTTCGTCATCACCGAGTCCAAGGTCAAGGCCCCGCTGCTGCCGCTGCGCGTCATCACCGAGCGCAACCGCGGAGGCGTCTACCTCTCCCTCGGCCTCGCGATCATCGCGATGTTCGGCCTGTTCCTGTTCCTGACCTACTACCTGCAGATCGTGAAGGGCTACTCGCCGGTCAAGACCGGCTTCGCCTTCCTGCCGATGATCGGCGGCATGATGGTGGGCTCCACGCAGATCGGCACCCGCCTGATGACCCGGGTCGCCCCGCGTCTGCTGATGGCTCCGGGCTTCCTGGTCGCCGGTCTCGGCATGCTGATCCTGACCCGGCTGGAGATCGGTTCCTCCTACGCCAGCACGATCCTGCCGGCGATGGTGCTGCTCGGCCTCGGCATGGGTACGGCGTTCATGCCCGCCATGTCCCTGGCCACCCTCGGTGTCGAGCCGCGTGACTCGGGTGTCGCCTCCGCGATGGTCAACACCTCGCAGCAGGTGGGCGGCGCGATCGGTACGGCCCTGCTGAACACGATCGCCGCCTCGGCGACGACCTCGTACATCAAGGACCACATCACCGGCGCCGGTTCCAAGGCGCAAGCGCAGCTGGTCCAGCTGGAGGGACAGGTGCACGGCTACACCAACGCGATCTGGTTTGCCGTGGGCATCCTGGTCCTTGCCGCCGCGATCGCCGCGACCCTCATCAACACCGGCCGCCCGGACACCACCTCGGTGACCGGCTCCGGCGAGGGGGCCGAGGACGAGCTGCCGGTGCCGGTGGTCGCGCACTGACGGCGCCCGTCACCTCGTACCCCTTCGGGCCACCGGTACGTACGGGGAAGGGGACGCCCCGTACGTACGCCCCACAGGACCTGCCCTGGTCGCGCTCAGCGCAGCCAGGGCAGGTCCGCACCCGCTTCGTTCGGCTGGAGTCCCTCGGCGATGATCTCCATGATCTCGCCGAGGGACTTCTGCTGTTCCGGGGTGAGCCGGTCGAACACCGCGTTCCGTACGACCGTCACATGGCCCGGCGCGGCCTCGCTCAGCATCTGTCGGCCCTGGTCGGTGAGGACCGCGAACTGGCCCCGCTTGTCGTCGGGGCAGTCCTCGCGGCGCACCCAGCCGTTCTTCTCCAGACGGGCGACGGCGTGCGAGAGGCGGGAGCGGGTGATCTTCGCGTCCATGGCCAGCTCGGTCATCCGCAGCCGCCGCTGCGGGGCCTCGGCGAGCTTGACGAGGAGGCCGTAGTAGACGTGCGGCATGCCGGCGTCCCGTTGGAGCTGGCGGTCCATGTGATCTTCGAGAAGGGTGGTGGCGTGCATATAGGCACGCCAGACGCGCTGCTCCTCGTCGGTGAGCCAGCGGGGCTCCTCAGCGCGCGCGGAAGTCGATGCCGTGTTCATGTACTCCACTCTACGAGAACGCTCCTTGAATGTTAAACAAGTGAGGCGTACACTTACTGTTGTTCGTAGCTTGAGACTTCAAGCGTCTGTTCTTCCGGAGGGAGCCGCAGCCATGTCCGCCGCCATCGAGGAGCGCACTCCCGCCGTCCCGGGACAGCGCATGCCGGCCCTCTACCTCAGCCATGGCGCCCCGCCGCTCGCGGACGACCCGATCTGGCCCGGCGAACTCGCCGCCTGGTCGGCCGGCCTGCCCCGCCCCAAGGCGATCCTCATGGTCTCCGCCCACTGGGAAGAGGCCCCCCTCGCCCTCGGCGCCGTCCAGCCGGTCCCCCTGGTCTACGACTTCTGGGGTTTCCCCGAGCACTACTACCAGGTGACCTACGACGCCCCCGGCGCCCCCGAACTCGCCGAGTCCGTACGCAAGTTGCTGCGGGCGCCCGGCATACCGGTGCAGGACATCCCGGACCGCGGCCTCGACCACGGCGCGTACGTCCCGCTGGTCGAGATGTTCCCCGAGGCCGACATCCCGGTCCTGCAGATCTCCATGCCGACCCTCGACCCGGTGAAGCTCATGGAGATCGGCCGCAAGCTCGCGCCGCTGCGCGAGGAGGGCGTGCTGATCGTCGGCTCCGGCTTCTTCACCCACAACCTGGCCGCGCTGCGACACACGGGCCCGGGAGTGCCGACCTGGTCCTCGGAGTTCGACGACTGGGGCCGCCGCGCCCTGGAGTCCCGCGACTGGGACGCCCTGCTGGACTTCCTCCACAAGGCCCCGGCCGGCCGCTACGCCCATCCGCGCACCGAGCACTTCGCGCCCCTGTTCGTGACCATGGGCGCGGCCGACGTCGTCGGCGAGCTCGACGCGCAGAAGTCCGTGATCGACGGCTTCTGGATGGGCATGGCCAAGCGGTCGGTGCAGTTCGGCTGACCCGCGCGGCGGGGCCGCAACTGCCGGTGGAGTCACGGCTCTTCCTGGGACTACAACTCCTTCTCGTACCAGGCCACGTCCCAGTAGCGGCCGAACTTGCGGCCGACCTCGCGGTACGTGCCCAGGTACTGGAAGCCGAAGCGCTCGTGCAGGCGCGCCGACGCCTCGTTGGGCTGGGTGATGCCCGCGTACGCGCGGTGGACGTCCTCGTCGGCCAGCGCCTCGAAGAGGGCCTGGTAGAGCAGCGTGCCGACGCCGCGCCCGCGCGCGTGCGGAGCGAGGTAGACGGTGGTCTCCACCGAGGTCGCGTACGCGGGCTTGGGGCGCAACGCGCTGGATGTGGCGTAGCCAAGAATCTCCTGTGAGGTTCCTGGGGAACTCGCCGCTGTGGCAACCATCAACCGGTGCGGGCCGTCTTCAGGGTGGGAGAGCAGCCAGGGGCGGCGCTCCTCCGGAGTGAAGACCGCGGTGTCGAATGTGATGGGGGTCTCACGTACATAGTGGTTGTAGAGGTCGGTGAGAGCTTCGAGGTCGCTCTCGACTCCCGGTCTGACCTGCACCTCTGTACGTTCCGTCAGCATCGCATCCCCTCCTGTGGCCGGGCAGGATACTGCATGATCAGAAAAATAGACGGGTGGGTTGGGAATTCTGTCCGGATTCCAGTCGTTGTTTCCAACGGAAGCAGGGCACCCGAGGAGAGTGCCCAGCGCCCAAGGCCCACCCGCTGACTCACATCGCAAGGGAGCACGCATGGCAACCCGTGCCGTCGCCCGTCGTCAGTCCGCCACCGGCCGGACCGACACGGCAAGCAGTGTTCGCGTCCGTGGCGGCGAGATCGCCGACCGCGACCTGGTCGGCATGTACCTCGACGAGATCGCGCGCACCCCGCTGCTCGACGCCGCCAAGGAGGTCGAGCTGTCTCAGATAATCGAGGCGGGTGTGTTCGCGCGACAGGTCCTCGACGGATACGAGGACGCCAAGGCGGATGCCTCCCGTGAGGAGCTCCAGGCCCTGGTCGACGAGAGTGAGCGTGCCAAGGACGTCTTCATCCGCTCCAACCTCCGTCTGGTTGTCGCGGTGGCCCGCCGCTATCCCCGCAGTGGGCTGCCTCTCCTCGACCTGATCCAGGAGGGCAACGCCGGCCTGGTGCGCGCGGTCGAGAAGTTCGACTACCGCAAGGGCTTCAAGTTCTCGACGTACGCGACCTGGTGGATCCGTCAGGCGATCACCCGCTCGATAGCGGACCAGTCGCGCACCATCCGGCTGCCCGTCCACCTGGTCGAGGAGCTGGGCCGGATCAGGCGCGTGCAGCGGGAGTTCAACCGGGAGCACGGCCGCGACCCGGAGCCCGCGGAGATCGCCGCCGAGCTCGGCTCGAACCCGGAGCGCGTCGTGGACGTCCTGGACTGGGCCCGCGACCCGGTCTCCCTGAACATGTCGGTGGACGACGACGGCGACACCCAGTTCGGCGACCTCCTGGAGGACACGTCGGCGGTCTCCCCGGAGCAGTCCGTGCTGACCCTGCTGCGCAGCGAGGAGCTCGACGACCTCATCGGACGCCTCGACCAGCGCACGGCCTCCATCATCAAGATGCGGTACGGCATCGTGGACGGCCGGGAACGCACGCTGACCGAGGTCGGAAAGGAGCACGGGCTGACCCGCGAGCGGATCCGCCAGATCGAGAAGCACGCCCTGCTGGAGCTGAAGAAGCTGGCACGGAGCACGGGCTTCGACGCTGCGGCGTGATGTGACGTCGACCCGGGCGCCTCGGGGATGCGGCGCCCGCGACGCCCTCCGCGATGCGCGCCCGTGACCCGGCGCGCGCCGGGTGGCGAAAGACAGCGCAAACATGGCGTGTTACGCGGCTTCAACCCGCTGGACCCCGGGAAAAAGACTTCAGGGTCCAGGAGTTCGAACCCCGGACCGCCTACCGAACCTCAGAGCCAAGTCCCGTCGCACTCCCCCCCCAGCGCCGGGACCATCCCCGAGCCGGGCTTCGGCGCCCTCCCCCCGGGCGCCGGGGTCCGGCTCTCTTCGTGCCGGTCCGCCCCGTCCGTGCCGGGCCGGCGGGACACCCCGAACCTGAACCCCGGGGTGGCCCGCCGGACGGCCGATTCTGTCACATGGGCGTAGCGGCTCCAGAACTCTGTGTGTTCCTGCCATTACGGGGCTTCCCCTCACCCAACTCCCGGCTCGGTCCTACCCGTACCCCCGGCCCGCACCAGACGCCCACCCAACTCACCTACGCACCGCACCAGTTCCTCCGGCTCCTGCACGGTGAAGTCGAAGCCGAGCATCGCCAACCGCACCGCCAGCCACTCCACCGGTTCCCTCGCGGACGCACGCAGCCGGCACCGCTTAGGGTCGATCACCTCCGGGACGGCCCCGAGCCATCCCGGCAGCCGGGCCGCGACCGCCTCGGCCGGCGCGTCGAACGTCACCGTGAAGGCGTACATCTCCTGGCGCTGGTACACCGACTGCCGGAGGTACTCCGCCGCGCTGCCCGTCGGCAGCTCCCGCGGGGTGAATCGCGCGCCGGTGGCGAAGGGGGAGCTCACCCGGTCGACGCGGAACGTACGCCAGTCGTCGCGTTCGAGGTCGTAGGCGACGAGGTACCAACGGCGCCCGGTGGAGACCAGCCGGTACGGCTCCACCACGCGCCGCGAGTCGGCGCCGTCCCGCGCGCGGTAGGCGAACCGCAGCCGTTCCCGCCCGGCCACCGTGGAGGCCATCACGGTCAGCGTCTCGGGTGCGATGCTCGCGCCGTCCCCGCTGGTGAGCGGAGTCGTCGCGGCCTGGAGCGTGGCGACCCGGTGCCGCAGCCGGGACGGCAACACCTGTTCCAGCTTGGCCAGCGCCCGCACGGACGCCTCGTCCACGCCCTCCAGCGCGTGCCCGGCACCGGCCCGCAGTCCGACCGCGATCGCCACCGCCTCCTCGTCGTCGAGCACGAGAGGCGGCATCGCCGTGCCCGCGACGAGCCGGTAGCCGCCGTCTGCGCCCTTGGTCGCCTGCACGGGATACCCGAGCTCACGCAGCCGGTCGATGTCCCGCCGGACCGTACGCCGGGACACCCCGAGGCGCTCGGAGAGCTCGCCGCCGGGCCATTCCCGGGGCGTCTGGAGGAGGGAGAGGAGTTGCAGGAGCCGAGCCGGAGTGTCCGTCGTCATGAATCCGAGGATGCCGCAGAAGTAGGACACGATCTGACCTAATGCGGCCTTAGCTTGTACGACATGACCTCCACCGAGCCCACTCCCAGGGCGGCGGGCGACCGGCGTCGCTGGTTCGCCCTCGCCATCGTGATGACCGCGGCCTTCATGGACCTCGTCGATGTCACCATCGTCAACATCGCCATCCCGTCGATCAAGCAGGACGCCGGCGCCTCCTTCAGCCAGATCCAGTGGATAACCGCCGGATACGCGCTGGCCTTCGCCGCCGGTCTGATCACCGGTGGGCGGCTCGGCGACATCCACGGGCGCAAGCGGCTGTTCCTGATCGGCATCGGCGGCTTCACCCTCGCCTCCGCGCTGTGCGGCTTCGCCGCCAACCCGGAGATGCTGGTCGCCTCCCGCATCCTGCAGGGCGGCATGGCGGCGCTGATGGTGCCGCAGGTCCTGTCGATCGTGCACGCGACCTTCCCGGCGCACGAGCGGGGCAAGGTCTTCGGGCTCTTCGGCGCGATCGTCGGCCTGGGCGCGGTCTCCGGCCCGTTGCTGGGCGCGTTGCTCACCGAGTGGAACCTCTTCGGGCTCGAATGGCGGCCCATCTTCCTCATCAACCTGCCGGTCGGCGTCGCGGGCCTGATCCTCGGCAGCCGCTTCATCACCGAGTCCAAGGCTCCGAAGGCGCTGAAGCTGGACCTGGTGGGCGTCGCGCTGGTGACGCTGGGTCTGCTGATGCTGATCTACCCGCTCACCCGTGGCGAGGAGCTGGGCTGGCCGCTGTGGGGACACCTGTCGATGGGCGGCTCGCTCGTGGTGTTCGGCGCGCTGGTGGCGTACGAGCGGCGCAAGACGGCACGGGACGGTTCCCCGCTGATCGAGCTGTCCCTGTTCCGCGTCAAGAGCTTCGCCGCCGGCATCGCCGTGCAGACCGTCTTCGGCGTCGGCCTCGGCATCTTCTTCCTGGTGTGGACCATGTACATGCAGACGGGGCTCGGCTGGACCCCGCTGCGGGCCGGTCTGACCGGCGTCCCGTTCTCGATCGCCGTGTCGACGGCGGCCGGTCTGTCCGTGCAGCAACTCGTCCCGCGCTTCGGCCGCAAGGTGCTCCAGACGGGCGCGCTGGTGATGGGGCTGGGCGTACTCCTCTACATCTGGGAGTCCGAACGGTACGGCCTCGGCATCGCGTCCTGGCAGATGGCGTTGCCGCTGATCGTGATGGGTGCGGGCATGGGCCTGATCGTCGCCCCGCTGACGGACGCGGTGCTCTCGGAGGTGCCGCGCGAGCACGCCGGATCGGCCTCGGGCCTCATCAACACCGTGCAGCAGATGGGCAACGCGCTGGGGCTCGGCCTGGTCTCCGTGGTCTTCTTCGGAGTGATCGGCGACGATCTGGGGCGGACCCAGGTGGGCCCGGCCTTCGTGGAGGGCTTCCAGAACGCGTTGTGGTGGGTGGCCGCGGTGATGGGCGCCATCTTCCTGCTGATGTTCGCCCTCCCGAAGCGGCCCGCACAGCATGTGGAGGGGGCCGGCCCGGATCTCGGGGCGGTGGAGGAGAACGAGCCCGAACTCGTGTCCTGAGCGGGGGAGGGAATCGGAGGGGGACCTTCAGCAGAGGGCCCGGCACCTGGAGGTGCCGGGCCCTTGTGGTGCGCTCACCTTCACAGATGGCCGACATCCGTTGAGGCTCGAAGTCCGTTCCCGCCCGAAGTCCGTTCATGCCCGAAGTCCGTTCATGCCCGAATAACGTCCGAACCTGTTTACTTTCCCGAAATCCGGGCGTAGCCTCCCAGCGAAACCACAAGTTCGGGCACAGGTCGGAGGCGAACGGACATGTACGCACCGGAGCGGCAGCAGGAGATTCTCCGGCTCGCCCGTGACGGCGGACGGGTGGACGTGGTCTCCCTGGCCGAGGAGTTCCAGGTCACGGCGGAGACGATCCGCCGGGATCTGAAGACCCTCGACCGGGCCGGCCTCCTGCGCCGGGTGCACGGCGGCGCCATCACCGCCGGCCGTCTCGACTTCGAGCCGGACCTCGCCGAGCGCGAGACGACGGCGGCCGACGAGAAGGACCGCATCGCCAAGGCCGCCCTCGCGGAGCTGCCGACCGAGGGCACGATGGTCCTCGACGCCGGGACGACGATCGCCCGCGTGGCCGCCGCCATCCCGCTGGACGCCTCGCTCACCGTCGTCACCCACAGCCTGCCGATCGCGGCCCGCCTCGCGGACCACCCCGGCATCCAGCTCCACCTCGTCGGGGGGCGCGTACGGCACCGTACCCGCGCCGCCGTGGACGCCTGGGCGCTGCGGGCGTACGGCGAGATCCGGGCCGATGTCCTTCTCGTGGCCGCCAACGGCTTCTCCGCCGAGCACGGCCTGACCACCCCCGACCTCGCCGAGGCCGCGGTGAAACGGGCGGCGGTGGCCGCGGCCCGCCGTGTGGTGCTGCTGGCCGACTCCGCCAAGCACGGCCAGGAGCACTTCGCCCGCTTCGGTGACCTGAGCGACGTGGACCTGCTGATCACCGACAGCGGGCTGAGCCCCGAAGACGCCACCGCGATCGAGCGCGGCGGCACGGAAGTAGTGCGCGCATGATCCTCACCGTCACCCCGAACCCGTCCCTGGACCGTACCTACGAGGTCCCCTCGCTGGACCGCGGCGAGGTCATCCGCGCCACCGGCGAGCGCATGGACCCGGGCGGCAAGGGAGTCAACGTCTCGCGCGCCGTCTCGGCCGCCGGGCAGCGCACGGTCGCGGTGCTGCCCCTGGGCGGTGCGCCGGGCGCTCTCGTCGCCGACCTGCTGGACGCGCAGGGCATCGAGGTCGCGCCGGTCCCGGTCGCCGGAGCCACCCGCTCGAACATCGCGCTCGCGGAGTCCGACGGCGTCCTGACGAAGATCAACGCACCGGGCCCCGAACTGTCGGCTCAGGAGCGGGAACTGCTCCTGGAGACGGTGCGCGTCCAGTCGCGCGACGCGGACTGGATCGCCTGCTGCGGAAGCCTGCCGCGCGGACTCGCGCCGCAGTGGTACGCCGAGTTGGTCGCGCGGGCGCACGCCGCCGGTGCGCGTATCGCCCTGGACACCTCCGGCCCCGCGCTGCTCGCCGCGCTGCGTGAGCGGCCCGACGTGGTGAAGCCGAACGCCGAGGAGCTCTCCGAGGCCGTCGGGCGCCCCCTGTTCACGGTGGGCGACGCGGTGAAGGCGGCCGAGGAACTGCGTGCGATGGGCGCGCGCGCCGTGCTCGCGAGCCTGGGCGCCGACGGGCAGTTGCTCGTCGACGGTGCCGGCACCTGGTTCGGCAGTGCGCGCGTCGAAACCGTACGCAGCAATGTGGGCGCCGGTGACTCCTCCCTCGCCGGTTTCCTGATCGCCGGCGGCAGCGGACCGGAGGCTCTGGCCTCGGCGGTGGCCCACGGGGCGGCGGCCGTGCAGCTGCCCGGCAGCGAGATGCCGACACCGGGCGACCTGGACCCGGCGGCGGTGACCGTCACGGCCGACGTGCCGGGGGACCGCGTACTGAAGGAGCCGGTGTCATGAACGCCCTGACCCGACCTGCCCTCACCCGATCGGTCCCCGGACGGCGGGACTCCCCGTTACCCGCCGTCCTCGACCGGAGGCGGGCTCTCCCCGGCCCCCTCTCCGTCAGCAGCCCCCCACACCCCCACTGCACCCCCGTCCCCACCCCCGCCCACCCCACCCCCCGGGCGATACGCGTGCGAAGGAGCCCGCGATGAGCGAGATGATCACCGCGGACCTGGTCGACCTCGACCTGTCCGCCCAGACCAAGGAAGCGGCGGCGCGTGCCCTCGCCGAACGCATGGTGGCCCTGGGGCGGGTGACCGACCTGGAGGGCTTCCTCGCCGATGTGGCCGCCCGCGAGGCACAGATGCCGACCGGCCTCGACGGCGGCATCGGCATCCCGCACTGCCGCAGCGAACACGCCACCGAGCCGACGCTCGCCTTCGGACGCAGCGCCGAGGGCATCGACTTCGGCGCGCCGGACGGCCCCGCCGACCTGATCTTCCTGATCGCCGCGCCGGCCGGCGCGGACGACGCGCACCTGACGATCCTGTCCTCGCTGGCCCGGCAGTTGATGAACGCCGAGTTCACCGACGCGCTGCGCTCGGCGGGCGACGCGGCGACCGTGGTGGCGCTGATCCGTGGGGACGAGCCCGCGGCTGCAGCCGAGACCGTCTCCGAAGACTCCGTGGCGGCGCCGACGGCGGCCTCCGCCGGCGCCGCCACGGGTACCACGGACGCCTCCGCCACCGACGCCTCCGCCACCGACGCCGACGACGCTGGGGCTGCCGGAGCCGTGGAGGCTCCCGAGGAGCGTCCCTTCCGTATCGTCGCCGTCACCTCCTGCCCGACCGGTATCGCCCACACGTACATGGCGGCCGAGTCGCTGGAGAACGCCGGCCGCGAGGCGGGCGTCGAACTCGTCGTCGAGACGCAGGGATCGGCCGGCTTCACCCGGCTCGACCCGGCGGTGATCGCGGCGGCGGACGGCGTGATCTTCGCCCATGACGTGCCCGTACGGGACAAGGACCGTTTCGCCGGCAAGCCCACCGTGGACGTCGGAGTGAAGGCGGGCATCAACCGGCCCGGCGAGCTGATCACCGAGGTGCGGGGGAAGGCAGCGCGCGGCGAGGTCAGCGTGGGCGCGGCCCCCGGCACCCCCGTCGAGCGCTCCGGCGACTCCACCGAGGGCTACGGCACGAAGCTGCGCAAGTGGCTGATGTCCGGCGTCAGTTACATGGTTCCGTTCGTGGCGGCGGGCGGTCTGCTGATCGCCCTCGGGTTCGCGATCGGCGGCTACGAGATCAAGTCGGCGCCGTCGGTGATGGACCACTTCGTGTGGACCCAGACGGACAGCTGGGCTGCCCTGCTCTTCCAGATCGGCGGAGTCGCCTTCGGCTTCCTCGTCCCGGTCCTGGCCGGCTACATCGCGTACGGCATGGCGGACCGGCCCGGTCTGGTCCCCGGGTTCGTCGGCGGCATGATCGCCTCCACGATCAACGCGGGCTTCCTCGGCGGTCTGGTGGCCGGTCTGATCGCCGGTGCCGTGGTGATGGCCATCCAGAAGGTCAACATCCCGGCCGCCCTGCGCGGCATCATGCCGGTGGTGGTGATCCCGCTGATCTCCTCGGCGGTCGTCGGGTTCCTGATGTTCGTCGTCATCGGCAAGCCCATCGCCTCCGCCCAGAAGGGCATGACGGACTGGCTCAACGGCCTCTCCGGTTCCAACGCCATCCTGCTCGGCGCCCTCCTCGGCCTGATGATGTGCTTCGACCTCGGCGGCCCGGTCAACAAGGTCGCGTACGCCTTCGCCACCGCCGGTATCGCGGTCTCGAGCCCCAGTGACTCCGCGATGAAGATCATGGCGGCCGTGATGGCGGCCGGTATGGTCCCGCCGCTCGCGATGGCGCTGGCAACGACCGTGCGCGGCAAGCTCTTCACCGAGACCGAGCGCGAGAACGGCAAGGCCGCCTGGGTGCTGGGCGCCTCCTTCATCTCGGAGGGCGCGATCCCGTTCGCCGCGGCCGACCCGCTGCGGGTCATCCCGTCCTCGATGGTCGGCGGCGCCATCACCGGAGCCCTGTCGATGGCCTTCGGCGCCACCCTGCGCGCCCCGCACGGCGGCATCTTCGTGGTCCCGCTGATCGGCAACCCGTTCCTCTACCTGGTCGCCATCGCGGCCGGCGTGGCCGTCACGACCGCCCTGGTCGTCGTCCTCAAGAGCATGCGCAAGCCGGCGCCGGGCGCCACGACCCCCGGCGCGGCGGAGAAGGCCGCCACGGCGACGGAGCAGAAGCAGCCGGTGGCCGCGTAGCGGAAACAGCCGGGGGCGGAGTGCTCTGTGCCCTGCGGCTCTGTCCCTTTCAGACGCTGTGAGTTGTTCACGGCACATGCGAGATACGTCACGGTCCGGGACCTTGGTCCCGGACCGTGGTGTCTACTGGAACGCATGCCTCAGCATGTCTCCGTCTACCAGCTGCTTGGTATGACCTTCCTCGTCCTGGTGACCGTCGCCTGGGGGATCGGGCTGGCCGTGATGCTGCGGCGCGGTCGCGTCGAGGCCGCCATGTGGCGCGTGCAGTCCCTCTCCGGGCTGCCCCATCAGCGGCAGGTCGGCCCGGAGCGCGAGTCGGTCGAACTGACTCCGGTGGAACAGGACGAGTTCGCGGGACTGGTACGACGCCTCAGCGACCGCTGACAGAGCCGACCGGCCGACACAGCCCATCGCTGACGCGGACGTTCAGGAGACCTGCGCCGCCCGGCGCTCCATCGCGTCCCTGGCCGCGTCCTCGCTCAGGTACACCTCGCACATGTGCCGGCCGCTCGGTGTGGCCGTGTGCTCGACCTCCCAGAGGGAGACCTCCGCGCCGTCACGCAGTAGGAACGCGTGCTCGTAGAGCGAGAAGCACAGCCCGGCACGGCCCGCCCGGCCCGGTCGCCCGAAGGCCTGCGTGATCTGGTGGGCGCACGCCGTGGCCAGTAACGAGGCCGTCCGCGTGTCCGGCCGGTCCGCGTTCTCCGCCCGGCGCAGCAGCCGGCGCGCGTGGTCAGCCGAGTCGTCCCGCGCATACGCGTGCCGGGGCGCCGGGACCGGCGACAGCTGCACCGCCACCGGCAGTTCGAAGTCCGGCGCGTCCGGCGGCAGCGGCAGCCGCGCGGTCGCCGTGCGCAGTTCCTCCTCGTCGATGTACACCTCGTGCTGCGGGACGCTGTCCGGAGCCGTGTTGTGGACGAGTTCCCACAGGGTGAGCGCCGAGCCGTCGACGAGTAGCCAGGTGTGCCGATACGTCTCACGGTGCAGCCCCGCGCTGTGGTGCGCGGAGTGCAGTGAACTGTCGTACGCCAGCGCGCAGTCCAGTCGCTGTATCGTCTCGTCCGGCAGCTCGAAGGAGTTCAGGGCGCGGCCGAGGAGCCGCGCGAGGTGCTCCTCCGGAGACTCCGGCGACTCGGGTGGCTCGTACGCTGCCGTCTCGTACGGAACGCTCAAGGTTTCTCCCGGCGTTGCTGCATGTCACCTTGTGGGTGCATACCGTAGCCCCTCGGTCGGACATCGTGTCCGAGATCCGAGAAAACGTACGCCCGGAAAACGCCCGGGCCGCGGGGAAAGTTCCCACGCGGCCCGATGAGCCGTCAAAAACACCAGGTCATAGGCTACTTACCCACACTGGCGGTGATCACGCCGCGCTGCCCGCGATCCATTCACTCCACGGCATGTTCCAGCCGTTCAACCCGTTGTCGGGCGCCACCGACTTGTCGGGGGAGTTCTTGACGATCACGACGTCCCCGATGAGCGAGTTGTCGAAGAACCAGTTGGCCGGGGTGTCGCCCTGCCCGCCCCGCACGGCCTCGAGTCCCACACAGCCGTGGCTGGTGCCCTCCCGGCCGAAGGGCGGGTTGGCCTTGTTGTACCAGTAGTTGCCGTGGATGAAGGTGCCCGACGTGGTCAGCCGCATCGCGTCCGGGACGTCAGGGATGTCGTAGGCGTTCGCGAGGTCGACCGTCCTGCTGTCCATCCGGAGCTTCCGGTACTTCTCGGAGATCACCATCTGCCCGTTGTACGTGGTGAACTTGGGGCTGCCCGCCGAGATCGGCACCGTCTTCAAGGTGCTGCCGTCCCGAACCACCGTCATCGTCTGCTTGTTCACGTCGACCGTGGACACCTGCGAGCGCCCGATCGTGAAGCTGACGGTCTTCTTCTGCACGCCCTGGATGCCGTTCGCGCCCTCGACCCCGTCCAGGTCGATCTTCATCGTGACTTTGGAGCCGGCCTTCCAGTACTCCTCGGGCCGGAAGTCGATCCGCTGCGACCCGAACCAGTGCCCGACCACCTTCTGCCCACTGCTCGACGTCACCGTGATGTGCGACTGCACGGCCTTCTTGTCACTGATGGCCTTGTCGAAGTTGAACGACACCGGCATCCCGACGCCGACGGTCGACCCTTCGTCCGGCGTGTACGTCCCGATGAAGCTGTTCGCCTTGGAGACGGTCGTGAAGACCGAGTCGGCGGAGGTGGATTTGCCGTCCTTGTCCTTCGCCCTCGCCGATATCTCGTACTTCGTCCCACGCTCCAGCTGCTCCTTCGGCTTCCAGGCGCTGCCGTCAGCGGAGATCGTTCCCGGTACGGCCGTCCCCGCCCCCGCCACCGTCATCTTCACGTCGGTGAGGGTGCCGTCGCTGACCCGCACGCCGGTCGAGTTGATCGACGCTCCGGTCGAGCCGTTCTTGGCCGAGATCCGTATCGTCGCCGACGACGTCTTGCCGGAGCCGCCGCTCCCCTTGTCGTCGTTCTTGGCGTTGGCGTCGCTGCCGCAGGCGGTGAGGGTGAGGGCGCCGACCATCAAGGCGGCACACGCCCCGAGGGCGCGCCGTGTCGCTGTGTCCGTCCTTGTCACGGGCTGCTCCAGGTTCGTGTGGTGTGGGTGATCCGCTCCAGTACGTCAAGGAAGAAGGGATCGCGGCCCGGTCGGGTTCCCCGTGGTCGCGATGAACGCCATCACGTGACACAACCAAGACAATTTCTCGCCGGATCGTCGACCGCCGTCGCCTCCGCAGCCGTCCCGCAGCTGTCCCGCCGCCGTCCGCAGTCGTCCCTCAGCGGCTCCCCCCCCCCGGCTCCCCTGCACACACCCGCCGCCCGACACGAACCACGTGAGCGACCCGCCTACGACTGCCCGTACAACTCCCCGTACGACGGCCACGTCCCGCCCGGCGCGGACACCGACTCGGCCGCGTGCACGGCGCGGACGATCGCGCGGGTCACCGCGTCCGCGCCCGCGGCGAGGATCTCGTTGAGTGCGAGGGGATGGTCGCTGCCGAGCGGGCGGGCGCCGGTCGCCAGCGCGAACACCGTGTCGCCGTCGTGGAGCAGGTGCACCGGTCGCACCGCGCGGGCGATGCCGTCGTGCGCGGTGCCGGCCAGCTTCTGCGCCTGGGCCTTCGACAGGTCCGCGTCGGTGGCGACCACCGCGATCGTGGTGTTGAGCGGGGGCGGCGCGTTGGTCTCCGCGACCTCGGCGAGGCGACGGAGGGCACGGCCATGGACGCCTGCCTCCGGGTACTCCACCCGTCCCTGGAACAACTCCCCGTACAGAACCCCCGTTTCCGGATCGGTGACCGATCCCGCCGCGTTGGCCACCACCAGCGCGGCCACCGTGATCCCCGAGCCGAGCACCATGCTGGCGGTGCCGACACCTCCCTTGAGCGGACCGACCGTGGCGCCCGTACCCGCCCCCACACACCCCTGCGGCACCCGTGCGCCGGGCTCGCTCCCCGCCGCAGCCTCGACCGCGGCGCGCCCCATGCCCGCGTCCGGCCTGGCCCGGAAGTCGCCACCCCGACCCAGGTCGAAGACACAGGCCGCGGGCACCACCGGCACGACCTGCGCCGGCTCCACCCCGACCGGTACGCCCCGCCCCCGCTCCTCCAGCCAGGCCATCACCCCGGACGCCGCGTCGAGGCCGTACGCACTACCGCCGGTCAGCACGATCGCTTCGACCTTCTGCACGAGATTGCGCGGGTCGAGGGCGTCGGTCTCCTTGGTGCCGGGCCCACCGCCCCGCACGTCCACGGCGGCGACCGCTCCACCCTCCGGCGCGAGCACCACCGTGGTGCCCGTGAGCCAGCCCCCGCCGGTACGCGTGGCGTGCCCCACCCGCAGACCGGCGATGTCCGTCAATGCGTCAACTGTCATGGGCCCCAGTCTCGTCCAGCCACCAGGGACCCTCGCGCCCACGCGGCCGTCGGCATCCCTCCGGCTGCGGCGTTCACCCCCGCCTGTCCGGGCGCAGCCACCCGGCATCCTCGGCGGTGCCCCGCCGCCAGGGCCGTACCCTGGAGACATGAGCACCGCCCCCGATCCCGAGCCGCGTGAGCCGAAGCCCGCGCTGATCTTCGACGACCCGCTGGACCAGCAGTCCTCGGACGACACGGACCGGGGATGGGGCGAGCGGTCCGGCGGCGAGGGCGACAGCGCGGCCGACCTGAAGCGCTTCCTCGACGAGAAGCCGCCCCACCACCTCTGAACCCGCCGGGCGCCGCGGACCGCCGCAGCTAACGCTTGTCGAGGCCGGAGCCGCCCTGCCGCTGCTGTGCGAGCAACGCGTCGCGGATCTCCTTGAGCACCTCCAGCTCGGTCACCTCCATGACCTCGTGCGTGCCCTCCTTCGCCTTCCTGCGGGCCTCCTGCCGGGCCAGGTACCTCGACATCGGCAGGACCATCAGGAAGTAGACGACGGCCGCGGTGATCACGAAGGTCAGGGTGGCGCCGAGGACGCTGCCCCACATGATCGGGACCCCGCTCTTCACCGTGCCGTCCGCGGCCACCTTGCAGGGGGCGTGGAGACACGAGCTGTAACTGTCGAGGCTCTTGGTGCCGATCGCTCCCACCAGCGGGTTGATCAGGCCCTTCACCACCGAGTTCACGATGTTGGTGAAGGCGGCACCGATGACCACCGCCACCGCCAGGTCGACGACGTTCCCGCGCATCAGGAAGGCCTTGAAGCCCTGCCATACGCTCGGCTTCTTCTCGCTCACCTCGGGGACTCTCCTTGCCTGCACAGGGTGTGGAACGAACAGCTCCGCAACCTACGTCAGGCCCTGGTGACCCGATACAGCCGGGCGGCCCCAATGAAGGACCGGACGGGAACGCACGCGGGACAAGGGTCGTCCGGCTCAGCACAGTGTCACCGCCAGCCGCGCCGTGGTGCTCGCGCCGGCGAGACGCGCCGCGGTGGAGCGCGGTACCGACAACACGACGAGCGCCCCGCCCTCGGCGCCGCCCGGTGTCTCCAGCGCCTGAGGAACCTTCGTCACCCGTGCCCCGCGCGCGACCACCCGGGCGCCGCCGCCCGTCGCGGTCCGCTCGGCGGCGATGACGTCCACCCGGTCACCGGGCCGCAACAGCCCGACCGTCGCTCCGTCGGCGATCCGCACCGGCGCCGTCACCAGCCGGACGGCACGGTGTTCCCGTACGGGATCCGCCACGGGACGCCCCCGGGCCTGCTCCGTCTCCTGGGGGACCGCGGGCCCCGCCGCCAGGACCGCGGCCGCCGTGACGGTGAGGCCGGCCGCCACGGCGCGCCGTCGGTGCCGGACCAGTCGCTGCAGTGGGTAACGGCCGCCGCGGACGCGCACCGGGGCGAAGTGCGGCACCTCACAGGTTGGGGGAGCTTCCGCGCCGAGCGGCCGTGGGACGACGGGAGAGGGAGCCCAAGAAGGGGAGTGGGAGCGGGAGGGCGAGGGTGCGAAGGACATGGGACCACCACCTGCGACGAGGGATCGGCTTGCGATGCCACGATGCGGCTTCGCGCCGATTCCCGCAGAGGCCAGTGGGCTACTGCCGAGTTGTGGACAACTCCCTCACCCGAACGGGAGGTTCCGCCCACAGAGGCCGGCCCACCTACGGCAGCGCGAACCCCGGATCCATCCCGCCCAGCGCGTTCGCGCACAGGCAGTCCCGCTCCTGCGCCGGGGGCAGCGCGGCCACCGCGTCGAACAGCACACCCCGCAGCCGGTCCACGTTGGCCGCGAACACCCGCAGCACCTCCTCGTGGGAGACGCCCTCACCCGTCTCGGCGCCCGCGTCGAGATCAGTGACCAGGGCCAACGAGGTGTAGCAGAGCTCCAGTTCACGGGCGAGTGCCGCCTCCGGGTGCCCGGTCATGCCGACCACCGACCAGCCCTGCGCCTGGTGCCACACCGATTCGGCGCGGGTCGAGAACCGCGGCCCCTCGATCACGACCAGCGTGCCGCCGTCCACCGGTTCCCAGTCCCGCCCGCGTGCCGCCTTCAGCGCGGCCGCCCGCCCGACCGGGCAGTAGGGATCGGCCAGGGACACATGGACCACGTTCGGCACCGCGCCGCCCGGCAGTGGCAGCCCGTCGAAGTAGGTGCCCGTCCGGGACTTCGTCCGGTCGGCCAGCTGGTCCGGCACCAGCAGCGTGCCCGGACCGTACTCGGGGCGCAGGCCCCCCACCGCGCACGGGGCGAGGACCTGGCGGGCGCCGACGGACCGCAGCGCCCAGAGGTTGGCCCGGTAGTTGATGCGGTGCGGCGGCAGATGGTGGCCGCGCCCGTGCCGGGGCAGGAAGGCGACCCGCCGGCCGGCGACCTCGCCGAGGAAGAGGGAGTCACTGGGCGGCCCGTAGGGGGTGTCCACCTGGATCTCGGTCACGTCGTCGAGGAACGAGTAGAGGCCGGAGCCGCCGATCACACCGATCTCTGCGTTCGCCTTGTTCGCCATGCCCGCACCCTAACCGCCTCCGGAAAACGCCGATGACCCCGCCGTCGTACGACGACAGGGTCCGGTGAGAACAGGCGACAGGGCCCTGAGAGAAAGGGCCCTGTGCGGCGAGCGGAGAGGCTCGGTCCTACGCGGCGGAGCTGCTGGACGACTTGCCCGAGCTCGACGCGCTCGTGCCCGAGCTCGACGACTTCGAGTCCGAGGACGACTTCGCGCCGGAGGACTTCGAGTCGGACGACTTCGACTCCGAGGACGAAGAGGACGCCCCCGACTTCGAGGACGACGGCGCGCTGCTCGACGAGGAGCCGCGGCTGTCGTTGCGGTAGAAGCCTGAGCCCTTGAAGACGATGCCGACCGCGGAGAACACCTTCTTGAGTCGGCCGTGGCAGTTGGGGCACTCGGTGAGTGCGTCGTCGGTGAACTTCTGCACCGCCTCGAGGCCCTCGCCACACTCGGTGCACTGGTACTGATAGGTCGGCACTTGTCTTCCTCCTGGCACTCTCACTCAGTGAGTGCTAACGATGGTCCATAGTGACGCATTCCCGAGGATCAGTCCACTGCCACCGACACTCGGTGACCCACGCCACGTGCCACGGTCCTGCCGCCGACCGCTGTCGTCAGTCGTGAACGCAGCGCCAGCAAGGTCACCAGGGCCAGCAGCGTGCCGCCCATCGGGACCAGGAACCCGGCGCCGTCCCAGAAGTGGTCCTGCAGTTGTCCGGCGATCGTGACGGCCGCCGCCTGGCCGAGCGCCACCGCCCCGGTCAGCCAGGTGAACGCCTCGGTGCGGGCGTCGGCCGCGACCAGCCCCTCGACCAGGGTGTAGCCGGTGATCAGGGCGGGCGCGATGCACATGCCGACGAGCAGGCCGAGGCCGGCCAGGACGAGCACCGAGTGCGCGGCCCACAGGCCGGACGCGCTCAGCGCGAGAGCGGCGTACCCGACGAGCAGGCGGCGCCGCGGGGCGGCCTTCCAGGCGACGGCGCCGCAGACCAGACCGGAGAGCACGTTGCCGGCGGCGAAGGTGCCGTACAGGACACCGTTCAGGCCGGGTTCGCCGATCGACTCGGTGAACGCGGCCAGCGAGACCTGCATGCCGCCGAAGACGGAGCCGATGCCGAGGAACGCCACGATCAGGACCCGCACGCCGGGGCTGCGCAGGGCCGAGGTGTGCGCCACCACCGCGTGCCCGTCGGTGGCGACCGTGGGCTGGGTGCTCTTGCGCGCGGCGAACAGCAGACCGCCCAGCAGTGTCAGGGAGGCCTCCGCCACCAGGCCCGCGGCGGGAGCCACCGCCGTGCACAGCGCGGTGGCCAGCAACGGGCCGATGACGAAGGTCAGCTCGTCCGTGACCGACTCGAAGGCCGCCGCGGTGGACAGCAGCGGCGAGTCCTGGAGCTGCACCGCCCAGCGGGCCCGCACCATCGGGCCGATCTGGGGCGTCGAGGCGCCCGTGGGCACGGCTGCCACGAGCAGCGCCCACAGGGGGGCGTGGGACAGCGCGAGCGCGGTCAGGGCCAGTCCCGACAGGGCGTGCACCACCACGCCAGGGACCAGCACCGCGCGTTGTCCGTGGCGGTCCACGAGGCGACCGGCGTAGGGCGCGAACAAGGCCGTGGAGACACCGGTGACGGCCGCGGCGGCGCCCGCCGCCCCGTACGAGCCGGTGGTGTGCTGCACGAGCAGCACGATGGAGACGGTGAGCATCGCGAACGGCTGGCGTGCCGCGAAGCCGGGGAGCAGGAACGTCCAGGCGCCGCGGGTGCGCAGCAGCTGCCCGTATCCGGGGCGGGGGGTGACCGTGGATGCCACGGCCCGTGCCTTTCTGCCGCCTGGTGGCACGCCCGTGCGGGGGGCGCCGAGAGCTGTCCTCTTGCGCGGACTGCGGTAGATGCCAAAGCCCGCTGTCAGGAGCGTCCCGGCCGCCATACGGTCGCGCCAGCTCTGCGTCAGGCAGAGTTGGTTCGATCAGGTGCGCATTCATCGTACAGGGATCAGGGCTGAGCGGCCTGTGAAAACGAGCACCACGGGGTCGTACGCCTGCGATCTGGGGGGTGTGAATCGCGCGAAACGCGCCCTTAACGGGCTTTGCCGGTGCCGTCCGTGCCCAGCCATCCGGCCAGCTTGCCGCCGTGGCCGACGGCCCGCAGCCGCCGTTCCGCGGCGTCCCGGACGGGGTTGGTGGCGACCACGAGAAGCTCGTCCCCGTGCCGCAGCACCGTCGTCGGCAGCGGAACGAACGACGTGCCCTCGCGGACGACCAGCGTGACCGCGGCCCCGGCCGGCAGGCGCAGCTCGTTGACCTCGACGCCGTGCATCTTCGAGCCCTCGGGGATCTCCACGGACAGCAGGTGCCCGCGCAGCCGCTCCAGGGGCGCCGACTCGATGCCCAGGTCGGCGGCGGCCTCCGGATCGCCGCCCAGGCGCAGCTTGCGGGCCAGCCAGGGCAGGGTCGGTCCCTGGACCAGGGTGTAGACGACGACCAGGACGAAGACGATGTTGAAGATGCGGCGGCTGGCGTCGACGCCCTGCACCATCGGGATGGTCGCCAGGATGATGGGCACCGCGCCGCGCAGTCCGGCCCAGGACATGAGGGTCTGCTCCTGCCAGGGCACCCGGAACGGCGTCAGGCACAGCACCACGCTCATCGGGCGGGCCACCATCGTCAGGGCCAGTCCGATGATGATCGCCGGCCAGATGTCGTCGCCCAGTTCGTGCGGGGTGACCAGCAGGCCGAGCAGGACGAACATGCCGATCTGGGCGATCCAGCCGAGCCCGTCGGCGAACCCGCGGGTCGCGGGCCAGTGCGGCAGCTTCGCGTTGCCCAGCACCATCGAGGCGAGGTAGACCGCGAGGAAGCCGCTTCCGTGGGCCATCGCGCCCGCCGCGTACGCCGTGACGGCGATCGCCATCACGGCGATCGGGTAGAGGCCGGAGGCGGGCAGGGCGACGTGTCGCAGGCCCCAGGAGCCCAGCCAGCCCACCGCGATGCCGATGGCGGCGCCGATGGCCAGCTCCAGAGCTATCTTTCCGAGCAGCACGTACCAGTGTTCGAACGGGCCGGCGGTGGAGAAGGAGAGCACCAGGATGACCACCGGGGCGTCGTTGAAGCCGGACTCGGCCTCCAGCGTGCCGGTCACCCGCGCGGGCAGCGGGATCTTGCGCAGCACCGAGAACACCGCCGCAGCGTCCGTCGAGGACACCACCGCGCCGATGATGAGCGCCTGCCGCCACTCCAGCCCGACCAGATAGTGCGCGGCCGTCGCCGTCACCCCGACGCTCACCGCGACCCCGGCCAGCGCCAGGGTGGACGCGGCGGGCAGGGCCGGCTTGATCTCCTTCCACTTGGTGCCGAGACCGCCCTCGGCCAGGATCACGACGAGGGCCGCGTATCCGATGACCTGGGTCAGCGCGGCGCTGTCGAAGTGGATGTCGCCCACTCCGTCCTGGCCCATGGCGATGCCGATCCCCAGGTACACGAGCAGGCTTGGGAGCCCGCTGCGCGAGGAGATCCGAACCGCTGCCACGGCGACGAGCAGAACGAGCGAGCAGACGAGCAGGAGCTGGTTGAGGTGGTGGACAGTCAGCGGCCGTTCCCTTCCCTGGCCCGCGGCGGCACGCGCACGGGCTCACGTATATCGGACACGAAGAAGAATCGTTTCGCATCCAAGTACTTCGTTACCTTACCTAACTCTTGACGATTTCTTGACACTCGAAGAGGCATGATCGAACGCGCGTACGTCCTGGTTCCCGACTCCGCGTCAAGTCGCACCGGGCTCTGCGCCTATGGTTGCTCCAGCGCTCAGTCAAATGGATACGCCCGCCTGCCGCTCGCGTTAGGACAGCAAGGACAGCGATGCCCCCCACCACCACCGCCTCATCGGGTCAAAAGCCCGGCAAGTCCGGCAGGAAGAAGGGGCGAAAAGCCCGCCTGCTCGTACTCGTCCTCGTGCTGGCCCTCATCGGAGGCGTGGCCTACGGGGCGTACTGGTCCATCAGCACCGTCCGTGCCTCCTTCCCGCAGACCAAGGGTTCGATCACCCTGGACGGCCTGTCCGGACCGGTCGACGTCAAGCGGGACGGCTACGGCATCCCGCAGATCTACGCCTCCTCCGACGCGGACCTGTTCATGGCGCAGGGCTACGTCCAGGCGCAGGACCGGTTCTACGAGATGGACGTCCGCCGCCACATGACCTCCGGGCGGCTGTCGGAGATGTTCGGCAAGGGCCAGGTCGACAACGACGAGTTCCTGCGCACGATGGGCTGGGACCGGGTGGCGAAGCAGGAGTACGACAAGACGCTGTCGGCCTCCACCAAGAAGTACCTCCAGGCATACGCCAAGGGGGTCAACGCCTACCTCCAGGGCAAGAGCGGCGAGGACATCTCCCTGGAGTACGCGGCGCTCGGTTTCACCAACGACTACAAGCCCGCGAAGTGGACCCCGGTCGACTCCGTCGCGTGGCTGAAGGCGATGGCCTGGGACCTGCGCGGCAACATGCAGGACGAGATCGACCGCGCCCTGATGACCAGCCGCCTCGGCCCCAAGCAGATCGCCGACCTGTACCCGCAGTACCCCTACAGCCGCAACCAGACGATCGTCCAGCAGGGCCAGTACAACGAGCTCACCGGCACGTTCGACGGCGGCGACGGCGCGACGGGCACGGGCACCGGCACCGGTACGGGTACGGGTAGTGGCACCGGAACAGGGACGGGCACCGGCACCGGAACAGGCACCGGCGGTACGAGCGGCTCCTCAGGCACGGCCGGATCCGCCCTGCAGAGTCAGCTCACGAGCCTCCAGAACGTCCTGGACGACGTCCCCACGGCCGTCGGCGTGAACGGCAACGGCATCGGCTCGAACTCCTGGGTGGTGAGCGGGCAGCACACCATCACCGGCAAGCCGCTGCTCGCCAACGACCCGCACCTGTCTCCCTCCCTGCCGTCCGTCTGGTACCAGATGGGCCTGCACTGCCGCGCGATCTCCAGCAAGTGCCAGTACGACGCCAGCGGCTACACCTTCGCGGGCATGCCCGGCGTGGTCATCGGCCACAACCAGAACATCGCCTGGGGCATGACCAACTCCGGCGTCGACGTCACCGACCTCTACCTGGAGAAGCTCTCCGGCGACGGCTACCTCTACGACGGCAAGGTGAAGCCCTTCACCACGCGCGAGGAGACCATCAAGGTCGCGGGCGGCTCCACCAAGAAGATCGTCGTCCGGCAGACCAGCGACGGGATGCCCCTGCTGTCCGACCGTGACAGCGAGCTGGTGAAGGTCGGCAAGAAGGCCACGGTCGACACCGCCGCCCCCGACCGCGGCGACGGCTACGGCATCGCCCTGCGCTGGACCGCGCTGGACCCGGGCACCTCCATGGACGCCGTCTTCGCGATGGACAAGGCCGCCGGCTGGAGCGACTTCCGCAAGGCCGCCACGCTGTTCGACGTGCCCTCGCAGAACCTGGTCTACGCCGACACCAAGGGCCACATCGGCTACACGCTGCCGGGCAGGATCCCCACCCGCGCCAAGGGCGACGACGGCTCCATCCCGGCGCCCGGCTGGGACCCCAAGTACAAGTGGACCGGCTACATCGACCAGGACGCGCTGCCCTACGAGTACGACCCGGACCGCGGCTACATCGTCACCGCCAACCAGGCCGTGGTCGACAAGGACAAGTACCCCTACACGCTCACCACGGACTGGGGATACGGCACCCGCAGCCAGCGGATAACCGACCTGATCGAGCAGAAGATCAAGGGCGGCGGCAAGATCTCCACCGACGACATGCGGCAGATGCAGCTGGACAACAGCAGTGAGATCGCCAAGCTGCTGGTGCCCAAGCTGCTGAAGATCGACGTCGACGACAAGAACGTCCGCGAGGCCCAGGAGCTGCTCGCGGGCTGGGACTACACCCAGGACGCCGACTCGGCGGCCGCCGCCTACTTCAACTCGGTCTGGCGCAACATCCTCAAGCTGGCCTTCGGCAACAAGCTGCCCAAGGAGCTGCGGGTCGAGGGCCAGTGCCTGTGGGTGGACCCGGTCAACACCACCGGGCCCGTCGACGAGACCAAGAAGGTCCGCGAGTGCGGCGAGCGCGACGCCGACCAGGCGCAGCCGGACGGCGGCGACCGGTGGTTCGAGGTGGTGCGCAACCTCATGGACGACGAGAACAGCGACTGGTGGAAGACGCCCGAGGTGGGCACCCGCCCCGAGGCCACCAACCGTGACGAGCTGTTCAAGCGCGCCATGATCGACGCCCGTTGGGAACTGACCGCCAAGCTCGGCAAGGACATCGACACCTGGAGCTGGGGCCGGCTGCACCGCCTGTTCCTGAAGAACCAGACCCTGGGCACCGAGGGCCCCGGTTTCCTGCAGTACATGCTCAACCGCGGCCCGTGGAAGCTCAGCGGCGGCGAGGCGGCGGTCAACGCCACCGGCTGGAACGCGGCCGGCGGCTACGAGGTCGTGTGGGTGCCCTCGATGCGGATGGTGGTCAACCTCGGCGACCTCGACAAGTCGAAGTGGATCAACCTGGCCGGGGCCTCCGGACACGCCTACAGCGCCCACTACACCGACCAGACGGACAAGTGGGCCGACGGTGAACTGCTCGACTGGTCCTTCTCCGACAAGGCCGTCGACGACAGCACGAGCGACTCGCTGGTGCTGAGGCCGTGAACGGCGTGAGCGGTGAGCCGCTGAAGCGCTGAGCTGTCGAAGGCCCGGCCCCCATTCGGTGGCCGGGCCTTTCAGTCGGACGGGAAGCGGCGCACGCCCGACGGTGTCACCGCCGCCCGCACCGGCCGGTCGTGCGCCTCGGCCGGCACCTGCTCCACGACCTCCCAGTCGTACAGCAGCACCACCAGCGTGGGGTGCGCGCCCGCCCGCTCCAGACGGGCGAGGACACGGTCGTACGAGCCCCCGCCGCGCCCCAGACGCATCCCGCGCGCGTCGACCGCCAGCCCCGGTAGCAGCACCACGTCGGCGCCGGTCACGGCGTCCGGCCCCAGCCGTTCCCCGGCAGGCTCGAACAGGGCCATTCGCCCGCCGTGTCGCACGCGTTGGAGTGAACCCTCGCCGGTGTACGCGCCCCAGTCGAGGTCGTTGTCGGGCAGCAGCGCCGGGAGCAGGACGCGTACGCCCCGCTCGCGCAGCGCGTCGAGCAGCGCGAGTGTGCCGGGTTCACTGTCCACGGAGACGTACGCCGCCACCGTGCGCGCCCGCGCCAACTCGGGCAGCCCCAGCGCCCGCCCGGCCAGCGCGGTGGCGGCTTTCCGCACGTCATCGGCCGTCAACCTGTTCCTCACCGTGAGGAACTCCTGGCGCAACGTTCGCTTGTCAGGCTCGGCCGGACGTCCGACGTGGTTCAAAATCGCACCCGTATCCTTCCAATATGCTCATATGAGAGCTAAGTCGCCGGAGCCTCAGATTCCGATCAAAGGCACCGGATAAGGTTGCCGCATGACTCAGTCGCACCCCCGGATCAGCAAGGCTGTCATTCCCGCAGCAGGTCTCGGCACCCGGTTCCTGCCGGCCACCAAGGCCACTCCCAAGGAGATGCTGCCGGTCGTGGACAAGCCCGCGATCCAGTACGTGGTCGAGGAGGCCGTATCCGCCGGTCTGGACGACGTCCTCATGATCACAGGCCGCAACAAGCGGCCCCTGGAGGACCACTTCGACCGCAACTACGAGCTGGAGTCGGCCCTTCAGAAGAAGGGTGACGCGGGCAGGCTCGCCAAGGTGCAGGAGTCCAGCGACCTCGCGACCATGCACTACGTCCGCCAGGGCGACCCCAGAGGCCTCGGCCACGCCGTCCTGTGCGCCGCCCCCCATGTGGGCAACGAGCCCTTCGCCGTCCTCCTCGGCGACGACCTGATCGACCCGCGCGACCCGCTGCTCCAGCGGATGGTCGAGGTCCAGGAGCAGCGCGGCGGCAGCGTCATCGCGCTCATGGAGGTCGCGCCCGAGCAGATCCACCTCTACGGCAGCGCGGCCGTCGGCCCCACCGAGGACAGCGACACGGTCAAGGTCACCGGCCTGGTGGAGAAGCCGGACCCGGCGGACGCCCCGTCGAACTACGCGGTGATCGGCCGCTACGTCCTCGACCCGCACATCTTCGACATCCTGCGCAAGACCGAGCCCGGCCGCGGCGGCGAGATCCAGCTGACCGACGCCCTCCAGCAGCTCGCCTCGGACGAGAAGATCGGCGGCCCGGTGCACGGCGTGGTCTTCAAGGGCCGCCGCTATGACACCGGCGACCGCGGCGACTATCTGCGTGCCATTGTCAGACTCGCGTGCGAACGTGAAGACCTGGGCCCGGACTTCCGGACCTGGCTTCGCAGTTACGTAGCCGAGGAGATGTAACAACGTTGAGCAGCGCCGCCCCCCGAACCGCCGGACCCGACCACCTCTGGTCGGTGGACGAGCACCTGGAGGACATCCTCGCGACCGTCCGCCCCCTCGAACCCATCGAGCTGCAACTCCTCGACGCCCAGGGCTGCGTCCTGGTCGAGGACGTCACGGTGCCGGTGTCCCTGCCGCCGTTCGACAACAGCTCCATGGACGGGTACGCGGTGCGGGTCGCGGATGTCGCGGGTGCGAGCGAGGAGTATCCGGCCGTCCTCGAGGTCGTCGGGGACGTGGCCGCGGGGCAGGCCGCACTGCTGCACGTCGGGCCCGGTCAGACCGCCCGGATCATGACCGGCGCCCCGCTGCCGCCCGGCGCGGAGACCGTCGTCCCCGTCGAGTGGACCGACGGCGGCCTCGGCGAGGGCCCGGTCACCGGGATGCGGGCCCGCGCCCTGGCCCCCCAGGGCGCCGAGGGACACGTGCACGTGTACCGCCCGGCCGAGGCCCGCGCTCATGTGCGCGCCGAGGGCAGCGACGTGAAGGCCGGAGACCGTGCCCTGGAGGCGGGCACCGTCCTCGGCCCGCCGCAGATCGCCCTGCTCGCCGCCATCGGGCGCGGCACCGTCCGGGTGCGCCCGCGTCCGCGCGTGGTCGTCATGTCCACCGGCAGCGAACTCGTCCAGCCCGGCGAGGAACTCGGCAACGGCCAGATCTACGACTCCAACAGCTTCGCCCTCACCGCCGCCGCCCGCGACGCCGGTGCCATCTCCTACCGGGTCGGCGCCGTCGCCGACGACGCGGAGACACTCCGCAACACCATCGAGGACCAGCTCGTCCGCGCCGATCTCATGGTCACCACGGGCGGGGTCAGCGTCGGGGCCTACGACGTCGTCAAGGAGGCCCTGTCGTACGTCGGCGACGCGGACGAGGCCGGCAGCGGCATCGAGTTCCGTAAGCTCGCCATGCAGCCCGGCAAACCCCAGGGCTTCGGCTCCATCGGCCCCGACCACACCCCGCTGCTCGCGCTCCCCGGCAATCCCGTGTCGTCGTACGTCTCCTTCGAGCTGTTCGTGCGCCCCGCGATCCGCACCCTGATGGGCCTCGACGACGTGCACCGGCCGCGCACCCGCGCGAAACTCACCGCCGACAAGGCGCTGACCTCCCCGAAGGGCCGTCGGCAGTTCCTGCGCGGCATGTACGCCGACGGTGCGGTGACCCCGGTCGGTGGCGCCGGATCGCACCTGGTGGCGGCCCTGGCGCACGCGGACGCGCTGATCGTCGTCCCCGAGGACATGGAGTCCGTCGAGCCGGGTACCGAGGTAGAGGTCGTGCTGCTCGGCTGAGCAGCGGGGACCGCGCCGCTCGACGGTTCGACTTGGCGGTACCGTGTCGCGCACAGCAGGCCCGCGCGCCGGGCCCGGACCGGGAGCGCCACACAGCATGACAGTGCCTTCCCGGGGGGAGACCCCCGGACCCTCAGCGCAGGACCGACTGACCCACATCGACGAGGCGGGCGCGGCCCGCATGGTCGATGTCTCAGCGAAGGACGTGACCGCGCGCACCGCCAGCGCCAGCGGCCGCGTCCTGGTCTCGCCCCGTGTGATCGAGCTGCTACGCGGCGAGGGCGTCCCCAAGGGCGACGCCCTGGCCACCGCGCGGATCGCGGGCATCATGGGCGCCAAACGCACCCCCGACCTCATCCCGCTGTGCCACCCGTTGTCGGTGTCCGGTGTGAAACTGGACCTGAGGGTCGCGGACGACGCCGTGGAGATCCTGGCCACGGTGAAGACGACGGACCGCACGGGCGTCGAGATGGAGGCACTCACCGCGGTCTCCGTCGCCGCGCTCACCGTGATCGACATGGTCAAGGCGGTCGACAAGGGAGCGGTCATCACGGACGTACGGGTGGAGGAGAAGACGGGCGGCAAGTCGGGCGACTGGAGCCGGGCATGACGTATCGAGCTCTCGTGGTCACCGCCTCCAACCGGGCCGCCGCCGGGGTCTACGAGGACAAGGGCGGCCCGCTGATCGCCGACGGCCTCCGCGGCTCCGGCTTCGCCGTCGACGGACCTCAGGTCGTGCCCGACGGCGACCCCGTGGAAGCCGCCCTGCGCGCCGCCGTCGACGCCGGGTACGACGTGGTCGTCACCACCGGCGGCACCGGCATCTCGCCCACCGACCGCACACCCGAGGCGACCCGCCGGGTGATCGACCACGAGGTGCCGGGCATCGCGGAGGCCATCAGGGCCTTCGGCCGGGAGAAGGTGCCGACGGCGGCCCTCTCCCGTGGCCTGGCGGGAGTGGCGGGACGGACCCTGATCGTCAACCTGCCGGGTTCCTCCGGCGGTGTGAAGGACGGTCTCGCCGTTCTGGAGCCGCTGTTGACGCACGCCGTCGACCAGATCCGCGGCGGGGACCACCCGAGACCCGGCGCCGGCCATGGGGGTGCGAGCTGAACAGCCCATCCTGGCCCGTCGTACTGGCGGACGGCGATGTCGTCCTCCGGCCGATAAAGATGCGCGACCAGCGGGCCTGGCGCGACGTCAACCGGCGCAACCGGGACTGGCTGCGGCCGTGGGAGGCGACCATTCCGCCGCCCACGCCGAGTGGCCCGATAGCGCACCGGCCGACCTATCGGCAGATGGTCCGGCACCTGCGGGCCGAGGCGAACGCCGGCCGGATGCTGCCGTTCGTCATCGAGTACCAGGGGCGGCTGGTCGGGCAGTTGACGGTCGCCGGAATCACCTGGGGTTCGATGTGCTCGGGGCATGTCGGGTACTGGGTGGACGAGTCGGTGGCGGGCCGCGGGGTGATGCCGACCTCCGTGGCGCTGGCCGTGGACCACTGTTTCCGGGCCGTCGGTCTGCACCGCATCGAGGTCTGCATTCGCCCCGAGAACGGGCCCAGTCGGCGGGTGGTGGAGAAGCTCGGGTTCCGCGATGAGGGGCTGCGCCCTCGTTATCTCCACATCGACGGCGCCTGGCGCGACCATCTGGTGTTCGCGCTCACCGCGGAAGAGGTGCCCGACGGTTTGCTCAGGCGCTGGCAGCGGGCACGCTCCAGGAGCACGCCGCACGACAACCCCGCGTAGTAGCGCATGGCCCACTGCCCCGGAAATTGAATATGTGTTCGAAAATGACCGGCGGATGACCGTCTTGGGGTGTTGAATTCGCCACCTCGGTGGCCTGCTGATCGCATCGGTCGCAAAAAAAGCTCGAAATATCAGCCAGATCGTGCGACACACCGACTCAATTGGCAGATGGCCTCACGTAAACCCCTCTACCGTGTGAGACGTGAGCAGCAGCGGCCTCATCTACGCAGTCATTGTCGGGGCCTGGGCCGCCTACTTGGTGCCGATGTGGCTCCGTAGGCAGGACGAGCTGAACGAGGCCCGTCCGACGGAACGCTTCAGCACGGCCATCCGGTTGCTGTCCGGACGGGCGGGGATGGAGCGCCGGTACGCCAAGGACCTGCGGGCGCGCTCCACCGAGGAGGGGGAGCCAGGCGCCGTCGGCGCGGGCGTCGCCACCGACTCGGTGGACGTCCGTGCCTTCGCCATGCCTCCGAACCGCCCGCAGGCGCAGGCGCCGGTCCAGGCACAGAGCCCGGGACGCACGGAACAAGCTCGGGAACCGGCACGGGAACCAACGCGGGAACCTGTTCGTGACCCCGCGCGGGAACCCGCCCGGGAGTCCGTCCGCGACCCCGGGACCGAATCCGTACGGGAGGACTCGGGCTCCTCGGCGCCCAAGCGCGTGCCGACCCCTCGGCGTACACCCGCGGAGGAGGCGGCCGCGGCGCGCGCCAGGCGTACGAAGGTGCTCGCGCGCCGTCGGCGTACCACGGTCATGCTCTTCCTCGCCTTCACGCTGGGCGCGGTCGTCGCCGCGGTCGGAGGGCTCACCTTCCTGTGGGCGCCCGGCGTACCCGCCGTGCTGCTCAGCACGTACATCGCGTACCTGCGTTCCCAGGAACGGCGGCGCTTCGCCTACCAGATGGACCGGCGCATGGCCGAGGCCGCCGCGCAGCGACTGCGTGAGCGCGCCCGCCAGCCGCGTCGACGGGCCGTCGACGAGGCTGGCGTCGACTCCGACGAGCCGGACGAAGGCCCGGAGCCGGCGACCGACTCCGGGATGTCGGCGCTCGCCGCGGACCGGCGTGCGCTCGTCGAGCAGACCGACCACGCCGAGTGGGTCGACCAGCAGCGCGAGCGGCAGCAGCGTCCCGGACAGGGAGACAGCTGGGACCCGGTACCGGTGCCGCTGCCGACGTACGTGACCGCCCCCGTCGCGCCCCGGGCCACCTCCGACGTGGACCTCGGCGCGCCGGACGCGTGGAGTTCGGCGCGCTCCAGCACCGTCACGCCCGGCCAGGAGGCGGAGTCCGCCGCCCGGGACCAGGGTGTGCCGGAGGAGGACTCCGCCGACGGGGAGGACCGGCCGGCCGTGGACGAGCGCAGTGACGCCCGCCGCGCCGCCTCCGCCCGCCGCGCCCGCGAACGCGGCCGCACCCCGCTCTTCGACCAGTACGAGGACGGCGACCGTCCCCGGGCCGCCAACGAGTGAGCTCCGGGGGCGGGCACGCACGGTCGCGGTGCCCTCCCTGACCAGCCGGGGGACGGATTTCCAAGCACCCGGATGGGGATGCTAGAGTTTCACTCGTTGCAAGGGCCTGTGGCGCAGTCTGGTAGCGCACCTCGTTCGCATCGAGGGGGTCTGGGGTTCAAATCCCCACAGGTCCACGCATCTCAAAGCCCCGGTCGGGATCTTCCGACCGGGGCTTTGGCATGCCGGGACCTGACGCCACCAAGTGCCGCCCACGCGACCCACCGAGGGTGGCATCTGTATAGGCCGATCAGAGACGCGGCGCGCGCCGGTAGAGACATGTGAGTGATTTCCACGCCGGCTTTGTCCGAGCCAGGAATTTTTCGTATGAGTGCGGCATCGGGTCCGTGGGCAGCCTTTCAGGGGCTCCAACTCATCGATTCCTCACCGGCCCACCGCAACAACTCCCGGAAAAAACGTGGAGTTGGGGAGAGACCCGTCCGATCAGTCGACCGGGCGGGATCTCCTGTGGGTGGCGAGGGCGGAGACCACCGCGACCAGTGCGCACGCTGCCGTCGCCGTGCCGAGTTCCGGCCAGGGCAGGTGGATCGGGGCGGGTGCGGAGAGCAGGCCCAGGGCGGTCGCCATGCCGAGCAGGTTGAGCGCGGCCACGAGCAGGCCGAGTACCGCGCCGACCATCACCACGGTCAGGGCCTCCGCGACGACCAGCCGCAGCACCTGCCCGCCGGTGGCACCCGCCAGCCGGAGCGAGGCGAGCTCCCGTACCCGGTCCGAGGTGGCCATGACCAGGGTGTTGGCCAGCGCGAGGCCGGCGTAGAGCAACGCGAGGCCGAGGACGAGGAGAAAGCCGAGCCGGGTCGTGCCGTCGGTGTGGGGGGACACCGCCCGCAGCCATTCCTCCCGGGTGAGGACCTGGGCCTCCGCGGGTGAGGCTCCAAGGACCGCCTGCCGCAGCCGCGTTCGCACCGCGTTCGGGTCCGCGCCGGGTGCGACCTTCACGTCGACCCGGTCCACCGGGGCGCCCACGGCGTTGGCCGGAGTGACGTACACGCCGTTGTCGCCCGTGCCGGTGGGCATCACCGCGGCGACGCGCAGGGACCTGCGGGTGCCGTCGCCCAACCACACCGTCACCCGCTCGCCGACGGTGTGCCGGGCCCACTCCTCGTTCACCACGATCGAGTCGTCGTCGAGATCGGCGAGCCGGCCGGCGGTCAACGGCAGCCGTACGGCCGCGAGCGCCTTCGGGTCGGTCGCGCGGGCCTCGGACCTCACCAGGGCCACGCCGTCCTCCAGCGTGTGAACCGCGCTCGCCGCGCTCACCGAGAGCTCGACGCCGGGCAGCGCGCGCAGTCGCCGTACGGTCTCCGCGTCGAGTCCGGTGCCGGTCATCTCCGGAACCGGGCCGCTGCCGGACGCGGCGGGCGTCACCACGAAGTCGGCGGTCGTACGGTGCCGGAGCTCCGCCCCCTTCGCCTCATTGAGGGTCGCCGTGGCACCGAGCAGTGAGCCGGTGAGGGCGACCGTGACCAGGACGGGAGCGGCGACGGCGGCCGTGCGGCGGATGGCCGCGGCGGCGTTCTCCCGCACCAACAGCCCACAGGCGCCCGGCAGTCGGGCCGGTAGCCACGCGATTACCCGGACCGACGGCCGCACCAGGACCGGGGAGAGCAGGGCCACCGCGGTGATCAGCAGCATGGGGCGGCTGACGTACGACTTGCGGTGCAGCAGCTCGCCCGGGTCGGTCAGCAGGGCCGCCGCCAGGGTCACGACGGCGGCCAGGAGCAGGACCGTACCGCTTAACAGGCGACCCGGCGTCAGGGTGCCGGTGTCGACGGACGCCTCGCGCAGGGCCTGCGTGGGGGCGGTCCGGCCGGCCCGCCAGGACGCGGCCAGCACGCCGCTCAGCGCCACCGACAGGCCCGTCCAGAAGGCCAGATGGTACGGCCAGACATGCTCGCCGATGGTGAACCAGGCCGGCGCCAGACCGTCGGCCACGACCCGTGCGGCCAGGTGCGGGGCGGCGAGTCCGCCGAGTGCGCAGCCCGCCGCCGAGGCGAGCACCCCGATGAGGAGCGCCTCCGCGACCACCGTCCGCCGGATCTGGCCCGGGGTGGCGCCCGCCGTGCGCAGCAGGCCGAACTCCCGGCGCCGCTGGGCGACGGCGAAAGCGAAAGTGGACGCCACGACGAACACCGACACGAACCCGGCGACCCCGCCGGCCGTGCCGAACAGCGCGTTCAACGCGGTCACCGCCTCCCGGTCCCGGTCGGGGCGGGGGTCGGCGAGCCGCCGGGCGTCACCGGTGAGGACGCTCGGACCGACGGGCCGTGGGGATGCGATCGCCCGCCGTACCGCCGCCGCGTCCGCGGCCACCACCAGCTGGGTGCTCACCGGGGACAGCCGGGCCGCGCGGGCGTCGGAGTAGAAGAGGGCGTTCTCGAAGCCGAGGCCTCGGGCCGTGCCGACCACCCGGACGGTCCCGTCGGCGGTGTGCAGCCGGCCGCCCACGCCCGTCCAGTCGCCGGTCGCCACCACCTCGTCCGCGGCGCGCGGGGCGTGGCCCGCGGTCAGTCGGTACGGGGCGAACGCGGCCGTCGACCAAGGGTGGCCCACCAGGTCGGCGGGCGCGCCGGTGGCCCGTACGGCGAAGGTGCGGTCCTCGACGACCGGGCCGAGGGCGCGCAGCGCGGCGACGGTCCCGGGCGGGACCGGGCGGGGGTGGGACAGCTTCGCGGTGCGGACACCGGTCGGGGTGGGCACGCGCAGGGTGTCCTGCCCTCGCACCACGACCGGCGCCGCCGCGAACCGCTCCGGTTCCCGTTCGGGGGCGTCCCCGGAGGAGGCAAGGGCCAACCCCATCACGGTGAGCAGCGTGACCCCGAGGCAGAGGGCCAGGAAGGTGCCGGTGAACGTCACCCAGCGGGTGCGCAGGGTGTGCAGGGCGAGGCTCAGCACGGGGCGGCCTCCGGGGCAGGGCCGGACGAGGCGGCCTCCAGTTCCGTCAGGGCCTCCAGCTCCGCCATGTGCGCCGCGATCTCCGCCGCCGACGCCCCGTTCAGCTGACCGCTCACCCTGCCGTCCACCAGGAACACCACGCGGTCCGCGTACGCCGCGGCCACCGGGTCGTGGGTCACCATCACCACCGTGCCGCCCCCTGTGTCGACGAGGTCCCGCAGCAGGGACAGGACCTCGCGTCCGGTCCGGGAGTCCAGCGCGCCGGTCGGTTCGTCGGCGAACAGGACCTCGGGGCGGGTGATCAGGGCGCGGGCCAGCGCGACCCGCTGCTGCTGGCCGCCGGAGAGCTGGGAGGGGCGGTGACGGGCGCGGTCACCGAGGCCGACCTGACGCAGCGCCTCCCGCACCCCCGCCTTCGAGGGCCGACGCCCGGCCAGCCGCAGCGGCAGGGCGACGTTCTGCGCGGCGGTCAGGGACGGCAGCAGGTTGAACGCCTGGAACACGAAGCCGACGCGCTCCCGGCGCAGCAGGGTCAGCCGGCGCTCACTCAGGGACGTCAGTTCCGTGTCACCGACCCGAACCGAGCCCGAGTCGGGCCGCTCCAGCCCCGCGGCACACTGCAGCAGGGTCGACTTGCCGGAACCCGACGGCCCCATCACGGCGGTGAAAGTGCCCGCCGGGAACGCGAGCGTGACGTCGTCGAGCGCGGCCACGGCGCTGCCGCCGGTCCCGTACCGCCTGCTCACGGCCCTCAGAACGATCGCGTCCGGTCTCATCCCCACCATCTCAACTCCGCCTCTGCTCCCACCGGTTCGGTGCCGGTGAGGCAAGACAACCGCGCGAGGGCACCCCCAAGCAGTGCGGCAGGACCGACACTTGGGGTAGGGCCAGGCATACCCCCGGGCCTCCGCCTGGGCCCATGGCCTCACCCACGCCCCGCTTCTACGGTGATCCCCATGACCATGTGGCAGGCCCTGAGCGCGGCCCCCGGCGGGCGCGGATACCTGAGATCGACGTGGCCCTGGCGAGCCGTCGCCTACCTGGGCAGCGGTGCGCTGCTCGGCGTGGTCGTCCTGGTCGTGATCCTCGGCGGACTCGTGGCCGGCGGGGTGCTGTCCGTCGTACTGATCGGGTTGCCGCTGCTCGTGCTGACCGTGCTGGCCGGGATCCCGGTGGCCGCCGTGGAACGGCTGCGGCTGCGGCTGGTCGGGGTGGGACCCGCGCCGGGCGACGGTCACCGGGTGCCCGACGAACCGGGGTTACGGGCCTGGCTGGTGATCCGGCTGCGGGAACCGGCGACCTGGCGGGAGCTGGCGTACGCCGTGCTGTTCGGGCTGGTGCTGTGGCCGCTCGACGCGCTGGCGGTGGCCTGCGCCGCCGGGGTTCCGCTGGCCATGGCCGCCGTACCGGTGTGGTTCGCCGTCGACGGGGAGGCGAGGGTGGCCAAGATGTGGACGGTCGACACCTGGCCCGGCGCCCTTGGGTCCGCGGCGCTCGGGCTGGCTCTGCTCGCGGCCGGCGCCTACGCCCTGGGGATCGTGGCCGGGGCCCGCGCCGAGCTGGCGCGGGCCCTGCTGACCTCGAAGGACAACGAGCGGGTCACCGAACTGGCGCGCTCCCGGGCACGGTTGGTGGACGCCTTCGAGACGGAACGACGCCGGATCGAACGCGATCTGCACGACGGGGCCCAACAACGCCTGGTGGCCCTCACCATGACCCTCGGTCTGGCCCGACTGGACGCCCCGCCCGGACCGCTCGCCGACCAGCTCGCCAAGGCCCACGAGGAGGCCGGGCAGGTTCTCGCGGAGCTGCGTGAGCTGATCCACGGCATCCACCCCAAGGTCCTCACCGACTACGGCCTCGAAGCCGCCGTCGCCGACGCGGCCGACCGCAGCCCGGTCCCCGTGGACGTGGACCTCGAACTGCCCGGACGGCTGCCCCAACCCGTCGAGTCCGCCGCGTACTTCGTCGTCTGCGAGGCACTCGTGAACGTCGCCAAGCACAGCGGGGCCGACCGGGCCGCCGTGAGCGGTGGGTACGAGGGCGGACGGCTCACCCTCGACATCCGCGACGACGGGACAGGCGGCGCCGACAGCGCCCGCGGCACCGGACTGACCGGTCTCGCCGACCGGGTGTCAGTGCTCGATGGCAGACTCTCCCTGTCCAGCCCGCCGGGCGGACCGACCCTGCTGCGTGTGGAGATTCCTTGCCGGCCGAGACGACAGACCGACCCCTGCGCATAGTCCTCGCCGAGGACAGCGTGCTGTTGCGCGAGGGACTCATCGGGCTGCTCACCCGCTTCGGCCACGAGGTGCCCGCCGCCGTCGGCGACGCGGACGCGCTGCTCGGCGCGGTCGCCGAACACCGGCCCGACATCGTCGTCACCGATGTCCGGATGCCGCCCGGCTTCCAGGACGAGGGGCTGCACGCGGCCCTGCGCCTGCGCGCCGAACGCCCCGGGCTGCCGGTGCTGGTGCTCAGCCAGTACGTGCAGCGGGCGTACGCCGCTGAGCTCCTCGACTCCGGGGACGGCAGCGGCGTCGGCTATCTGCTCAAGGACCGGGTGGGGCAGGTAGAGCAGTTCGTGGCGGCCCTGCGCGAGGTCGCCGAGGGCGGCACGGTGGTCGACCCCGAAGTCGTACGCCAACTGCTGCGCAGACGCCGGGATCCGCTCGCCCGGCTCACCCCGCGTGAGCGCGAGGTGCTGGCGCTGATCGCGGAAGGCAAGTCCAACGGGGCAATCGCGCGCGAACTGGTGGTGTCGGAGGCGGCCGTCGGCAAGCACATCGGCTCCATCCTGACCAAGCTGGACCTGCCGCCCGCGGACGACGTCCACCGACGGGTGCTCGCCGTGCTGGCCTACCTCAGGAGCTGAGCTGCTTGGCGTAGCAGCGGCTCTCCTCGAAGTGGCGGTAGTAGCCGAACTTGCCGCACGGTTCGTACCCGCTGGAGGTGTACAGGGCGATGGCCTCCGGCTGCTTGGTGCCCGTCTCCAGCACCATGCGGGTCCGGCCGGCCGCGCGGGCGTCCTCCTCCAGGGCCGACAGCAGGCGCCGGGCGAGACCCCGGCCGCGCATGTCGTCGATCACGTACATGCGCTTGAGCTCGGCGTCGCCGTCCTCGTTGCCCTCGCCGTTGACGTCCTGGCGCCGCCAGCCACCCGTGGCGACGGGCCGGTCCGCCTCGTCGTAGACGATGAGATAGACGCCGTTCGGCGGTTCGAAGTCCGACGCGGCGAGCACGGTGGAGTCGCCGCCGTCGCCGTAGCGCACGTGGTATTCGGCCTGCACGGCGTCGTTGAGCTTCACGGCGTCGGGGTGGTCGAACGGGACCCGGCGTATATGCATGCGCATCATCGTAATCCGTACTGGGCCGAAATCCGGGCCCCGTCCAGCCCGGCGTCGGCCTGCCGGTAGTGTGCCGCGGGTGCTGACTGTCACCACCGTGAATGTGAACGGGCTGCGGGCCGCCGCGAAGAAGGGGTTCGTGGAGTGGCTCGCACAGACCTCCGCCGACGTCGTCTGCCTCCAGGAGGTGCGCGCCGAGCCGCAGCAGCTGCCCGAGCAGGTGCGCACCCCCGAAGGCTGGCACGTCGTGCACGCGCCCGCCGCCGCGAAGGGGCGGGCCGGTGTCTCCCTCTACACCCGCCGCGAACCCGACCGGGTCCGGATCGGCTTCGGCTCCTCGGAGTTCGACACCAGCGGCCGCTACGTCGAGGCCGACCTGCCGGGTGTCACGGTCGCGTCGCTCTACCTGCCCTCCGGTGAGGTCGGCACCGAACGCCAGGACGAGAAGGTCCGCTTCATGGGCGAGTTCCTCGCCTACGTCAAGGACCTGCGCGAACGCGCCGCCGCCGACGGCCGCGAGGTCGTCATCTGTGGCGACTGGAACATCGCCCACCAGCAGGCCGACCTCAAGAACTGGCGCGCCAACCAGAAGAGCTCCGGCTTCCTCCCGGAGGAACGGGCCTGGCTGACCCGGGTCCTGGACCCCACGGAGGGCGGTTACGTCGACGTCGTACGGACGCTGCATCCGGAGGCCGAGGGGCCGTACACGTGGTGGTCGTACCGGGGGCGGGCCTTCGACAACGATTCAGGGTGGAGGATCGACTACCACTGCTCCACGCCCGGTCTCGCCGCCAAGGCGGTCAAGGGGTACGTCGAGCGCGCCGCCACGCACGCCGAGCGCTGGTCGGACCACGCTCCGGTGACCGTGGTCTACGACCGCTGGTCCTGACCCGTCTCGTCGCGCTCCGGGCCGGTCGGGTCCCGCCTCCGCAGCCGCCGGTCCAACGCCAGTGACAGTTCCGCCTCCACCACGCTGCGGGCCAGCGGGCGCAGGCGCTGGAGGTTTTCCTCGGGGCCGTGGCGGAGGATGAGGTCGGTGAAGAGGTCGGCCAGGGCGTCGGCGTGTTCGCGGACCCGGGCGCCCGCGGACAGGACGTCGGCGAGTGGGATGCCCTCGTGGACCAGGGCGGAGGAGACGTCCAGGAGACGGCGGCTGATGTGGACGATCTCGTCGCCGGCGGTGCCGAGGTAGCCGAGGTCCAGGGCGGCGGCGAGGTTCTCGGCGGTGACCTGTCCCTCGAAGCGGGCGGCGAGTTCCTCGGGGGTGAGGCGGACCGGCTCCTCCTCGGTGGGGGTGTCGACGCCGAGGAGTTCGCCGACGTCGCGGCCGTGGTCGAAGGCCTCCGCCAGTTCCGCGATGCCGTTCAGGGTGTGCCCGCGTTCCAGCAGGGCGGTGATGGTGCGCAGCCGGGCCAGGTGACTGTCGTCGTACCAGGCGATACGGCCCTCACGGCGCGGTGGGTGGATCAGCTTGCGCTCGCGGTAGAAGCGCAGGGTGCGCACCGTGATCCCGGCCTCCTGGGCCAGCTCCTCCATGCGGTACTCACGCTTGTCTGCCACGCCCGCACCCTATGTCGTACTCCCGGTGCCCGCGGGGGGCGGCCGCTGGCGCAAAAGTCCTGGTGCGCCCCCTACCCATCAGTACGGACCTGCTCTACCCTCCCCATTGCGCCAGTATTCACTGGCACATTTCAGGGTGACGTGTGTGACGTGTGGAGGCTCCGGGATGGCCGAGCGGGAACACGTGCGGGTGGCGGTGATCGGGTCCGGGTTCGGCGGGCTGGGAGCCGCCGTACGGCTGCGGCGCATGGGCGTCACCGACTTCGTCGTGCTGGAGCGGGCCGGCAGCGTCGGCGGGGCCTGGCGGGACAACACCTATCCGGGGTGCGCCTGTGACGTGCCGTCCCATCTGTACTCGTTCTCCTTCGCGCCCAACCCCGACTGGCCGCGCACGTTCTCCGGGCAGGAACACATCCGCGCCTACCTGGAGCATGTGACGGACGTCTTCGGGCTGCGCCCGCACCTGCGTCTGCACTCCGAGGTCAAGCGGATGGTGTGGAACGGCGAGCGGCTGTGCTGGGACATCGAGACCGTCGGCGGCCCGCTCTCGGCCGACATGGTCGTCTCCGCCACCGGGCCGCTGTCCGACCCGCGTATCCCGGACATCCCGGGGCTCACCTCGTTTTCCGGCACGGTGTTCCACTCGGCACGCTGGGACCACGACGCCGACCTGCGCGGCAAGAGGGTCGCCGTGGTCGGCACCGGCGCCTCCGCCATCCAGATCGTCCCGGCCATCCAGCCCGAGGTCGCCCGGCTCACCCTCTTCCAGCGCACCCCGCCCTGGGTGCTGCCCCGCGTCGACCGGGCGATCAGCGGCGCGGAACGCGCGCTGCACCGCGCGCTGCCGTTCACCGCGCAGGCCCGGCGCGGACTGCTGTGGGGCATCCGGGAGTTGCAGGTCCAGGCGTTCACCAAACGCCCCGACGAGCTCGGTCTGGTCGAGCGGGTGGCCGGGCGCGCCATGGCCCGCTCCATCAAGGACCCGGCGCTGCGCGCCAAACTGACGCCGGACTACCGCATCGGCTGCAAGCGGATCCTGCTGTCCGGCACCTACTATCCGGCCCTCGCGCAGCCCAACGTGGACCTTGTCGCGAGCGGACTGAGCGAGATCCGCGGCTCGACGCTGGTCGCCGCCGACGGCACCGAGACCGAGGCCGACGCGATCGTCTTCGGCACGGGGTTCCACGTCACGGACATGCCGATCGCCGACCGGGTGGTCGGCGCGGACGGGCGCACGCTCGCCGAGTCCTGGAAGGACGGAATGGAGGCGCTGCGCGGTGCCTCGGCGGCCGGGTTCCCCAACTGGATGACCGTCATCGGCCCCAACACCGGCCTCGGGAACTCCTCGATGATCCTGATGATCGAGTCCCAGCTGAACTACATGGCCGACTACGTACGGCAGTTGAACGTCCTCGGCGGCCGGGTCGCCCTCGACGCCCGCCCGGGCGCCGTGCGCGCCTGGAACGACCGGGTGCAGGAGCGCATGAAGCGCACGGTGTGGAGTACGGGCGGCTGCACCAGCTGGTACCAGGACGCGAGCGGCCGCAACACCACCATCTGGCCGGGCACCACGACGGAGTTCCGGCGCGCGACCCGGCGGGTGGTTCTCGGGGAGTACCACGTCCTGCGGGTGCCCCGGGAGAAGGCGGCCGGGGTCGGCGCGTGAGCCGTCCCCGCGCGGGTCGGACCCGGCCCGGCGGGCAGATCCGGGAGCTCGTCACCACGTACGTCCAGGTCGGTCACGTCAAGGAGGACGCATGAGCAGGGTCGGTCTCGAAGGACAGGTCGCCGTCGTCACCGGAGCCGCGCGCGGTGTCGGGGAGCTGCTGGCCCGCAAGCTGTCCGCGCGCGGGGCGACGGTGGCGCTGGTCGGGTTGGAGCCCGCCCTGCTCAAGGAGGTCTCCGAGCGGCTGCACGGCGACAGCGGCCACTGGTACGCCGACGTCACCGACCACGAGGCGATGGCCCGGGTCGCCCAGGAGGTCAAGGAACGGTTCGGGAAGGTCGACATCGTCGTCGCCAACGCGGGAGTCGCCAGCGGCGGGCCCTTCGTGGACTGCGATCCGGTGGCCTGGCGGCGGGTGATCGAGGTCAACCTGATCGGATCGGCGATGACCGCCCGGGCGTTCCTGCCGGTGCTGACGGAGAGCCGGGGCTATCTGCTCCAGATCGCCTCCCTCGCCGCGATCACCCCGGCGCCCATGATGACCGCGTACTGCGCGTCCAAGTCCGGTGTGGAGGCGTACGCGCACAGTCTGCGGGCCGAGGTCGGCCACAAGGGGGTGCGGGTCGGGGTCGGTTACCTGTCGTGGACCGACACCGACATGGTGCGCGGGGCCGATCAGGAGGAGGTGATGCGGGAACTGCGGCAACGGCTGCCGTGGCCGGCCAACAAGACATATCCGCTGGGTCCGGCGGTGGACCGGATCGTGGCCGGGATCGAGCGCAGGTCGAGTCATGTCTACGGGCAGTGGTGGCTGCGTGGCATGCAGGGCGTGCGCGGATACCTGCCCGGGGTCATCGGGACCGTGGGGCAACGGGAGATGAGGCGGTTCGCGTCCCGGCTGGAAGGCATGCGCACGGGTCTCGTCGGCGCAGGTGGGGCGGCGGACGAGGAGGCCCGCGCTACGCACCGTAGTTGATCGAAATGCGCACTGTGTCCGGCCGTGTGAATCTGGTCGAGGCCCCACGTAGGGGTCCATCCCCCACTCATTAGGAGTGAGCCCACATGGGTATGAAGGATCAGTTCCAGGAAAAGTCGGAGCAGATGCGGGACCAGGCCAAGCAGAAGGCCCAGCAGGCCCGGGAGAAGGGCCAGAAGGGCCAGGAGCGCGGCCAGGAGCGCGGCCAGGAGCGTGGCCGACCGGCTCAGGAGCGCGGTCAGGAGCGCGGCCGGCCCGGTGAGCGCATGCGGGACGAGCAGGGCGAGCGTATGCGCCGCGATGACGAGGACCGCTTCGCGCAGGACTACGACGCCTGACGACGCTGCGGTCGGCTTCGGCCGGTGAACGTGGGGTGCCCTTCCTTCGAGGGGTGCCCCATGTTCTGGTGGGGGGTGGGGTGTTCGGGCGAGCTGTCGGGTGCGGGTGTTTGGGGGCTTGTCGCGCAGTTCCCCGCGCCCCTTCAGGGACAGGTGTTCGGGGGCTTGTCGCGCAGTTCCCCGCGCCCCTTCAGGTTCGTCAAGGACGCCGCGGGAGTTTCTGTCTTGCTCTGTTCGGGACGTTGGAGTGGTCCGGGGGAGCTGCTGGGGGGTTGGATTCCAGGAGTTCCACGGCCAGGTGCACCGCGTCGGCGAGCTGGGCGTGTCTGCCCTCCGCCCAGTCCAGGGGGGTGCGGAGGATCTCCAGGTCCGGGGCGACGCCGTGGTTCTCCACGGACCAGCCGTACGCGTCGAACCAGGCCGCGTTCATCGGGACCGTGATCACCGTGCCGTCGCCCAGTTGGTGACGGCCGGTCATGCCGACGACTCCGCCCCAGGTGCGCTGTCCGACCACGGGACCCAGGTTCAGGAGCTTGAAGGCGGCCGTGATCATGTCGCCGTCCGAGGAGGTCGCCTCGTCGGCCAGGGCCACCACCGGGCCGCGCGGGGCGTTCGAGGCGTACGACACGGGCTGGGCGTCGCGGGTCAGGTCCCAGCCGAGGATCGTGCGGGTCAGTTTCTCCACGACCAGCTCGCTGATGTGGCCGCCCGCGTTGCCCCGCACGTCCACGATGAGCGCGGGGCGTGACATCTCCATCCGCAGGTCCCGGTTGAACTGGGCCCACCCCGAGCCACCCATGTCGGGGATGTGCAGGTAGCCGCAGCGGCCCCCGCTCAACTCCCGTACCACGGACCGGCGTTTGGCCACCCAGTCCTGGTAGCGGAGGGGACGCTCGTCGACGAGCGGGACGACCGCCACCCGGCGTGGGCGTCCCCGCGCATCGGCGGGGGTGAAGGTCAGCTCGACCGTCGTGCCGCCCGCCCCCGCCAGCAGCGGATACGGCCCCCTGTCCGGATCCACCGGGCGGCCGTCCACGTGGGTGAGCACGGCACCCTCCCGGATGCCCGTGCCGGCCAGCGGCGAGCGTGCCTTGGAGTCGGAGGAGTCGCCGGGCAGGATCCGTCTGACCGTCCAACCGTCGTCCCGGCGGACGAAGTTGGCGCCGAGGAGGCCTTGGCGCCGCTGGTAGTGCCGGGGACCCTCGTTGCGGCGGGCGGCCGAGACGTACGCGTGGGAGGTGCCGAGTTCGCCCAGCAGTTCGCGCAGGAGGTCGGCGAACTCGTCCGGGGACGCGACCCGTTCCACCAGCGGACGGTACTGGTCGAGGATCGCGTCCCAGTCGATGCCGCACATCCCCGGTTCCCAGAAGTACGCCCGGATGAGCCGGCCCGCCTCCTCGTACGACTGGCGCCAGTCGGCGGCCGGGTCGACCTGGTGCAGGATGCGGCGGACATCGATCCAGACCGACGTGTCGCCGTCGCCGGACTCGGTCGACGGGACCGCGCGCAGCTCGTCCTCGTCCACCAGGACCAGCCGGCTGCCGTCGCCGCTCACCGCGAACCAGTCCAGGTGCTCGACGAGTTCGGACTTCTTCGCCTTGCTGATGCTGAAGTGCTCCAGGGTGGGGCGGCCGGTGGTGTCGTCCGGGTTGGCGAAGGTCTCGCCCAGCGCGCCGGAGATCGGCCAGCGCAGCCAGACCAGCCCGCCGCCCGCGACCGGGTGCAGCGCCGAGTACTTGGAGGCGGTCACCGGGAAGGGCGTCACCCGGCTCTCCAGACCCTCGGCCTCGACGAGCACCGTGCCGTCGCCGCCCTCGTCCTCCTCCACGGGGTCCAGGCCCCCGGCGGCCGGGCGGCCCTCCGGGTTCACGGCGAAGGGGGAGGGGGTGAGGGAGGACAGGGGGACCAGGTAGGGGCGGCAGCCGAGCGGGAAGGACAGGTCGCCGGTGTGCACGTCGTACACCGGGTCGAAGCCGCGCCAGGACAGGAACGCGAGATAGCGGCCGTCCCTGGTGAACACCGGGTTCTCGTCCTCGAAGCGGCCGTTGGTGACGTCCACGATCACCGGACCGTCCTGTCCGGTGGCGGAGATGCGGGCCATCTTGATCTGGCGCAGCGTGCGGCCGATGCCCGGGTGCGACCAGGTGAGCCAGGCCCCGTCCGGGGAGAAGGCGAGGTCGCGCACCGGGCCGTTGACCGAGTGGATGAGTTCCGTCACCTCGCCGCCGCCTGAATCGGCCGTGTGCGAGCCGGAATCGTCGGTGTGCGGGCCCGAGTTGTCCGTGGGCGAGGCGGAACTGATCCTTCCGGAGTCTGAGTTGTCCGCCCCCGTGCCCTCCGTACTCGTCCCCGTCGCTGTCCCCGCCCCGGAACCCGCCTCGTCGGACACCGTGATCAGGAGCAGTCGTCCGTCGTGCGAGGCGATGGCCAGTCGGTCGCCCTGGGGGTCGGACACCAGCTCCAGCACCCGCCCGAGCCCGCCCGACGCCAGTCGCCGTGGCTCGCGGTCGCCTGTCGCCCTCGGGAGGGAGGCGATCTCGATCGCGTCCTCGCCCTCCGCGTCCGTCACGTAAGCGACCTGGCCGCCCGAGCCGAGCATCTCCGGAAGCCGGACCCGTACTCCGGGGACGTCGGTGATCGTACGGGCGGGGCCGTCCCGGTGGGTGAGCCAGTACAGGCTGCCCCGGACGACGACGGCGCTCGCGCGGCCCGTCTCGTCGACCGAGACGCCGTCCACGTGCTGGGCGGCCGGGACCTGGTAGGGACGGCGCCCCGCGCGCGGCCCGCTCAGCCGGACGTCCAGCCGGCGCGGTTCGGAGTCGGCGGCCAGGTCGTCGACGATCCACAGGTCACCGCCGCACTGGTACACCACCCGGCTGCCGTCGCTCGCCGCGTGCCGGGCGTAGAAGGCGTCGTGGTCGGTGTGCCGACGCAGGTCGGAGCCGTCGTGGGCGCAGGAGTAGAGGTTGCCGACGCCCTCGTGGTCGGAGAGGAAGGCGATCCGGTCGCCGACGAACAGGGGGGAGTGGAGATGGCCGTTCAGGTCGGCGAGGATGCGCTCCCCGTGCAGCCACAGCCTGCCGGTGGCCCCGCCCCGGTAGCGCTTCCAGGAGGCGGGTTCGTGCGGCGGGGTGCCGGTGAGGAGCAGGGTCCGGCGCTCGCCGTCGAAGTCGGCGGACTGGATGTCGGAGACCGGGCCCCAGGGGAGCTTGCGGCCCGGGTCGCCGTCGGGACGGATCTTGTACGCCCAGGTGAAGTAGGAGAAGGGCTCGCCGTGGGAGGCGACCGCGAGGATCTGGCTGTGTCCATCCGCGTCCGGGGGCGTCCAGCCGCGAACCTGGGTGTCCGGCGAGCCCCAGTGGGTGAGCTGCCTGCCCGAGCCGCCCGCCACCGGCACCAGATGGACCTCGGGGAGCAGACTGCGCCAGCTCGTGTACGCGAGGTGGCCGCCGTCGGGCGAGAAGCGGGGGTGGCCGACCTTGGTGCGGTCGACGGTGAGTCGCCAGGCGCGGCCCGTCCGGTCGAGGGGAGCCAGCCAGAGATCGTCCTCGGCCACGAAGCACAGCTGATCACCGCTCAGATGCGGGAAACGCAGATAGCTCACCTCCCCATGCTTTTCCTGGGGACGAACTGGAGCAACTTATGACTAAGGGTCGGCCCGTGACCCACAACACGAACGAAACCGTTTCGTTTCGCTCGGGAGTGCGATACATTCTCCATGTACGAAACCGTGTCGTTCGGAGTGCTGGAAGGTGAACACAGTGGCTGAGGCAGCAACGGCGCGGCGCAGCCGGATCACACCCGAGCGCGAGGCCGAGCTGTACACGGCCGTGCTCGACCTGCTCCGCGAGGTCGGCTACGACGCCCTCACCATGGACGCCGTCGCCGCCCGCACCCGATCCAGCAAGGCCACGCTCTACCGTCAGTGGGGCGGCAAGCCCGAACTGGTCGTGAAGGCGGTGCGGCACAACAAGCCGGGCTCCCTCTCGGAGATCGACACGGGGTCGCTCAGGGGTGACCTGCACGCTCTCACGCTGCGCTCGGACGACTGCCAGATGGAGCAGAACTCCGCGCTGATGCGGGGTCTGGCCATGGCGGTCCACGACAACCCGGACCTGCTGCGGGCGTTCAAGGAGCATCTCGTCGAGCCGGAGATGGAGGACTTCCGTCGCGTGCTGGGCCGGGCGATCGACCGGGGCGAGGTCCGAGCGGACAACCCGGCAGCCGCCTTCATCATGCACATGATGATCGGGGCGTTCTCCGCCCGCACGCTGCTCGACGAGCAGCCACCGACGCAGGACTTCCTCCTTTCGTACATCGACGCAGTGGTCCTCCCCGCCCTCTGCGCGCCCCCCACCGCCTGACCCTCCCCCCTCACCTGACCGTCCCCGCGGTCCGCCCATCCTGACGCCACCGCTCACGTCGTCGGGCCGATCAGCCACGCCACCCAGCGGGCTGATCACCCCTGCCCAGAAGAACCCACGACCTGACCGGAGTACGCCTTCGTGGCCACGTTCCTCTACAAACTCGGCCGGCTCGCCTTCCGGCGACGGCATCTCGTCGCCCTGATATGGGTCGCCCTGCTGACCCTCGCGGGTGTCGGCGCGGCCAGCGCCCCCGCCGCCGGAACCACCTCCTTCTCGATTCCCGGCACCGAAGCGCAGAAAGCCTTCGACCTGCTGGAACAGCGCTTCCCCGGCGCCAGCGCCGACGGCGCGACCGGACGCATAGTCTTCAAGGCGCCCAAGGGCGAGAAGATGACGGACGCCGACAACAAGGCGACCGTTGACAAGACCGTCAAGGAACTGCGCGACGGCTCCGAGGTCGTCTCCGTCACCGATCCGTTCACGACGCACGCCGTGAGCAAGGACGGAACGGTCGCCTACACGTCGGTGAAGTACAAACTCCCCGGCATGGAGCTGGCGGACTCGACCACGGACGCCCTCGCGGCGGCCGGTGACGAGGCCCGGGCCACCGGGCTGACCGTCGACGTCGGAGGTGACGCCCTGCAGGCCGCGCCCGAGACGGGGGCGACCGGTGAGATCGTCGGCCTCGCCCTTGCCGCGGTCGTCCTCGTCATCACCCTGGGCTCGCTGGTCGCGGCCGGACTGCCGCTGCTGACGGCGATCATCGGCGTCGGCATCGGTGTCTCCACCATCACCGCCCTCGCCAAGACGCTCGACCTCGGCGACACCACGTCCACGCTGGCGCTGATGATCGGCCTCGCGGTCGGCATCGACTACGCCCTGTTCATCGTCTCCCGCTACCGCGGCGAGCTGGCCGAGGGCCGCGACCGTGAGGAGGCGGTCGGCCGCGCTGTGGGCACCTCCGGCTCGGCGGTGGTCTTCGCGGGCCTCACGGTCGTGATCGCGCTGGCAGGCCTCACGGTCGTCAACGTCCCGATGCTGACCAAGATGGGCCTCGCGGCGGCGGGCACGGTCGTGGTCGCCGTACTCATCGCACTGACCATGATCCCGGCGCTCCTCGGCTACGCCGGCCGGAAGATCCGTCCGGCGGGCGGGAAGCGCGGCGGCACGTCCAAGAAGGCTGAGAAGGCCGCGAAGTCCTCCGGGGCGCCGGCCAAGCCCGGCATCGGCACCCGCTGGGCGAGCTTCGTCATCCGCCGTCCGGCCGCCGTGCTGCTGCTCGGCGTGGTCGGTCTGGGTGCGGTCGCCGTCCCGGCCGCCCAGCTGGAGCTGGGGCTGCCCGACGACGGCTCGCAGCCCACCTCCACGACGCAGCGCCGGGCGTACGACCTGCTGTCGGAGGGCTTCGGCCCCGGCTTCAACGGGCCCCTGATGATCGTGGTCGACGCCAAGAACAGCGACGACCCGAAGGCGGCGGCCACCGCGGTGACCGACGGGGTCAAGGGCCTCAAGGACGTCGTGACGGTGACCCCGGCGACGTTCAACAAGGCCGGTGACACCGCGACGATCACCGTGATCCCCGGCTCCAAGCCGTCCTCCGTCCAGACCGAGGACCTGGTCCACGCGATCCGTGGCACGGGCGCCGGCATCAAGGCGGACACCGGCGCGGACGTCCTGGTCACCGGCACGACCGCGATGAACATCGACTTCTCGCAGAAGCTCAACGACGCCCTGGTCCCGTACCTGGGCCTGGTGGTGGGCCTCGCCTTCCTGCTCCTGATCGTGGTCTTCCGGTCCATCCTGGTCCCGCTGAAGGCGGCCCTCGGCTTCCTGCTCAGCGTGCTCGCCGCACTCGGCGCCGTGGTCGCGGTCTTCCAGTGGGGCTGGCTCTCCGGCCTGATCGGGGTCGAGCAGACGGGTCCGATCATGTCGATGATGCCGATCTTCATGGTCGGCGTGGTCTTCGGTCTCGCGATGGACTACGAGGTGTTCCTCGTGACCCGCATGCGGGAGGCGTACGTCCACGGCGAGTCGCCGAGCCAGGCCGTGGTGACCGGCTTCAAGCACAGCGCCCGGGTGGTCGCGGCCGCCGCGGTCATCATGATGGCCGTCTTCGGTGGCTTCATCAGCGCCAGCGAGTCGATGATCAAGATGATCGGCTTCGGTCTCGCGATCGCCGTCTTCTTCGACGCGTTCGTCGTCCGCATGGCCATCGTCCCCGCGGTGCTCGCGCTGCTCGGCGAGAAGGCCTGGTGGCTGCCGAAGTGGCTGGACCGCGCGCTGCCGAACGTGGACGTGGAGGGCGAGGGGCTGCGCACCCTGGACGACAAGCGGCGCGACGAGGACGAGGACCGGGAGCTGGTCAAGGCCTGACCTGAGGTCGGACCGGTAGTCCCGGATTCCGGGGGAGGTCCGACCCACCCAGCTTCCGTGCGTGACCGGCCGGTGAGGGCTCCGTGGGGACGGGGCACGCCCTCACCGGCCTTCCTCGACTCAGCTCACGGCGAGATCCAGCAGTACAGGTGGTGCCCCTTGCCCGTGGCCCGCTGGGCGAGGTCGGCCAACTGGCGGAGGAACGAGGTGAGATCCTCGACGGCCTCCTTGTCCGGTGGGTAGGAGAAGGCGTCCGAGACGGCCCAGCCCTGGGCGACGGCGTCGAACAACGTCCTGTCGAAGCTCACGAGGGCGTCACGGAGGGTGTCGGTGAGCGACACGCTGACGATCTCACCGTTTCCCACCATGGCCACCAGGTGACCGTGCCGTGGATCGGCCTTGACAGCGTCCTGGGAACGCCCGGTTATCAGGGACTCGGCAGGCAGCAGGTTGACCACCGGGTCGATGCCCTTGAGCACGAACTGGTCGTATCCGGTCCCGCTGGGCTCCTCGTCCTCGCGGACGACGGCCCGGCCGGCGTCCTGGTCATCGGCGGCGCGGTAGTAGCCGTAGAGAACTCCCATACGGCTGATCATGGCATCCGCCACTGACAATGAACCCGTTCGCGTGCCTTACGGACTCGCAACTACCGTGCCGTCCATGACGAAGACGCCCGCGCCCGACGCCCGCCCCGACGACTCCCCGGCCCACCCCCGTTTCGCGGAAGCCCTGCGTGAGCTCGCGCTCGACGATCTGACCCACCGGATCCGCCGCTTCCCGGACGCCACCCGCACCGCCGCCGAGGCCGCCGCGGCGCTCGGGTGCGAGTTGAGCGAGATCTGCAAGTCGCTGATCTTCGCGGCCGACGGGGTGCCGGTGCTGGTGCTGATGGACGGCGCCTCCCGGGTGGACCTGGACCTGGTCCGTGAGGCACTCGGCGCGGACAAGGTCACGCGGGCCAGGGCCGACCTCGTACGGGAGACCACGGGGTACGCGATCGGCGGCGTGCCGCCCTTCGGGCACCGGACCCGGACCCGGGTGCTCGCGGACCGGTCGCTGCTGGAGCACGAACTCGTGTGGGCCGCCGCCGGCACCCCGTACACCGTCTTCCCCATGCGGCCCGAGGACCTCGTCACCCACGCCGGTGCCACCGTGGTGGACGTGCGCGAGCGGACCGCGTGACCCCGCTGGTCACCGCGGCGGTACTGCTGGCCGCGGTGACGCACGCCAGCTGGAACGCGATCGCCCATCACATCACCGACAAACTGGTCGGGTTCACGCTGATCGCGGGCGGAGGGGCGCTGATCGGGCTGGCGATGATCCCTTTCGCGCCGTTTCCGGCAGCGGGGGCGTGGCCGTATCTGATCGTCTCCGCGGTCGTCCACCTCGCGTACTACGCGCTGCTGATGAAGTCCTTCCGGCTCGGCGACTTCGGGCAGGCCTATCCGATCGCCCGCGGCACCGCGCCCCTGGTGGTCACCCTGCTCGCCGCGGTCTTCGCCCACGAGGTGCCGGACGGGTGGGCGGCGGCCGGGATCGCGCTGTCCTGCGCGGGACTGACCGGCGTCGCGGTGTGGGGACTGCGCGGGCGGCGGCCCGACTGGGCGGCGATCGGGGCCGCGTTGGCGACCGGCCTGACCATCGCGCTCTACACGGTCGTGGACGGGCTGGGGGTCCGCGCCTCCGGCACCTCCCTCGGCTACATCGCCTGGCTGATGGCGGTGCAGGGCACAGCCATCCCGGCGTACGCGCTGTACCGATGGAGGGGCCAATTCGTCCCCGTGCTACGGCCGTTCACGGGCGTCGGGCTGCTGGGAGCGGCGCTCTCCGTCGGGGCGTACGGCCTCGTCCTGTGGGCGCAGACCAAGGCGGACCTCGCCCCCATCGCGGCCCTGCGCGAGTCGTCGATCATCGTGGGCGCGGCGATCGGAGCGGTGTTCTTCAAGGAGCGGTTCGGGGTGTCCAGGATCGCGGCGGCCGGGCTGGTGGTGCTCGGGATCGGGCTGATGCTGCACGCGGGATGACGGTGCCCGGCGGGTGCATCCGTGGCCGTCGAGGAGCACCCTGGAAGCAGGTCTTCCGGAGGTGATCGTCATGATGCACACCACTGTGGGATGGCATATCGAGCTGGAGTTCCAGGAGGACGATCAGCGCACCCGGGCGGCTGCGATGGTGCGGCTGCCCGACGGCACCGAGGTGCGTACGCAGGGGCACGCCTCCCGTCATCGCGTCGACCCGAACCAGCCGAGAGTGGGGGAGGAGATCGCCGCGGCCCGCGCCCTGAACGAACTCGCGATGCGGTTGCTGACCAAGGCGCACGGCGAGATCGACGAGGCGTCCGGGCGGACCTCCCACCCGATCAACGTATGACCTGCTCCAGCGCCCCGCGTACGGCCCTGACCAGCGCCTGAGCGCGAGGATCCGCTGTCACGGTCTTGCGGAAACCGTTGGTGACGTAGCCGAAGGAGACGCCGGTCTCCGGGTCGGCGAAGCCGAGCGCGCCGCCGCGGCCGGGGTGCCCGAACGAGCCCGGGCCGAGCAGCGGGGACGCGCTGCCGTGCAGCATGTAGCCGAGGCCGAAGCGGGTGTTGACGACCAGCACACGGTCCGGGCCCGCCGACTCCTCGGCGCGTGCCGCGGCCAGGGTGACCGGGTCGAACAGCGGTAGGGCACGCCCTGTGCCATCGACCTCGCCGATCAGTGCGGCGTAGAAGCGGGCCAGGGCGTCGGCGGTCGCGATGCCGTTGGTGGCGGGCAGGGCGGTCGCCCGGTAGGCGGGGTCGTTCTGGTCCGGGAAAGGGGTGATCGCGGCGAACGCCCGGCGGGTGAGGGAGTCCGGGTCGTCGTAGGCCTCGGTGACCGCGCGCTTCGGGCGGACCCGCAGTCCCGGGCCGGGGGCCGGCTCGGGGGCGTCGATCCGGCCGACCCGGCCGGTCCGGCCCGCTGCCTCCTCCGCCTGCGGCAGCCCCAGCCACAGGTCCAGGCCCAGCGGCCCGGCGATCTCGTTCGCGATCCACTCGCCGGCGCCCTGTCCGGTCACGCGTCGCACCAGCTCGTCGAGCATCCAGCCGTACGTCAGCGCGTGGTACCCGTGGTCGGTGCCGGGCTCCCACACGGGGGCCTGCGCGGCGACCGCCTCCGGTCCCCGGCTCGGGTCCAGGGCGTCCTCAGGCGTGAGGGGGCGGTCGAGCAGCGGCAGTCCGGCCCGGTGGTTCAGCACCTGACGTACCAGCACCCGGTCCTTGCCGTGCGCCTTGAACTCGGGCCAGTACTCGCCCACCGGCGCGTCCAGGTCCAGCTCCCCGCGCTGGTGCAGCAGCAGCGGTACGGCGGCGGCGACGCCCTTGGTCGCCGAGCGCATCACCTGGGCGGTGCCGCGCTGCCAGGGCGCGGTCCCGTCGACGTCCTTGGTGCCGCCCCACAGATCGACGACCCGGCGCCCGTCCCGGTACACGGCGACGGCCGCCCCGCGTTCCCCGAGCTCCTCGAAGTTCCGCACGAACGCGTCCCTGACCGGCTCGAAGCCCTCGGCCACAGTGCCGTTCACGTCCACGTCCACGTCCGCACTCCCTGTCCGGTGGTTCTACCTACGACAGTGAGTGAAACATGCCCGTCGGGCCTTCGATTCCGGTGTCCAGTACGCGCTAGCCGAGAAGCGTGGTGACGTCGATGTTGCCGCGGGTCGCGTTCGAGTACGGGCAGACCTCGTGGGCCGCGTCCACCAGCTTGGCCGCGATGTCCGGGTCGAGGACCGGCAGCGAGACGCTGAGGGCGACCGCGAGGCCGTAGCCACGCTGCTGGTTGGGGCCGATGCCGACCTTCGCGGCGACCGTGGAACCAGTCAGGTCGAGGCCGGAGCGGCGGCCGACCAGCACCAGCGCGTTGTGGAAGCAGGCGCTGTAGCCGGCCGCGAACAGCTGCTCCGGATTGGTGCCGTTTCCGTCGCCGCCGAGTTGCGGCGGCATCGCGACCTTCAGCTCGATCTGGCCGTCCTGGCTGGTGACCCAGCCGTCCCGGCCGCCGTGCGCGGTGGCCTCGGCGACGTACACGATCTTCGAGGGACGGGTGTCGACAGCGGTGTCGGCGTCGACAGCGGTGGTGGCCGTCGCGTCGACGGCGGTGTCAGTCATGGCAGGTTCCCCCCGGAACAAGGTGCGCACAAGTGCATCGTGCACAAGGTACTTACCGGTAGGGAGGCCTCCGTTACCGGGGGGTAGCAACCGGCGGTAACCCGAGATCAGCGGGCCCTGTCCGCCGCCGCCTCGGCCCGCTCCGCCAGCGCCCACAACTCCGCACGCAACCCGGCGACCGCCCCACTGTCGAGCTCGGTCGCCGCGAGCAGGGCGCCGGGCACCCGCGCGGCGCGCTCCCTCAGCTCCTCCGCGCGGCCCGTGCACGCCACCAGCACCGAGCGCTTGTCGTTCGCCGCCCGCTCCCGGCGGACCAGCCCCGCGCTCTGCAGCCGCTTGAGCAGGGGCGACACCGTGCCGTAGTCCAGGCGTAGCGCGCCCGCCAGCTCCTTGACGGTGATCTCGCCGCGCTCCCACAGCACCAGCAGCACCAGGTACTGCGGGTAGGTCAGCCCCAGCTCGTCGAGGAGCGGACGGTAGGCGGACGTCACCGCGCGCTGGGCCGCGTAGAGCGCGAAACACAGCTGGTCGTGCAGCAGCGGCGAGCCCTCGTCCGCGGCGCCCTCTTGGTTCGTCACGCGCCCATTGTCACGGACCGCGGGTCGAATCCGAAGGGCAACTCCAGCCGGTGGGCCCGCATCAGCGCGTCGTCGGAGAGCAACTCGCCGGTCGGGCCGTCGGCCGCGATGGCGCCCTCGCTCAGGACCAGTGCGCGGGGGCACAGCTCCAGGGCGTACGGCAGGTCGTGCGTGACCATCAGGACGGTCACGTCCAACGAGCGCAGGATGTCGGCGAGTTCGCGGCGGGAGGCGGGGTCGAGGTTGGAGGACGGCTCGTCGAGGACGAGGATCTCCGGTTCCATCGCGAGGACGGTCGCCACGGCCACCCGGCGCCGCTGCCCGAAGGAGAGGTGGTGCGGCGGCCGGTCCCTGAACTCCGCCATGCCGACCCGGGCCAGCGCCCGCTCCACGCGCGCCTCCAGCTCCGCCCCCCTCAGCCCGGCCGCCGCCGGACCGAAGGCCACGTCCTCACGCACCGACGGCATGAAGAGCTGGTCGTCCGGATCCTGGAAGACGATCCCGACCTTGCGCCGGATCTCGGCCATGTGCTCCTTGCCGACCGGCAGCCCGGCCACCGTCACCGAGCCCGTGCCGCCGCTGAGGATGCCGTTGAGGTGCAGCACCAGGGTCGTCTTGCCGGCGCCGTTCGGGCCGAGCAGCGCGACCCGTTCGCCCCGGGCGATGGCGAAGTCCACGCCGAACAGCGCCTGGTGGCCGTCGGGGTAGGCGAAGGCGAGGCCCGAGACCTCGAGGGAAGCAGTCACAGTGACCATCCCAACACGCAGACGACGAGGGCGGCGAACGGCAGGGTGAAGGCGTACGACCACTGCGCCCGGGACGCGGTCACCTCGTCGATGACCGGCATCGAACCGGCGTACCCCCGGCTGACCATGGCCAGATGGACCCGTTCCCCGCGTTCGTAGGAGCGGATGAACAGCGCCCCGGCCGACTTGGCCAGCACGCCCCAGTGCTTCACGCCCCGTGCCTCGAAGCCCCGGGACTCCCGGGCGATCCGCATCCGGCGCATCTCGTCGGTGATGACGTCGCCGTACCGGATCATGAAGGAGGCGATCTGCACCAGCAGCGGCGGCAGCTTCAACCGCTGGAGTCCGAGGAGGAGTTCGCGCAGCTCGGTGGTGGAGGCGAGGAGTACCGAGGCGGCGACGCCGAGCGTGCCCTTGGCGAGCACGTTCCACGCGCCCCACAGGCCGTTGACGCTCAGCGAGAGCCCCAGCACCTCCACCCGTTCGCCTTCCGCCACGAACGGCATCAGCACCGCGAACGCGACGAACGGGACCTCGATCAGCAGCCGCTTGAGCAGGAAGCCGGCCGGTACGCGGGCGGCGTGGGCGACAAACGCCAGCAGTACGGCGTACAGGCCGAACGCCCACATCGCCTCCCGCGGGGTCGACACCACGACCACCACGAAGGCGAAGGCCGCCGCGAGTTTCGTGTGCGGCGGCAGGACGTGCACGGGTGAGTGCCCGTGCCGGTAGAGCCGGTGCGCGTGCCCCGCGCCCATCAGACGCTCGTGCTCACGGGGGAGGCGTCGTCCGTACGGCGCCTGCGCACCGCCCAGAACACCGTGCTGCCCGCGACGACGGTGACGCCGACGCCGATCACGCCCGCGAGACCGCCGGAGAGGCGGGCGTCCTCGATGTCCTTGACGCCGTAGTCGGCCAGCGGGGAGTCGGCACTCGCGTGCTCCTTCGCCTGCTTGTCGATGCCCTTGTCGGCGGCGACCTTCTCCAGGCCGTCGGGGTTCGCGGAGGCGTAGAAGCTGACGAATCCGGCCAGTACGAGGGAGGACACCAGGCCGGTGATCCACAGCTTGCGGTGCGAGCGGGCGGCGACCGGAACCGGCTGGGCGTCGGGGACGTCGACCAGTTCGCCGTTCACCCGCAGCTTCAGTTTCTGCTGGAGGCCACGGGCGCCGTACACCAGGTCCGGGCGTACGGCGATGACGGCGCCCACGGTCAGCGCGGTGATCGCGGCCTCGCCGATGCCGATCAGGACGTGCACGCCGATCATGGCGGTGGCGACCTTGCCGATGGCCACGTCCGTGGTGCCGCCGACGGCGTACAGGAGGGTGAAGGCGAGCGCCGCGGCCGGGACCGAGAGCAGCGCGGCGGCGAACGAGGCCACCGTCACCGACCGGCGGGTGCGCGGCAGCACCTTCACCAGCCCCCGGAAGACGGCGTAGGCGACGACCGTCGTGACGATCGCCATGTCCGTGATGTTCACGCCGAGGGCGGTCAGGCCGCCGTCCGCGAACAGGATGCCCTGCATCAGCAGGACGACGGACACGCACAGGACCCCGGTGAAGGGGCCGACGAGTATCGCGGCGAGCGCACCGCCGAGCAGGTGTCCGCTGGTCCCCGCCGCGACGGGGAAGTTGAGCATCTGCACGGCGAAGATGAACGCGGCCACCAGGCCGGCCAGCGGCGCGGTGCGTTCGTCGAGTTCGCGGCGGGCGCCGCGCAGGCTCAGGGCGACGGCGCCGGCGGCGACCACTCCGGTCGCGGCGGATACGGGCGCGTTGATGAATCCGTCAGGCACATGCACCGTTCGATGATAGTGGCTTGTTGCGAACGGCTTGCAAGAGTGCCTCGGGAGGAACAGCGCGCGGGGGAACCTCGCGGGTGGCGCGGGAAACCTCGCGAGGGCGTGAGGAACAGCATTTCCGCCCCAGCGGGCGCGATCCCGGAAATGTGCGACGCTGGACGGGGGGCGGACGCACAGCTTCCACACAGGTTACGCACCGTGAGAGGGTCGTCACGATGTCTGTAGTCGAACAGTACGCACGAGCTCATATCGTCACGGACGCGGACATACCGCGCGAGGGCGACGAGGCTGTCCCGGTCATCCTGCGCTACGACCCCGAGACCGACCCGCACTCGGTACTGATCCGCCTGCCCGGTTCGCACGAGTGGACCTTCTCGCGCTCGCTCCTCGAACAGGGCCTGCGCGCCCCGGCCGGCAGCGGAGCGGTCCGCGTGTGGCCGTGCGGACGCGTCCAGACCGTCGTCGAGTTCCACTCCGAGCACGGTGTCTCGGTGGTGCAGTTCGACGCGAAGGCCCTGCTCAGGTTCCTGCGGCGGACGTACCTGGCCACTCCGGTGCGGAGTTCAGCCGCCCATCTTCAGCAGTGACGCCACGATCGGGCCCGCCGTGTTGCCGCCGTGCCCGCCCTGCTGGACGACGCCCGCGGCGGCGAGGTCACCGCGGTAGGCCGTGAACCAGCCGTTCGGCTTCTTCTGGCCGTCGACCTCCGCCGAGCCGGTCTTCGCGCCCACGTTGCCGGTGACCCCGGACATCGCCTCGGCCGCCGTGCCGTAGGCCGCGGTGTACGACATCAGTTCCCGCATCTGGGACAGGGTGCCCGAGGACATCTTGCGGGAGGCGGTGGCGAGCTTGCGGTTGTCGACCGTGGGTGACACCAGGTAGGGCTGCTTGAAGGTGCCCGACTCGATCGTCGCCGACACCGACGCCATGTTCAGCGGGTTCATCCGCACCCCGCCCTGACCGATCAGCGAGGCCGCCATCTGGGCCGCGCTCTGCACCGGCACCGACCCGTCGAAGCTCGGCACCCCGATGGCCCAGTTGTTCATGGACAGACCGAAGACCTCCTCGGCCTGCTTGGTCAGGTCGTCGTTGTCCAGGTCGGGCGCCTGGCTGATGAAGGCCGTGTTGCAGGAGCGGGCGAAGCTCGCCTTGAAGGTGCCGCCCTTGATCTCGAACTTGTCGTCGTTCTGGAACTTCCAGCCGCCGTACGTGGAGTACTTCGGGCAGGGGTGCTTCTTGTCGGCCGAGGCCAGGCCCTTGTCGATGAGCAGCGTGGAGCTGATGACCTTCATCGTGGAGCCGGGGGCGAGGGAGCCCTGGAAGGCGATGTTGAAGCCGTGTGAGGCGTTCGCGGCGGCCAGGATCTCGCCGGTCGAGGGACGCATCAACACCACCGACGACTTGGCCCTCTTGGCGACCTGCTGCTCGGCCGCCGCCTGCAGGGTCGGGCTCAGGGTCGTCTTCACCGTGCCCGGCGTGCCCTTGCTCAGCTCAAGCAGCGTCTTGTCGGACGCCTCCGACTTCTTCGCGGACTTGCCGCGGATCACCCGGAGTTCGATGCCGGCCTTGCCGCCGGCCGTCTTGCCGTACTTCTCGCGCAGCCCGTCCAGGACCGTGCCCAGCGACGGGTACTTGGCCGTGGTGATCTCGCCGCCGTCCCGGTCGAGCGCCTTCACCGGCGGGGTCCCGGACTCCCCGGTGACCAGGGTGTCGCCGTCCTGAAGGTCGGGGTGGACGACCGACGAGTGCCACTCGACCTGCGGCTTCCCGTCGGTCTTGTCGCGGACGACGGTCAGCGCGCTGTCGTACGTCAGCGGCTTCTCGGTGCCCTTGTAGGACACCGTCGCCTTCACGGCGAAGGGGACCTTGTCGCCGGTGGGGGCGCCCGGGGTGAGCGTGACGTCCTTGAGGTGAGCGTCCTTGGTGTAGCCGGTGAGCAGGGTGGTGGCCGCCTCGGCGTCGCTCGTGGCGGCGGCCGCCCGGGGCACCTTGCCCTGCTGCCAGGCCGTCAGGAACGTGCGGGCCGTGGTGGTGACCTCTTTCGCCGAGAGCGGACCGCTGGGGATGTCCTTCTTGTGGTCGTCGCTCGCGGACGTCGACCGCGTCCCGTCGAAGGCCGCCGCCCCGCCTCCGTACAGTGCGTAGACGCCGAAGCCGGCGCCGCCGACGACCACGGCGATCATCCCGCCGACCACGGCGGGCTTGGTCTTCCGTCGCTCGGCGACGCGCCTTCGATTACCCACAGCTTTCGTTCCTCCGCGAATTTCCCCAGGGTCCCCGTTGCCCTCTTCAGTCCCAACGACGGCAACAGCCTAGAGTCCCTTCCCGGGTGGGTGAGATCAGCCGGCAGCTCGTAGCACAGCTGCGACAATCGGACCGGCCGCGTCGCCGCCGTGTCCGCCCTCCTCCGTCATGGCGGCCGCGGCCACGTCGTTGCGGAAACCGGTGAACCAACTGTTGGACACGGCCTGCCCGTCGACCTCCGCCGAACCGGTCTTCGCGCCGATGTCCCCGCCGAGTCCGGCCATCGCGTTGACGGCGGTGCCCTCGGTCGCGGTCAGCCGCATCATCTGCTTCAGCTGCGCCGCGGTGGAGGACGGCAGCCCCTTGGCGGTGGCGAGTCCGCGGTCGTCGAGCTTCGGTGAGACCAGGTAGGGCTGACGGAAGTCGCCGGTGATCGCCGTGGCCGTCACCGAGGCCAGGTTCAGCGGGTTCAGCTGGACCTGCCCCTGGCCGATGGCGTTCGCGGCCCGGTCCGGCCCGCTGACCGCGGGGACCTCGCCGTCCCGGGAGACGATGCCGGTCTTCCAGTCGAGGCCGAGCCCGAACCGCGTCTGCGCCTCCGTGGTCAGTGACTCGTCGGTGAGCGGCTTCTCGTCGATCAGCTTGATGAAGGCCGTGTTGCAGGACCGCATGAAGCTGCCCGCGAGGGTGGCGTTCTCGTCGGGCCGCATGTTGGTGAGGTTCTTGAAGGTCTGGCTCTGCCAGGTCGCCGTGTCCGGGCAGGGAGCCGGGCCGTTCATCGAGGTCACGCCGTTGTCGATGAGCATCGCGGCGGTGATGATCTTCATGGTGGAACCGGGCGCGACCTCGCCCTCGAAGGCCGCGTTGAAGGCGTCCGTGCGGTTGTTCGCCACCGCCAGCACCTCGCCGGTGCTGGGCTTGACGGCGACCAGCGAGGACTGGGCGTACAGCTTGACCGCCTTCTCGGCCGCGGCCTGCGCGGTCGCGCTGAGCGTGGTCCGCAGCTTGCCCGGCTTGCCCTTGGCCAGCGTCAGCAGCGGGGTGTCGGCGGCGTTCTCGTCGGCGTGCCGGATCGTCAGCTCGATGCCGGGGGTGCCGCCGGCCTTGTCGCCGTACCTGTCGCGCAGCGCGTCCAGGATCGGCCCCAGGGACGGGTAGGCGTCCTTGGTCAGCACCGCCCCGTTCCGGTCCACCGCCTCGATCGGCGGGTCCGCCGACTCCCCGGTGACGAGGGTGTCGTCCCGCCGCAACTCGGGGTGGATCACCGAGGGCTGCCAGTCGACCAGTGCACGCCCGGTGGTGACCCCGCGTACGACGGTCAGCTCGCTCTTGTACGTCAGCGGCTTGGTCTTGCCGTCGTAGGCCACCTTCGCCTTGACCGTGTAGGGCACGGTCGCGCCGGACGTCTTCCCGGGTGTGATCCGGACGTCGGCTATGTGGGCGGCTTCGCTGTACGCCGTCAGCAGCGGCTCGGCTGCCGTGTCGTCGTTGGTGTACCCCGCCGCACTCGCCGCCTTGCCCTTCTCCCAGGCCGCGAAGAACTTGGCGGACGTCTCCTTGACCTCGTCCGCGCTGGGCGGCCCGCTCTTCACCGGCGCGGGCCCGGCCGAGCCCGCCCCGCCCCCGCCGGTCCCGTTCAACGCGGACACGATGTTGTACACCCCGTACCCGGCCCCGCCCACCATCACGGCGCACACCCCACCGACGACGGCGACCTTCACCCCTCTGCCCATCCCGCGGACCCCTCCCCGTTCCCCGTTGCGCCTTCCACACGTCTTCTTGAACGTGTTCAGAAAGCGCTTGTGGGTCGCACTCTATGCGGCAGGTGTGACGCGCGGGGTAAAGATTCCGTCGAATATCGAGCCATGTGCGCGAGTCGTCGGGCGTCAGCGTGCGAACCTCTCGACGGCCGCCGGGGTGACGGGCGTGAAGAAGTTGACGAGGTTGCCGTCGGGATCGCGGAACAGCAGCGACCGGTTGCCCCAGGGCATCGTGGTGGGCTTGGTGACGAAGTCGGTGACGAAGCCGGTCAGGTTCTGGTGGACGCGGTCCACGTCGTCGACGAGGAACTCGGTGATCACGCTGTGGTTGTCCGCCGGGCGGGCAGAGCCCGGGGCGAACAGCGGGACAGTGCGGGTACCGGCGATCGCGAGGGTGGCGCCCGCGGTGGTGAGTTCGGCGAAGTCCTCGGTGGCCCACGTCGCCCGCAACCCTGTGGCGCGCTCGTAGAACTCGACGAGCCGCGCCACGTCGCTGGTGATGATGCGGATCGAGACGAACTTCATGGGGATCTCCTTGGCTGTGCCGGCCGCGTGTGCGGCGTGTGTGGCGTGCGCTCCGCAGGTTAGGAGAAATAGGGGACAGAATCGGTCCTGTATCAGCGCTAGGTTGTGCACATGCCCCGACCCACTGCCCGCGTGCTGACCCTCCTGGAGCTGCTGCAGTCGGGCGGCACCCGCACGGTGGCCGAACTGGCCGACCGGCTCGGCGTCGAAGGGCGCACCGTGCGGCGGTACGTGGGCCAACTGATCGACCTGGATGTGCCCGTGGAATCGGTGCGCGGCCGCTACGGCGGGTACCGGCTCGCCCCCGGGTACCGCCTGCCTCCGCTCATGCTCAGCGACGACGAGGCGCTGGCCGTGCTGCTCGGCCTGATCGCCGGCCGCCGAGCAGGACTGACGACGGCGGGTCACACCGCGAGCGAGACTGCGACAGCCAAGATCCGACGGGTGCTGCCCAAGCACCTCGCCCGCAGGCTCGACACACTCCTGGAATCTCTCAGCTTCACGGATCAGCCCCGCGGATTCGCCACCCCGGACACCGGGGTCCTGCTCACCCTCGCCGACGCGGTCCGCCATGGCCGACCGGTCTCGATCCGCTACACCGACCGCGACGGACGGCGCACCGAACGCACGCTGCACGCGCACGGGATCGTCGCCCACGCGGGACGGTGGTACGTCACGGGCACGGACCCCGAAATCGGCGAGGACCGAACCTTCCGACTGGATCGCATCGCCGACGCGAGAACCCTGCTCGGATCGTTCGAAGCGCCCGTGGACTCCGATCCGGCGCACCGGATGCTGTCAGGGTTCGCCACGGCCGAGTACCGGCACGAGGTGACCTTGCGGATCCACGGGACCGTTGAGCAGATCCGCGCCCACCTTCCCGCCACCGTCGCGACCCTGGAGGAGCACGAGCCCGCGGCAGGCCAGGACCGGGCGACCGAGCGCTGGCTGCGCGTCGAGCTGCGGGCGGAGCGGCTCGACTGGTTGCCGCCAGTCCTCGCCTCCCTCGACCGGCCGTTCGTCATCGAGCGCCCCGACGAACTCCGCGACCTCGTCACCGCGCTCGCCGACCGCCTCGCGTCCTACGCCCGCCAGGCCTGACCGCGAGGAACCGATAACCCAGGCGGACCGTGGGGAAGGCCGCTACGGTCTGTCCATGACTGGGGGGCGGGAGCGGCGGCCGCGGCCGTGCAAGTGGTGCGGTGAGCCGGTCGAACAGCCGAAAAGCCGTTGGCGCCGGCGGAGTTACTGCTGCAAGGCACACCGCCGTTTCCACCGGATCCTGGACGCTGTCTTCGAGTTCCTGGACCCCTGGTAGCGCTCAGACGGCTGACCGCTACCTACAACACACCCACGGCGTCCGGTGCTTCAACGGCTGTTACACCCACGTATCCAGCCACATCCGCGACCGCCACTGGTCGATCGGGATCGTGGTGCCCGTGAACAGGGGCCAGAAGTAGATGAAGTTCCAGGCGATCAGCAGGACCAGGATGCCCGCGCCCGCCGCGCCGGTGACGCGGCGGGTGTCGGTGGAGCCCGGGGGGCCGACGATCGCGCCGAGGAGCATGGCGACGGCCAGGCAGAGGAACGGGACGAAGACGATCGTGTAGAAGAAGAAGATCGTGCGTTCCTGGTAGAGGAACCAGGGCAGGTAGCCGGCCGCGATGCCGCAGGCGATCGCGCCCGCCCGCCAGTCACGGCGGAAGAACCAGCGCCACAGCACGTACAGGATCGCGAAGCAGGCCAGCCACCACAGCATCGGCGTGCCGATGGCGAGGACCTCGCGGGCGCACTTCTCGGTCGAGTCGATGGGGCAGCCGTCCTTGCCGGGGGCGGGGGACTCGTAGAAGTAGGAGACCGGGCGGCCCGTGACGAGCCAGCTCCACGGGTTGGACTGGTACGTGTGCGGCGAGGAGAGGTTGATGTTGAACTTGTAGACCTCGTGCTCGTAGTGCCACAGGCTCAGCCACCAGTCCGGGAAGAGCCACGACCAGCTGCTGCTGCGGCCGTTGGCGGTCGCCCAGTTGCGGTAGTAGCCGCCGGTGCCGTCCGTGGCGGAGAGGATCCACCCGAGCCACGACAGGATGTACGTGGCGATCGCGACCGGGACGGTGGCGAGGAACGCCAGTCCGAGATCCCGCCTGAGGACCGCCGCGTACGGGCGGCCCGCGCCCGCGACCTTGCGGGTGCCCACGTCCCACAGCACCGCCAGCACACAGAACGCGGCCAGGACGTACAGGCCGTTCCACTTGGTGCCGATGGCGAGGCCGAGCATCAGGCCGGCCAGCCAGCGCCAGGGGCGCCACCCGAGGCGGGTCGTCTCCGCGACGTGCGCGTCCGGCCGGACCCTGCCGTCGGCGTCCGCGGGGAGCGCGGCGGCCAGTCTCTCCCGGGCCCGGTCACGGTCGATGACCAGGCAGCCGAACGCGGCCAGCACGAAGAACATCAGCACGCCGTCGAGCAGCGAGGTGCGGGCCATCACGAACGCCAGGCCGTCCACCGCCATCAGCGCGCCGGCCAGGCAGCCGAGGAACGTGGAGCGGAAGATACGGCGGCCGATCCGGCACAGCATCAGGATCGACAGGGTGCCGAGCAGCGCGGTCATGAACCGCCAGCCGAACGGGTTGAACCCGAACATCAGCTCCCCGAGCCCGATGACGTACTTGCCGACCGGCGGGTGCACGACATACGCCGCGTCCGTCGGCAGCCGCACGTTCCCGTTGCCCGACAGGATCAGGTCGTTGACGTTCTTTTCCCAGTTGACCTCGAACCCGCGGTGGACCAGCGCCCACGCGTCCTTCGCGTAGTACGTCTCATCGAATATCACCGCCTTCGGGCTGCCCAGGTGGTAGAAGCGCAGCACGCCCGCGAACAGCGTCACCAGCAGCGGGCCGCCCCAGCCGGACCAGCGGGCGAACCGCTCGGCGGCCGGCCCGGACACCCCGAGCACCTGCCACAACCGTGGGCTGGGCCGCACGTACGGCGGCACCAGACGGTCGCGCACGTCGCTTCTGGGCCCCGCCGCGTATCCGAAACGGCGCAGCCGCTGCTGCCACGACGGCCGCTGGTCCTGGGGGGCGTGGTCCTGCCGGGTGTCCGTGGAGGACGCGGTACTGGTCACCGCGCCATCGTAAGGAACGGCGCTGTGTGCGTCCCGTGCTTGGGGCCCTGCGAGGATGGAAACGTGACACAGACGCCCGGAACCCTGGTCCTCGCCGGCACGCCCATCGGTGACGTATCCGACGCCCCGCCCCGCCTCGCCGAGGAACTCGCCGGGGCCGATGTCGTCGCCGCCGAGGACACCCGGCGGCTGCGCAGGCTGACACAGGCGTTGGGGGTGACGCCCGGCGGGCGTGTCGTGTCGTACTTCGAGGGCAACGAGTCCGCCCGCACCCCCGAGCTGGTCGAGGAGCTGGTGGGCGGCGCGCGGGTGCTGCTGGTGACCGACGCGGGGATGCCGTCGGTGTCCGACCCCGGATACCGGCTGGTCGCGGCGGCCGTGGAGAAGGACATCCGGGTCACCGCCGTACCGGGGCCCTCCGCGGTGCTGACCGCGCTCGCGCTGTCCGGGCTGCCCGTCGACCGGTTCTGCTTCGAGGGGTTCCTGCCGCGCAAGGCGGGCGAGCGGCTGTCCCGGCTGCGGGAGGTGGCCGAGGAGCGCCGCACCCTCGTCTACTTCGAGGCACCGCACCGGCTCGACGACACCCTCGCCGCGATGGCCGAGGCGTTCGGCGGCGACCGGCGGGCCGCCGTCTGCCGCGAGCTGACCAAGACGTACGAGGAGGTCAAGCGGGGCGGCCTGGGCGAGCTGGCCGCGTGGGCGGCCGAGGGGGTGCGCGGGGAGATCACGGTCGTCGTGGAGGGCGCGCCGGAGCGCGGTCCCGAGGAGCTGGACGCCACGGAGCTCGTGCGGCGGGTGCGGGTGCGCGAGGAGGCGGGGGAGCGGCGCAAGGAGGCGATCGCCGCGGTGGCCGCCGAGGCGGGGCTGCCCAAGCGGCAGGTGTTCGACGCGGTGGTGGCGGCGAAGAACGCCGCGTCCGCGGCGGGCCCTTCCTGAGGCGCGTTCCGGCCCTTGCGACGGACGTTCCACGAGGGGCGCACAAAGGGGCGCACACGTTCCTGAGCAGGGCGTATCTCCTCTGAGCGTGCGCCCCATGGAGGCGCAAAGACCCTTCCCGGAAGGCAAAGCCAGGAACGGGTCGAAGGGCCGGTTTGGCAAGGGACGCCCAAATCGGATCCAACACTCGACAGGCTTGGTGCTTTCCCGTCGGCGGAGGCGTCCACTGGTGAAAGGGACATACCCGTCCCCTCGAACCAGCGGACTACAGGAGCTGGCATGAGTGAGATCGCCGTCGTCCACGAGTCGTATTCCTTCGCCTGCATGCGCTGCGGACACGGGTGGGAGCAGTCGTACGAGATAGAGCACCATGTGGACGCGGACGGCCGGGAGTTCGTGCAGTACGTCGTGAGCGGCCAGGTCGTGCCCTCCCCGCTGTCCAGGCCCACCTGCTCGAACTGCGACAACCACGTCGTACGGATCATGCGGCCGGGCCGGGTCGCCTCCGCCCGCGACGCCGCACACCGACCGCACCAGCCGCCCGCCGGTCCGGTTCAGGCCCCGGAGGCCGAGGGCGAGACCGAGGGCGAGCAGCAGGACGTCCACCACTGGCACCTGTCCGATCTCCTGCACCCGTTCCAGCGCAAGGCGAGCTGAGCCGGTCGGAGGCCGAGGTCCTGTCTGACAGGACGTACTTGGGTCTGCGCCCGGTGCGGCGAGAGTGCGTGCATGGCGTCGCGAGGCAGGCGGGAATTGTCAGACAGGACCTGGGGGAGGCATGCCCCTTTCGTAGGATCGGGGCATGCCTTCGAACGCCGCCGACAAGAACGCCGCCCCGCCGCTCCCGGAGCCCCTCCGGGTGCCGGTCGCCGACTCCCACACCCACCTCGACATGCAGGCGGGCACCGTGGACGAGGCGCTCGCGAAGGCGGCCTCGGTGGGGGTGACCACGGTCGTGCAGGTCGGCTGCGACGTGGCAGGTTCCCGGTGGGCCGCCGAGACGGCCGCACGCCACGACGCCGTCCACGCGACCGTGGCCCTGCATCCCAACGAGGCCCCGCGGATCGTCCACGGCGACCCCGACGGGTGGTCCCGGCAGGGTGCGCGCACCCCGGGCGGGGACGCGGGGCTCGACGAAGCCCTCGCCGAGATCGACAGGCTGGCCGCGCTGCCGCAGGTCAAGGGCGTCGGCGAGACGGGACTCGACTACTTCCGCACCGGGCCCGAGGGCAAGGAGGCGCAGGAGAGGTCGTTCCGCGCCCACATCGAGATCGCCAAGCGGCACGGCAAGGCCCTGGTCATCCACGACCGGGACGCCCACGCCGACGTGCTGCGCGTACTGAAGGAGGAGGGCGCCCCCGAGCGCACCGTCTTCCACTGCTACTCCGGCGACGCCGAGATGGCGGAGATCTGTGCCGGCGCCGGATACTTCATGTCCTTCGCCGGCAACGTCACCTTCAAGAACGCCCAGAACCTGCGGGACGCCGTGGCCGTCGCCCCGGTGGAGCTGCTGCTGGTGGAGACCGACGCGCCCTTCCTGACGCCGGTGCCGTACCGCGGACGGCCCAACGCGCCGTATCTCATTCCGGTCACGGTGCGCGCGCTGGCCGCCGTGCGCGGCGCCGACGAGGACGCGCTGGCGTCGGCACTCGCCGCCAACACCGCCCGGGCGTTCGACTACTGACCCGCGTCACGGATTTACCCGAACGCGACGCTGAGTAGTCGCGTCACTTTGGAGAGTGACCGCCGCTCCGCTAGGTTCTGGGGGCCCGATCCGGACCCCTCTGGACCCCTCCGGCCCCCTGGAGCGTGTCGGCGTGAGCAACCCGCAGTACCAGACGTTCGAGGCGTACGGCCCGCAGCCCGCCCTCGATCCACGCACCGACCTGCACATCCCGCAGACACCGGCCTACGGCGGGTACCTGCCGCCACCGACGTACGAGGCCGTGGCGCCGCCGGCGTACGAGGACACCTACCGGCCCGCCTACGAGATGCCCGAGCCGGTGCTCCCGTACCCGGCCGGGACCGCGCCCGGCGAGGATCCGGTCCTGCCGGTCGCGCGTGCCGCGGCGAGTCGGCGGGCCGGGGCCCGCTGGCGCCGCGCGCGGTACGCCGAGCGGGTCGACGGCACCGTGCGGCGACTGCTTCCGCAGGCCCTGGTCGTCGCCTTCCTGGCCGGCGGGACCACCGCGTTCGTCGCCGAGGACAAGGCGGTCGAACTCAACGTCGACGGCCGGCCGCGCACCCTGCACACCTTCGCGGACGACGTCACCGAACTGCTCGCCGAGGAGGGCGTGCGGGTGGGGGCCCACGACGTGATCGTGCCCGCTCCGGGCGAGGCGCTCGCCAGCGGCGACGAGGTCGCGGTGCGCTACGGGCGCCCCGTGCGGCTCATGCTGGACGGTGAGCGGCGTGAGGTGTGGACGACGGCGCACACCGTGGAAGGGGCGCTGCGGCAGATGGGGGTGCGGGCGGAGGGCGCGTACCTGTCCGCCTCGCGCTCCCGGCGCATCGGGCGCGAGGGGCTCGCGCTGAACGTGCGCACCGAGCGCTCCGTGACGGTCATGGCGGACGGCAGGGCCCGCACCATCCGTACCAACGCGGCCACCGTGCGGGAGGCCGTCGCGGAGGCCGGGATCACCCTGCGCGGGCAGGACACCACATCGGTGGCACCGGAGAGCTTCCCGCGCGACGGGCAGACGGTCACCGTGCTGCGGATCACCGGCACGAGGGAGATCCGGGAAGAGCTGATTCCGTTCGAGGAGGAGCGGATCGAGGACCCCTCGCTGTTCAGGGGGACCGAGGTCGTCGAACGGGCCGGACAGCCGGGGCTGCGGCGGGTCACGTTCTCCGTCCGCACCGTCAACGGGGTCCAGCAGAAGCCCCGCTGGGTCGGCACCGAGGTGGTGCGGGAGCCGCGGACGCAACTGGTGAAGGTGGGCACCAGACAGCTGCCGGCCTCCGTGCGGGACGCGGACCGGCTGAACTGGCAGGCGCTCGCTGCGTGCGAGTCCGGCGGGCAGCCCGGGGCCGTCGACGACTCCGGGACGTACGGCGGGCTCTACCAGTTCGACACGGAGACCTGGCACAGACTCGGCGGGACGGGACGGCCGCAGGACGCGACGGCGTCCGAGCAGACCTTCCGGGCGAAGAAGCTGTACACGCGGCAGGGGACCGGTCCGTGGCCGCACTGCGGGGGACGGCTGCACGGCTGAGCCGCTCCCGCCCCCGCGTCGGGCGGCCGGACCGGTGGAGCACCGGCGCGGGGGCGGCCGGACCGGTGCAGCGTCGGTCGAGCGGCCTGCTGGTCGGCTGTGCCGAGTACCGCCCGTACCCTTGTCCCGTGAGCAGCAGCCCCACCTCCGACGCCCTTCTCGGCCCCGCCGACGTCCGTGAACTCGCGGGCGCCCTCGGGGTGCGCCCCACCAAACAGCGCGGTCAGAACTTCGTGATCGACGCGAACACGGTCCGCCGTATCGTCCGCACCGCCGAGGTCCGGCCCGACGACGTGGTGGTGGAGGTCGGCCCGGGACTCGGCTCGCTCACCCTCGCCCTGCTGGAGGCGGCCGACCGGGTCACCGCCGTCGAGATCGACGACGTCCTCGCGGGCGCGCTGCCCGCGACGATCACGGCCCGGATGCCGGACCGGGCCGACCGGTTCGCGCTGGTTCACTCCGACGCCATGCACGTCACCGAACTGCCCGGCCCGGCCCCCACCGCACTGGTGGCGAACCTGCCGTACAACGTGGCCGTACCGGTGCTGCTGCACATGCTCAGCACCTTCCCGAGCATCGAGCGCAGCCTCGTGATGGTCCAGGCGGAGGTCGCCGACCGGCTCGCCGCCGCACCCGGCTCGAAGGTGTACGGCGTCCCGTCGGTCAAGGCCAACTGGTACGCCGACGTCAAACGGGCCGGCTCCATCGGCCGCAACGTCTTCTGGCCCGCGCCGAACGTCGACAGCGGGCTCGTCTCCCTGGTGCGGCGGGCCGAACCCATCAGGACCACGGCGTCCAGGGGCGAGGTGTTCGCCGTCGTCGACGCCGCCTTCGCCCAGCGCCGCAAGACCCTGCGGGCCGCGCTCGCCGGCTGGGCCGGCTCGGCCGCCGCCGCCGAGCGGGCCCTGGTCGCCGCGGGCGTCTCGCCGCAGGCGCGCGGGGAGGCCCTGACGGTCGAGGAGTTCGCACGGATCGCGGAGGCCGCCGAGACACGGACGACGGCCGCCCCTGAAGGAGAGTCCGAATAAGTGAGCGTGACGGTACGCGTCCCCGCCAAGGTCAACGTCCAGCTCGCGGTGGGCGCCGCCCGCGCCGACGGGTTCCATGACCTGGCCAACGTCTTCCTCGCGGTCGGCCTGTACGACGAGGTCACGGTGACCCCGGCCGACGAGCTGCGTGTCACCTGCTCGGGCCCGGACGCCGATCAGGTGCCCCTGGACGGTACGAATCTGGCGGCGCGGGCGGCGATCGCCCTCGCGGAGCGTCGCGGTCTGGACGCCGCCGTGCACATCCACATCGCCAAGGACATCCCCGTCGCCGGCGGGATGGCGGGCGGCAGCGCGGACGGCGCGGGCGCGCTGGTGGCGTGTGACGCGCTGTGGGGCACCGACGTCGGTCGCGAGGAACTCCTCGACATCTGCGCCGAGTTGGGCAGTGACGTGCCGTTCAGCCTGGTCGGCGGGGCGGCGCTCGGGACCGGACGCGGGGAGAAACTGCGGGCCCTGGAGGTCGGCGGGAGCTTCCACTGGGTGTTCGCGATGGCGGGACGCGGGCTGTCCACGCCGGCCGTGTTCCGTGAGTTCGACCGGCTGGCCCAGGGGCGGGCGGTTCCCGAGCCGGTCGCCTCCCGGGACCTGCTCGACGCCCTCGCCAAGGGCGACCCCGACGCCCTCGCCGCCGCCGTCTCCAACGACCTCCAGCCCGCCGCCCTGTCCCTGTTCCCGGAGCTCGCCGACACCCTCGCGGCCGGCAGGGCCGCCGGCGCCCTCGCCGCACTGGTCTCGGGTTCCGGCCCGACCACGGCGTTCCTCGCCCGCGACGCCGGGGCGGCGACGAAGGTGGCGGCGGCGCTCGGAGCCTCGGGCACGTGCCGCACGGTGCGTACGGCCGCGGGGCCGGTGCCGGGCGCGACGGTGGTGGCGGGGGCCTGAGGCCCGCCCGACCCGCGCCGGGAAGGTCCGCCCGCCCCGGCGACTACCCTGGAGGGTCGATCGTCCCCCCTGGCAGGAGAGTAATGGCCGTCAACCTGGTCAATGTCGAGAACGTCAGCAAGGTGTACGGCACTCGTGCCCTCCTCGACGGCGTGTCCCTCGGCGTCTCCGAAGGGGACCGGATCGGTGTGGTCGGGCGTAACGGCGACGGCAAGACGACCCTGATCCGGATGCTCGCCAAGCTGGAGGAGGCCGACACCGGCCGGGTCACGCACTCGGGCGGGCTGCGGGTCGGGGTGCTGACCCAGCACGACTCCCTGGACCCGGCCGCCACCGTCCGGCACGAGGTCATCCGGGACCTGGCCGACCACGAGTGGGCCGGAAACGCGAAGATCAGGGATGTGCTGACCGGGCTGTTCGGCGGGCTGGACCTGCCGGGCTTCCCGCAGGGACTCGACACCGTCATCGGTCCGCTCTCCGGTGGCGAGCGCCGCCGTATCGCGCTCGCCAAGCTGCTGATCGACGAGCAGGACCTGATCGTCCTCGACGAGCCCACCAACCACCTCGACGTCGAAGGCATCGCCTGGCTGGCCAAGCACCTGCGCGAGCGCCGTTCGGCGCTCGTGTGCGTGACCCACGACCGGTGGTTCCTGGACCAGGTCTGCACCCGCATGTGGGACGTCCAGCGCGGCGCCGTCTACGAGTACGAGGGCGGCTACTCCGACTACGTCTTCGCCCGCGCCGAGCGTGAGCGCATCGCCGCCACCGAGGAGACCAAGCGGCAGAACCTGGTGCGCAAGGAGCTGGCGTGGCTGCGGCGCGGTGCCCCGGCCCGCACGTCCAAGCCGCGCTTCCGGGTCGAGGCCGCCAACGAGCTCATCGCGGACGTGCCGCCGCCCCGGGACAGCAGCGAGCTGATGAAGTTCGCCTCGTCGCGGCTCGGGAAGACGGTCTTCGATCTGGAGGACGTCACCGTCCAGGCTGGCCCCAAGGTGCTGCTCAAGCATGTGACCTGGCAGCTCGGGCCCGGCGACCGCATCGGCCTGGTCGGGGTGAACGGCGCCGGGAAGACCTCCCTGCTGCGAGCCATGGCCGAGGCGGCTCGGAGCGAGGGCGAGACGCAGCCCGCGGGCGGCCGGGTCGCCGTCGGCAGGACCGTCAAGCTCGCCTACCTCTCCCAGGAGGTCGGCGAACTCGACCCGAACCTGCGGGTGCTGGAGGCCGTCCAGCGGGTCCGGGAGCGCGTCGACCTCGGCAAGGGGCGCGAGATGACCGCCGGGCAGCTGTGCGAGACGTTCGGGTTCAACAAGGAGAAGCAGTGGACGCCGGTCGGGGACCTGTCGGGCGGTGAGCGGCGCAGGCTCCAACTGCTGCGTCTGCTCATGGACGAGCCCAACGTGCTCTTCCTCGACGAGCCCACCAACGACCTCGACATCGAGACGCTGACCCAGCTGGAGGACGTGCTCGACGGCTGGCCCGGCTCGATGATCGTCATCTCCCACGACCGTTTCTTCGTCGAACGCACCACTGACCGCGTCTTCGCCCTGCTCGGCGACGCCACCCTGCGGATGCTGCCGCGCGGCATCGACGAGTACCTGGAGCGCCGCCGGCGGATGGAGGAGACGGCCGCCGCGTCGGCTCCCGCGCCGGTCGCCGCCAAGGCCGCACCGGAGAAGAGCGCCGCCGACCAGCGCGCCGCGAAGAAGGAACTCCAGAAGATCGAACGGCAGTTGGACAAGGTCTCCGAGAAGGAGGCCAAGCTGCACGCCCGGATCGCGGAGAACGCCACCGACTTCGCGAAGGTGGCCGAACTCGACGCCGAGCTGCGCGACTTGGCCGGCGAGCGGGACGAACTGGAGCTGCGTTGGCTGGAACTCGCCGAGGACGCGTGAAGGGTGCGTGAAGGCGCATAACGGGGTCGTCACGGGCCGGTTCTCCCTTGGGAACAGGGGTTGAACCGGCCCAGTGCGTTGTCCTCCCGAGTGATAGAAAGAGCGGTCTGAGAGGTTTCTGAGTACGACTCTGGGTCCATCACGTGCCTCAGGGCGTGGCTAGAAATCAGTGATTGAACGGGGGAACACGCTGATGACGCAGCCGCCCGACCAGCCGCCGCAGGGCGGTCACGGAGCGCCGCAGGACCAGCCGCCGCAGCCACAGCAGCCGCCGCAGGCACCTGGACCGCAGGGTGGGTTCGGGGCGCCGCAGTCGCCGCCGCCTCCCGTAGGTCCGCCGCCCGGTGCCGGGCAGCCTGGTTATGGCTACCCGCAACAGCCGACCGCGGCCCCGCAGTCGGGGCCCTACGGGCAGCAGGGACCGTACGCGCCGCCGCCCCCGCCCGGGCCCTACGGCCAGCCGCCCCAGCCGGGGCCCTACGGTCAGCCGCAGCCGGGCCCGTACGGTCAGCCGCAGCCGGGCCCGTACGGTCAGCCGCAGCAGCCGGGCCCGTACGGCCAGCCGCAGGGATACGGGTATCCGCAGCAGCCCCAGTTCCCGGGCGCGCCCGGCGGGAACCGTTTCAAGGGGAAGACCGCCATCGTCGTCGGCGCCGCCGTGGCCGCGCTGCTCGTCATCGGCGGGACCGTGTTCGCGGTCACCAGCGGCGGTGACGACGGTGACGGCAAGAAGCCGGTCGCCGAGAAGAGCGACGACTCCAAGGCCACCGCCTCCGACGCGCCGGTCAACCCCGGCGACGGCAGCGGCGCAGGCGGCGAGGACCCGGAGAACCTCAACGAGGGACGGCAGGCCGGCGAGTCGAAGGTGCTCTGGTACAAGGAGGCGCCCGACGCGCCCGGTGACGGCGCCGACGCCGTCGGCATGTGGATCACCGACAAGACCGCGGTGAAGGCGGCGTACAAGCAGCTCTTCGCCTACGACGTCGGCGACGGCAAGCCGACCTGGGACCCGATCACCTTCCCGCAGAAGATCTGCGCGGTCACCCCCCAGAAGACCGCCGACGACAAGATCGTCGTCGCGTACATGAACGGCACCACCGACCGCGCCAAGTGCAACCTGCTCCAGCAGATCGACCTGAACACGGGCGACAAGGGCTGGAGCGGCGAGGTCGCGGACGGCGCGCTGTTCGACAGCACGCTCCAGGTCGAACTGACCGTCAGCGGCGACACGTTGATGGTCGGCCGCTCGCAGTCCGGCACCGCGTACGACGTACGGACCGGCAAGAAGCTGTTCGACAAGAAGAAGTACGGCACCTCCTGCTTCCCGGCCGCGTTCGCGGGCGGCGGCAGGCTGGTCTCCGTGGCCTCCTGCGACGCCGCCGGGACCAATGAGCACGACGAGGTCCAGGAGCTGGATCCCAGGACCGGCAAGGTCAAGTGGACCCAGAAGTTCGACAAGGGCTGGAAGGCCTCGCGGGTGTACTCCGTCGACCCGCTCGTCGTCTACAGCACCAACGAGGACAAGAAGACGTGGAACATCTCCACCTTCACCGCGACCGGCAAGTTCCGCTCCCAGGTCGGCTTCGACGAGGACTTCGCCCCCAACTGCGGCCTGGCCATCCTCGCGCGTGACCTGCAGGGCTGCGAGGGCGTGGCCGCCGACGCCGACACGCTGTACCTGCCCACCGAGGCGACCACCGGGCCGAACGAGATCGTCGCGGTCAACCTCTCCACCGGCAAGGAGAAGTGGCGCGTCAAGTCGCCCACGGACGAGTCGATGGTCCCGGTCAAGGTCGAGGGCGGCAAGCTCATCGCCTACGTGGAGCCCTCGTACGACGCGGGCGGCCGCATCGTGTCGATCCCGACCGGCGGCGGCAGCCACACCCCGGCCAAGCTGCTGCAGAACCCGCAGGGCACCGCGCAGATCGAGAGCGGGTTCTTCTCCAAGGACATCGACTGGGTCGGCGGGCGCTTCTACCTCTCCACCACGCGGCTGACCGGCAACGAGGACACGAAGGAGAAGTTGATGCTCGCCTACGGCAAGTGACCCTTCGCCTCCGCTCGTTCCGCCCGTTGTCGCCCGCCCCCGCCCCCGCCATCGAGGTACTCACGTCATGACCCAGCCGCCTCCTCCGCCTCCTCCCAACCAGCCGCCGCAGCAAGGGGGGTTCGGGCCGCCGCCGTCGGTTCCGCCGGCCGCTCCGCCGGTTCAGCCCGGTTCGCCGGTGCCGCCCGGTGGGCAGCCGCCGGCCGGTTACGGGGCTCCGCAGCAGGCGCCTCAGGGGTACGGGTATCCCGGCCAGGCGCCTCAGGGGTACGGGTATCCGACGCCGAACCCCGGTTACGGGTATCCGCAGGGGACCATGCCGCTGCAGCCGCAGCCGGGGAAGCCCGGCAAGCGGGGGCTCAACGCGCAGGTTCTGATCATTGTCGCGGCGGTCGTGGCGATCGCGCTGATCGTCGGCGGTGGGGTGTGGTACGCGTCCTCGTCCAAGGACGACAGCGGGAAGAAGGACGAGACCGCGAGCTCCAACGGCGGCACCGGTGATGCCAAGGGCAGCGGTGGCGGGGGCGGCGGGGGCGGGGGTGCTGGAACGACGTCCACCGAGCCCGTGGAGAAGGTGCCCGCCAACACCGCCTCCAAGGTTCTCTTCCAGGTCCCGGCACCCAAGGTGGCCAAGGACAGCACGATCGCCACGACCGGTTCCTGGCTCACCGACACGGTGTACGCCAAGAGCGGCATCGCCGAGATCGTCGGCTACGACCCCGACAAGGGCACCAAGCTGTGGACGATCAAGCTTCCCGGGCCGGTGTGCCAGGGCAGCAACTTCACCAGCGGCAACAAGGCGGCGATCCTCTACCAGGCCGAGATGCCGACCAAGGCCGAGCCCGCGCACGGCTGCAGCCAGGTCGCGGCGATCGACCTCGCCGCGGGCAAGAAGCTGTGGACGAAGACCGCCGACTCCGGTGACGAGCCGATCAGCTTCAGCAACGTCACCGTCAGCGGCAACACGGTCGCCGTGGGCAGCTCCAGCGGCGGCGCCGCCTTCGACCTCGCCTCCGGCAAGCAGCTGTGGGCCCCGAAGCCGACCGACACCTGCTACGACGCCGGGTACGGCGGCGGACCGAAGCTGGTCGCGGTCCGCCGGTGCGGGGCGTACGACTCGCCCGAGCTGCACATCCAGACCATCGACCCGAAGTCCGGGAAGGTGATCTCCGAGTACACCATGGGCGGGGGCATCGCGTACGCCAGCGTGGTGTCGACCGATCCGCTGGTCGTGGCCGCGGACATCGGCGAGGCAGCGAAGGACGGCAGCGGGATCTCGGACTTCTTCTCCATCGACAACAAGACCGGCAAGCTGCGCACCCGGATCTCCGCTCCCAGCGACCAGTACGCGGCCAGCTGCGACGGCATCACCAAGGTCGAGGAGTGCCACCAGATCGCGGTCGGCAACGACCGGCTCTACCTGTCGACCGAGGAGCACGACGGCAGCGGCAAGTTCAGCGAGACCAACGAGATCGTCGCGATCGATCTGGCGACCGGGAAGCAGACCGGTCAGCGGGCCGACGCGGGGGACGACTACACGATCATGCCGCTGCGGATGGACGGCACCAACATCATCGCGTACAAGCGTCCGCCGTACGACAAGGGCGGGCAGATCGTCAGCATCGACGGCGGCTCGTTCAAGGAGACCAAGCTGCTGGAGAACCCGGCGACGGAGTCCGTGCGGGACGCGGAGACCAGCATGTCGCCGGACTACTCGGAGTTCTTGTACTCGCAGGGGCATCTGTACATGTCGGCGGTGTTCGCGAGTGATCTGACCGGCTCGGACGACGAGGAGTATCTGGCGCTCGGGTTCGGCGCGAGCTGAAGGCCATCGGTTCGTGTTGTGCGGCCCCGTCCCTGTTCAGGGGCGGGGCTTTCACTTATCGTTCGTCAACCTCGAATGAGGTGATTTTCGGCGATCCGGGGCAGTTCTCGCCGGTAGGGGAAGCGCAACGTCGAACAAGCGTGTAGCTTCCGGGGGCATGAAGGGCGGGGGGCCGGGGAGGGGCTTTCGTCCGGGTGAACCAGTGGGGGGTTGCTCGATGGGAGTTCGGCTCATGGTGGTCGACGACCACCGATTGCTTGCCGAGGCGCTGGCCTCGGCGTTGAAACTGCGGGGGCACCGGGTGCTGGCCGCGGCGGCGCCTGCCGCGGGTGCGGCGGAGCTGGTGATCAGCCGGGCGCCTGAGGTGTGCCTGTTGGGTACGGCGACGCCTGCCGAGCCGGGGATGTTCGATCCGGTGGTGAGGATCAAGCGGGAGCGTCCGCAGGTGGCGGTGCTGGTGCTGGGGCCGGTGCCGAGTCCTCGGGGGATCGCGGCGGCGTTCGCTGCGGGGGCGTCGGGCTATGTGCGGCACGACGAGCGCATCGAGGGTGTCGAGCGGGCGATCATCAAGGCTCGGGCGGGGGAGGCGGCGGTTGCTCCGCAGCTGTTGCAGTGGGCGTTCAGCGAGCTGCTGAACCCTGCGGCGCAGCCGGACGACGAGGGGCAGCGGCTGCTGGGGATGCTGACGCCTCGGGAGGTCGAGGTGCTGGTGCGGGTGGCCGACGGGGAGGACACGCGGCTGATCGCGGCGGGGATGGGGATCGCGCCGTCCACTGCTCGTACGCATGTCCAGCGGGTGTTGATGAAGCTGGGGGTGGGGTCACGGCTGGAGGCGGCGGCGTTGGCTGCTCGGACGGGGTTGTTGGAGCGGGCGGGGGCTGTGCGGGGGGTGTCTTCGTGACGGGCGGTGCCCTGCGGCGCCTGCGGTTCGGGGGTGGGTCGGGGCCGGGTCGGGGGTGTCCGTCCTCGGAACGTCGCGGAATCGGTTTCTCACCGACTTGGCGGTGTTGACGCGACAACCCAACTCCTCGGCCAGTCGCTCCCGGACGCGCTGGTAGTGGGCCAGGGCGTCGGCG
>NZ_JBEXRA010000040.1:0-91159 GCF_040612855.1 Streptomyces sp. NPDC006332
GGTCGCGCAGTTCCCCGCGCCCCTAGGTGGGCATACTCGGGCCCAGTTTGCAGGGGACCTCAGACGTCCGACCCAGGGGCGCGGGGAACTGCGCGACCAGCCACCCATGCACCCGCGGGCGAGAACGGCCTCAGACCCGCATCGGCTGCGGGCCCCGGTACGGACCGCGGGCGTCGGGTGGGCCGCGGCCCGCAGCCCGCGGTCCGACCGGCGGCGGGTCAGCCCGTGACGGGCGTGAACCGCACCGGCAGGGACTGCGGGCCCCGGGTGAAGACGCCCTGTTCCACGGGGTCGAAGCCGTCGGCGAACCGCAGGTCGGGCATGGCGTCCAGGAGCTGGCCCACACCGATCTCCACTTCGGCCTTGGCAAGCAGGGCCCCCACGCAGAAGTGCCGGCCGAGCGCGAAGGCGAGGTGGTCGGCGGCAGCCGAGAAGGCGGTCGCCGTCGTCAGGTCGTCGCGGAAGATGTCGAAGCGGTCCGGGTCCTGGTAGCGGTCGCCGTCCCGGTTGGCGGCGCCGATCAGGCAGGTGACGGTGGCTCCCGCCGGTATGGTTCCGCCGCTGAGCGCGACCTCGTGCGCCGACTGACGCATGATCATGTGGACGGGCGGTGTGTAGCGCAGCGTCTCGGCGAAGGCGCGGGCTATCAGGCCGCGGTCCTCCCGTACGGCCGCCAGTTGCTCCGGGTGCGCCAGGAGGTTCGCGAAGATGCTGGCGATCGCCTTGTCGGTGGTCTCGCCGCCCGCGGCGAGCAGCAGACTGCAGAAGGCCTTGATGTCCTCGTCGCTCATCCGCACACCGTCGACCTCGGCGGCGCACAGCGTGGACAGCAGGTCGTCACCGAGGCTGTCCCGGCGTTCCCGGATGATCGGCACCATGTACTCGGCGAACTCCACCCGGGTCCGCTCGCCGGCCGCGGCCACCTCCGGGTCGCCCGACAGGTTGCCGAGGAAGGCGATGACCGAGGTGTACCAGCGGTGGAACCGGGCGTGGTCGGCCTTGCTGAGGCCCAGCATGTCCGCGATCACATTGACGGGGAAGCGGGTCGCGTAGTCGGTGACCAGGTCGGCGGATCCGGTGTGCCGGAAAGCGTCGATGAGTTCACGGGAGTTGCGCTCGATCACCGGCAGGAACTTCTCCTGCAGGTCGCTGCCGCGGAAGGCCGGGGCGACCAGTGCGCGTCGCACGGCGTGCTCCCGCCCGCTGAGCTGGAGGATCGTCTTGCCGTGTACGGGCTCGATCTGCCAGTCGTAGTTGTCGGTGGTGAACTCGCCTGCCTTGTCCTTGAAGACGCGCTCCACGTCCTCGTAGCGCGAGATGATGTAGCTCTCGGTGGCCTGGTGCCAGATCAGTGGGGCGTCTTCGCGCATCACCCGGTAGGCCGGGTACGGATCCGCTGCGAACTCGGGCGAGAGGATGTCGGGGACCTGCTGGGCGGTGGACATGGGAACTCCCTGAGGTCAGCAACCGGGGTATGGCGCAAGGCTATTTCATCCATGTCCGGGCCAGAGTGGCAGCCGGTGCGGCTCTGGTGAAGGATCACGTGCTGAGAAGCTGATCCGCCGGCCGGTGCCGCGACAGGCAACGTCCGCCCGCTGAGAAAGGGACACGATGCAGCTCCCTCCCGACGACCGCTCCGTCAGCCCGCGCACCGGCTACACGCGCGCCCACTGGGAGTCCGCCGCCGACGCCCTGCTGGCCGCCGTGGAGCCGTACGCCACCGAGGACCGCGCCCTCTACCACTTCCCCGGGGACCGTGAGAGCTGGTCCGGCACCCTCTCCGACGGCCTGGAGGGCTACGCGCGGACCCTGCTGCTGGCAGCCTTCCGCCGGGACGAGACGGCGCTGCAGCGGTACGCCGACGGACTCGCGGCCGGGGTGTCCGGGGTCTGGCCCCGCATCGAGGACCGTTCCCAGCCCCTGGTCGAGGCCGCGTCGATCGCCCTCGCGCTCCGCCTCACCCGGCAGTCGCTGTGGGACCGGCTCGACGACGGCGTACGGCAGCGGACCGCGGCCTGGCTCGGCGACGCGCTGACCGCCGAACCCTGGCCCTGCAACTGGGAGTTGTTCCCGGTCACGGTCGGCGGATTCCTGGCGGAGATCGGCCACCGGCCCGAAGCCGCCCGCCAGGCCGTCGACCGCGGCCTGGAGCAGATCGAGCAGTGGTACGTCGGCGACGGCTGGTACACGGACGGCGACGGCCGCAAGTTCGACTACTACAACGGCTGGGCCATGCACCTGTACCCGGTGCTGCACGCCTGGCTCGCGAACGACACCGCGCTGCTCGACCTCTACGGCGGCCGTCTGGAACGTCATCTCACCGACTACGCCCGCCTGTTCGGCGGCGACGGCGCCCCCATGCACCAGGGCCGCTCGCTGACGTACCGCTTCGCGACGACGGCCCCGCTGTGGCTCGGCGCACTGACCGGCCGTACGCCGCTGACATCCGGTCAGACCCGACGGCTGGCCTCCGGAGCGCTCAGGTACTTCCTGGAGCGCGGTGCGGTCGACGAGCGCGGGCTGCTGACCCTCGGCTGGCACGGCCCCGACCCGGCCGTCCTGCAGGGCTACTCGGGTCCCGCCTCCCCGTACTGGGCGAGCAAGGGCTTCCTCGGGCTGCTGCTGCCGCCGGACCACCCGGTGTGGACGGCCCCGGAGGAACCGGCCCCGGTCGAGGGGGCGGACGCTGTGACGTCCCTCGCACCGCCCAACTGGCTTCTCCAGTCCACGCGTTCGGACGGGCTCGTCCGCCTGCACAACCACGGCAGCGAGGACGTCCGCTACGACCCGTACTACACACGCCTCGCGTACTCGACGGTGACGACGCCCGCACCGTCGTACGACAACAGCGTGTTCGTCGGGGACGATCCGAGCCGAACCGGGATCGAGCCGCTGGGAGCCGGGGACGGGTGGGCGGCGTCCCGGCACACCGCCGGCGGGGGAGCACGGGTGACGAGCGTCGTGCTGGCGCGCGGAGCCGTGGAAGTACGCGTTCATCTGGTGGCGGGGGTAGCGCCGGGGACGCCGGTCCGGCTCACGGGATGGGCGGCCGGTGCGGGCGTGCGGGCGGATCTGGAGCCCGTCGTCGGCCTCGGCGAGCACCTCGCGGGCGTCACCGGGGACGGCGACACGCTCTTCGTCGCGCTGGCCCGCATCACCGCCGAACCGGACCCCCGCCCGCTGGCGGAGACGGTGGCGGTACGGGCGAACGGCGCGGGCGAGTTGACGGTCCGCTGGAGCGAGGGGGACGAGGTGCGGATCCGGCTGGACGACTCGGGAGCGCGGGTCGAGGCCGCGTCGGCCCGTCGGGAGGGATGAGCTCCGTGGGGCGTGGGAGAGACGAGACGTTCGATCTTTTACGACGGGCCGGGCTGGAGATCGCCGGTGCCTGGCGCACCGAGGAGGTACCGCCGCCGTCGCTGGCGTTCAGGCGGGTGATCGGGTTCGAGACCGAGCCGACCGCGACCGTCCGGACCGACCGGCCCGATCTGGTCGACGCCGTCAACCGGGAGTGGCACCGGCTGGCGACCGACGCCGGGGTCCTCGACGGGGACGGCGTGTTCCTGATCGGCGTCGCCGGCACCTGCTCGTGCGGTACGCCCGGCACCTGGACCCGGGTCAGGCTCACCGCCGACTGGGACCTTGCCGGGGTGCTGGGCGAGCGGCCCGGGCAGCCGGAGTTCGTCACGCTGTCGCTTGACGGGGACGCCCTGGTGGCCGCCACGGTCGAGGAGTACGACGTGTGGCTGGTCGCCGAGGACCGGATCAAGGAGCGGCAGGAGGCGGCGGCGCGGGCGGCGGCCCGGGAGACACCTCAGGAACGTGCCGCTGCCTGGGCCTCGCTCCTCGAAGGGCCCGGACCGACGCAGAAGCTGCTGGACGCGTGGGCTCTGGGACTGTCGCGCAACTCGGTGACCCCGGACGAGCTCCGCGTCCGACTGCTGCACAGGTCCCATTACGCCATGTACAGCCCGATGCCGACGGCGGTCGTGGACGCGGTTCTGGCCGACCCGGACTGGAAGCGCCGGCAGTTCGCCGCCGAGTGCCAGCCCAACATCAACCCCGACCAGTGGGCCCGGCTGATCCTCGGCGAACGGGACGAGCGCCGCCGGTGGATTCTCGTGATGCTGGCCGCGGAACGGTGGGCCGAACTCACCCAGGACACCTACCAGAAGCTCGCCACCGACCCCTCCGCACGCGTCCGTGCGGAGACCGCCCGCCTCAAGGGACTGGCCCCTTCCCTGGCGCGGGATCTGGCCGCCGACCCCGACGGCGAGGTGCGGGCCGCGGTCTGCGAGCCGGCCTGGCCGCACCTCGACGCCCCGGCACGCGAGGCGCTCCTGACCGACCCGCACGACACGGTGCGGGCGCGGGCCCTGCTGCTGCACCACCAGCTCCACCCCATGCCCCGCTCGGTGTACGAAGCGCAGAACCTCAAGACGGACGTGCTGCAGAGGTGTCGCCTGGCGCGCGAACTCGCCGCACACCTGGCACGGCACGGTGAACCGGCCGAGCGCCGCTCCCTCGCCAACAACCCGCGCCTGGACCCGGACCTGGTCGAACTTCTCGCCGCGGATCCGGACGCCGAGGTCCGGTACGCGGTGTCGATCCGCGCCGACCTCACGGAGGAACAACGCGCCCGCATCCCCATCGACTTCGCACCGCACGCGCGCGCCCACACCCTGGCGTGGGTCAAGGAACTGCACCATGACGACGACGCCATGCGTCGCCTGGCCGCATCCTCCCACCCCCTGGTCCGCAGGAGCGTCGCTCGGGCCCGGCACCTGCCGCCGGACGTCGTCGCCCGCCTCGCCCGCGACGAGGACCGGATCGTCCAGCTCTTCCTCGCCGAATCCTGCGACGACGCCCCCGCGGACATGCTCATGGCAGTGTGGCAGTGGTGGGACGGAAGCCTCACCTTCCCCGACCGTCCACGCGGCCACCCGAACTTCCCCCGCCACGACCTGCTGCGCCACGCCGACGACCCGAACCCACGCATGCGCAGGCTGGCCCCGGACGACCCGGAATCGACGCCCGAACTGGTGGCGCGGCTCAGCCGGGACCCGAGCGCGGAGGTACGGTACCGCGCCGCGACCGACCCGCGACTGCCCGCCGAGTGTGTGGTCCTCCTGCTGGAGGACCCGCACGACCACATACGCGGGGCAGCCGCCCGCCACCCCGGGCTGCCGGTTCGGGTGCTGGTCCGGCTGCTGCGGGACACGGGCACCGCGGAGGACGCGGCCCAGAATCCGGGGCTGCCCGTCGAGGCCGTACGCCGGATGACCGAGCGGATGAGCGGACCTGGGGGTTCTGTGGTCAGGGAGTGAGGCGGGCCATGCGCGGGCTCGTCAGGTCGGGTAGGCCCGGCGAGGACGTCGTACGCGGTGGAGCTGTTCCTCAGCCACCGCTCTTCGACTCGCCGGGCCAGTGTTCGAGCGTGATGTGCAGCGCGTCGATCGCCCTGTCCCAGGACGCCCGTACGTCCCGGGGTGCGCCGAAGCCGCCGGTGGACTCCAGGGCGCAGTAGCCGTGGAAGGTGGCCCGCAACAGACGTACGGCGTCGGTGAGGTCGGGCTCGTCGAGGCCGTAGGCGCGCAGCATGCCGTACGTGATCTCGGCGGTTCGGCGCAGGGCGGGCGAGTCGGCGACGAGGGACTGGTCGATGCGGATCTGGGTGGCCGCGTAGCGTCCGGGGTGCGCGAGCGCGTACTCCCGGTACGCGCCGGCGAAGGCGACGAGCGCTTCCTTCCCGGACCGCCCCGCGACGGCCAGGGCGATCCGGTCGATCATCTCGCCCCCGGCCAGCAGGGCGAGCCGGGTGCGCAGGTCCTGGAGGTTCTTGACGTGCGAGTACAGGCTGGCGTCCTTCACCCCGAAGTGGCGGGCGAGCGCGGAGAGACTGACGTGGTCGAAGCCGACCTCGTCGGCGAGGTCGGCGGCGGCCGCGGTGACACGGTCGGGGGTGAGGCCGGCTCGGGGCATGGGCACCTCGGGACTTGATGATTTCCTAGGGGCTCTAGGTTATGTCCTGGGGAGGGCGCCCGTGGCGTTGTGCGCGCGGAAGATCCACGTCTCGTTCCCGAGCCGGCTGGGGGTTACCGGCGTTGGAGGAGGACACCGAGAAGCCCGGCGTGCTCGCGGTGGAGGTCGGGGAGGGAAGGCGCGTCAGCCGATGGGCGCGTACACGACTCCGAGCTTGTCGATCTCGTCGCCCGCCCGACCGGTGAACCCGACGATCTGCCGGCCCGGCGGAGCCGTGAACGTCCTGGTGTCGGTGGTGGGCGTACCGGAGGTCAGCGAGCGGCCCTTGTCGGTGGTGAAGGCCGCCGAGAAGATCCGGGTCCGGCTGTCCTTCTGGCCCTGGGTCAGCTTCACCGAGGTGAGGTGCTCACCGGGGGCGAGGGTCAGGGACGTCGCGGTGCCGCCCGTGCCGCCGTGCGAGAGGACCGTACCGCCGTCGAGGGTGAGGGACAGCGCGTCGAGGCGGGAACTGCCGCGCAGGGTCAGGGTGCGGGGGGAGGGGGCCGCGGGCAGGTCGTCGGAGTCGTTGAACGCCGTGCCGTGCGGTCCGCCGACGAAGTCGCTGGCCGTCAGGGACGAGTTGAGGGTGTAGGAGAAGCCGACCGTGTGCGGGAAGTGGTCCGACAGGTTGCCGCCGGCCGAGTCGAGGAACGACGCCCACTCGTTGTCGTAGCGCGTGGCCGAGAGCGAGAACAGCTTGCTGCCGCGGTAGAGGACCTTGTCCACCACCTCGCAGCCGTTGGTCGGTGCCGTGGTCGGGCACAGCAGCGCGTCCCCGCCCTGCGTCGGCCGGGCGCCGCCCTTCGCCAGCTGCACCCACGCGTCGGTCAGGCCGTTCTCGTCGGCCAGGGTGCGGATGTTGTCACCGGCGCGGGTGTACCGGGTGTTCGTGTCGCCCATGACGATCACCGCGTTGCCCGCGGAGTTGGCCTGGATGAAGTCGGACAGCTGCTCCACGTTGGCCCTGCGGGCGGCCAGCGCGTCGTCCGTGTCGTCCGCGTTGGTGTGGACGTTGTAGAGGTCCACGAAGACGCCTTCGGCGAGCCGCACCCGGGCCAGCGAAAAGCCCTTCGGGGTCAGGCAGTTGGTGCCGGTGCACTTGTTCCACTTCACCCGCTCGAAGTCCTCGAAGGCGTAGTCGGAGAGGGTGTTGAGGCCGTCGCCGAACGGCACGCCGCCGCTCGTCGCGGTGCGGTAGGGGTGGTTGTCCCCGGCGTAGAGGGCCGCGTGGTAGTTGAAGTCCTCCTGGACGTTCACGATGTCGTACGCCGCCAGGCGCGGGGAGATCAGGGGGGTGTTCTTCTGCGGGTGGCCGGAGCTGAGGCCCTCGGGGAGGCCTGCGACATTGTACGTAAGGACGTTGAACGTGCCGGTGGTGGCGGCCGCCGCGGGTGTCGTGCCGGTGGCGGCGAGGCCGGTCACGGCCAGCGCGGCGGCCGCGAGGGCGCCCAGGAGTCGTCTCATGGTGGGGGTCTCTCTCCGATGGGAGGAAGCGGGGACGGAAGATGAACGGTGCTCAGGTTCCCCGGCAACAGTGTGACGGGCAAGGGTAGTTGGGGAAACAGTGAGAGAGAATCAGCCGCCGGAGCCGGAATCCGCGTGACTGGCCGGCCAAGAATCCGACGTTTGCGTCGAGTTGGGGGGCGCGATGATCGACGTGATCATCGCCGGGGGTGGACCGACCGGTCTGATGCTGGCCTGCGAGTTGCGGCTGCACGGTGTGCGGGTGGTCGTGCTGGAGAAGTTGAGCGAGCCGACCCGGCAGTCCCGCGGGCAGGGACTGCACGCGCGCAGCGTCGAGATGATGGACCAGCGGGGCCTGCTGGACCGGTTCCTCGCGGTCAGTGAGACGTTCCAGGCCGGCGGATTCTTCGGCGGCATCAGGAAGCCGTGGCCGGATGGCCTGGACACCGCGCACCCGTACGGCGTCGCCATCCCGCAGCCGGCCACCGAACGGTTGCTGGGTGAGCGCGCCCTCGAACTCGGCACCGAGATCCGGCGTGGCCGCGAAGTGGTCGGACTGCGTCAGGGCGACGAGGGGGCCGGGGTGAGCGTCGAGCTCGCGGACGGCACGCGGCTGCGCTCCCGCTACCTCGTCGGGTGCGACGGCGGCCGCAGCGTGGTGCGCAAGCTGCTCGGCGTCGGTTTCCCCGGTGAGCCCTCCACGGTCGAGACGCTGCTGGGTGAGATGGAGGTGACCGAGGATCCGGCGACGATCGCCGCCGTGGTCGAGGAAGTCCGCACGACGCACCTGCGGTTCGGTGTCAGTCCCACCGCCGACGGGGTGTGGCGGGTCGTCGTGCCCGCCGACGGTGTGGCCGAGGACCGTGCGGCCGCTCCCACCCTGGAGGAGTTCAAGCAGCGGCTGCGGGCGGTCGCGGGCACCGACTTCGGCGTGCACTCGCCGCGCTGGCTGTCCCGGTTCGGCGACGCGACCCGGCAGGCCGATCGGTATCGGGTCGGCCGGGTGCTGCTGGCGGGCGACGCCGCGCACATCCACCCTCCGACCGGCGGCCAGGGGCTCAACCTCGGGGTGCAGGACGCGTTCAACCTCGGCTGGAAGCTGGCCGCCGCAGTCAACGGCTGGGCACCGCAAGGGCTGTTGGACACCTATCACGCCGAACGGCACCCGGTGGGCGCCCGCGTGCTGGACAACACCCGCGCCCAGATCACGCTGCTGGGGTCCGAGCCGGGTGCGACCGCGCTGCGCGAGCTGTTCTCGACGCTGATGGACTTCGAGAAGGTGAACCGGTACGTGACCGGGATGATCACCGCGATCGACGTCCGCTACGACGTCGGCGAGGGCCATGAGCTGCTCGGTCGCCGGATGCGGGACGTGGGGCTGAGGCGTGGGCGGCTGTACGAGCTGATGCACGACGGCCGCGGACTCCTGCTCGACCGGACCGGCCGGCTCTCGGTGGCGGGCTGGGCGGATCGGGTCGACCACGTCGTCGAGGCCAGCGCGGAACTGGACGTGCCCGCGGTGCTGCTGCGGCCGGACGGCCACGTGGCGTGGGTCGGCGAGGACCAGGCGGAGCTGCTCGGCCAGCTGCCCCGGTGGTTCGGTGCCGCGGCGGACTGAACGAGCAACTGACCGCCGCCCGTCTCGCCGTACCGGAGCCGGTGGCGTCGGTCGCACCTCGTCCCGGTCGCGGCATCGGTCGTCAAGGTAAATGCGGTTGCGGTCCGGGCAGCCGCCCGGCAGCCTGACCTGGCGGCGGCGGTGTCGCTCGCCGTGTTGCGACGACCGCAAACTCACCTGCCCCGTACCGGCGTTGGAGTACCGGTCGGCGGCCCGGTGACGCCACGGCCGCCATGAGGTTGCCGTGGACACGGGGAGGGGCATGACGCACGAGGCACGACGCGCCGAGGAACCCGGCAGCCGGACACCGCGCGGCTCCCGGCCGGACCCGCCCGGCACATCGCGCCCCCTGTGGCGGCAGCGGGACTTCGGGATCTTCTGGGCCGCGCAGACCCTGTCCGTCCTCGGCGACTCCTTCGCCCTGATCGCCCTGCCGCTGCTGGTGCTCCAGGCCACCGGCTCACTCGCCCGGATGGGCCTGCTCACGGCGGTCGGCGGAGCGGCCTCCGTGCTGGCGGCCGTGTTCGCCGGGGCCCTGGTGGACCGTGTCGACCGCCGTCGTCTGCTCATCGTCTGCGACCTGGTGCGCATGGTGCTGTACGGGGTGATCCCGCTGGTGTGGCTGTTCGGACCGCGGGTCTGGCTGCTCTACGTGGTCCTGCCGCTGTGCGAGGCCGTCGGCATGCTGTTCGCCGTCGGCTATGTCACCGTCGTCCGCGGCCTGGTCGGCACCGGACAGCTCACGGAGGCCAACGGCCGGCTGAACGCGACCGCCGCGGCGGCCGGCGTCCTCGGACCGGTGGGCGCGGGAGTGGTGGCCGCCTGGTCCGGCCCGGCCGCAGCCGTGGGAGTGGACGCGGCCAGCTTCGGCGTCTCGGCGGCCTGCCTGCTCCTCGTACGGTTCGCGGCGCGCTCCGGGGACGACGGCGCCCCGGCGCAGCGGACGAGCCTGTGGCAGGACCTGCGCGCCGGGATCGCGTTCCTGGCCGGCCATCCGGTGCTGCGCTCGCTCACCGCCCTGCTGTTCGTCTTCAGCTTCCTCACCCTCGGCCTCAACGACCTGGTCATCTACCACCTCAAGCACGACCTCGGTCACGACGACGGCACGGTCGGCACCGTCATGGCCGTCGGCGCCCTCGGCACCATCACCGGCGCCCTGCTGGTCGCCCGGGTCCGCCGTCGGCTCGGCTTCGGCCCGACCTGGACGGTCGCGGTCGCGGTGAGCGGGCTCGCCTTCGCGGGCCTGGGCTGGGCCGGCGACGTGCCCGCCGTCGCGGCCCTGACGGCGGCCTTCCTCGCCTCCGTCGCCATCGCGGGCACCTGCTCCATGTCCCTGCGCCAGGAAGTGACCCCGGAACCGCTCCTGGGCCGCGTCACCTCAGCCTTCTGGACCCTCCAGTACGCCGCGGCCCCGATCGGCGCGGCCGTCCTGACCTGGACGGCGGACCGGCAGGGCACGGCACCGGTCGGCCTGGTCGCCGGCGGCTGCTGCGTACTGATCGCGGTGGCCGCCCTGTTCACGCCGATCCGGCGGTCGGACCCGAACTGAGGCCGCCGCCCTCACCCGTTCACGCCCGCGTAGTGCGCCAGGCTCCGCCGCCACAGCAGTCGCGCCCCCAGATACGCCAGCACGCCCAGCAACGGGGAGGCCGCCGCCAGCCAGTACGGGACGCCGGTGTCGTGGCCGTGGCCGGTGAGGACGGCGGCCGGGAAGTACGCGACGAACGCCAGCGGAAGACCGAACGTCAGGAAACCGCCGACCGCTTTCGGCAGCACGTTCAGCGGATAGCTGCCGAAGGTGCCGAGCAGTTCCTCCAGCCAGCGGCCCCAGTAGTCGGCGGCCGGGAAGCGCAGTGAGGCACAGGCCACCGCCGTGAACAGGGCCGCCTCCAGGAGCATGCCGCCGAGGATCGCGGCGATCAGGTACGAGGTCCGGCCCGCCGTCCACTCCAGCTCGCTGCGGCTGAGCGCGCCCGCCATCAGACCGACCGCGACGGTCAGGTCACCGATCGCGTTGGTGGGGAAGTAGGAGAGCTGGACCTGACGGTGCACCGGCATCGGACGGAGGAGATAGGCGTCGATCATGCCTTCCTGGATCAACCGGCCGGCGCCGTGCATCCGGCCCAGCACCAGGACGAACAATCCGTGCGCGAGCATGCGCGTCGCCGGTATCAGCAGCACCTCCGAGCTGCCCCAGCCGCCCATCCCGGTGAACCGGGTCAGCAGCACCGTCGCGAAGACGATCACGGACACCTGCCAGATCGCGCCGATCGCCACCATCAGCAGGAACTCGGAGCGGTACTCCAGCTGCGCCCGGAAGTTCAGACGCGTCACACGCCACGCGATGCGGACGGCATGCATGGGCATCAGCCTCCCTGGGAGATGACACGGCGGGCGGCGCGGTGCCACAGGAACCGGGTGAACAGCGCCAGCAGCGCGACCCAGGCGGCCTGGATCGCCAGCTGGCCGGCCGCGTCCGACAGCGGGATACGGCCGATGTACAGCGACAGCGGCACACTCAGCGTCGCCTGGAACGGCATGAACGAGCTGAGGGTGACGAACCAGTCGGGGAAGAACCACAACGGCGCGTACACCCCGGACAGCAGGTTCTGCGCGAAGATCAGGATCAAGATCGCGGCGTTGTTGCGCAACGCCCAGAAACACCACTGGTCCGTGGCGAGCATGATGTAGTACAGCACCCACTGGCCGAGCAGCAGACTCAGCGCGAACACCCCCGCCACCGCCGCCGACGCGGGCGGCTCGACGACGCCCGCGGCGAGGCACAGCACGTATCCGCCCAGCGCCCACGCGAACCCGTACAGCTGCTCCCCGAGGGCGCGCAGGGCGTAGTAGCGCCGGGGCGGCAGCGGGCGCAGGTACCAGTACACGATGGTGCCGTAGTGCATGTGCTGGATGACGGTGTCCCGGCCCGAGAACTGGTCCAACTCCCGCAGCCGGGAAGCCAGTACGGCCAGCACGGCGTAGGTGACCGCCTGGTCCCGGTCGAGGCCCGCGGTGGTGCCGGTGTGCTCGTACAGGCCGTGCCACAGCGAGGCCACCAGCACCACCTGCACGGTCAGCCTCAGCAGCACGGCGGTCATCCGGGGCGGGGTGTGCAGCTCGCCGAGCGGGGTGACCCGGGCGGTGCGCCAGGCGTGGAGTACGGCCATCACACCGCCCCCGCCTGGGCGTAGGCGGTCCGCATCACGTCCTCGAGGTCCGCCTCGTCGATGGCGACGCCGGTCACCTCGTACCGCTCGATGACCGCCTTCAGCGCCTGGTGCACGGACGGCGCGTCGGGTCCGTCGGGACCGAACACGACCTGCGGGCCCTCGTGTCGCAGCACCGCGATCCCGGGCAGCGCCGCGACCTCGGTGTGCGCGTCGGCGAGGGTCGCCCGGACCTGCCAGGTCGAGCCGAACGTGCGGCGTATCTCGTCGAGGCCGCCGTCCAGGACGAGCCTGCCGTGGTTGATCAGGATGACCCGTTCGGCGAGCCGCTCGACCTCGGTCATGTCGTGCGTGGTCAACAGGACGGTACGGCCGCGTTCCTCGACCTGGTGGCGCAGGAACTCCCGTACCTGCTCCTTGACGACCACGTCCATGCCGATGGTGGGTTCGTCGAGGAAGACGACCTGCGGGTCGTGCAGCAGGGCGGCGGCGAGATCGCTGCGGACGCGCTGGCCGAGGGAGAGGTGACGCACCCGGGTGTCCCAGAACGACGACAGGTCCAGCAGGTCGTCGAACTCCTTGAGACGGGCCGCGTGTTGGGCCTTCGGCACCTCGTAGATGTCCCTGAGGATCGCGAACGACTCACGCACCGGCAGGTCCCACCACAGCTGCGTGCGCTGCCCGAACACCGCCCCGATGTTGCGGGCGTTGCGCTCGCGCTCCCGGTACGGCACCAGGCCCGCCACCCTCGCCTCGCCGGAGCTCGGCGTGAGGATGCCGGTGAGCATCTTGATGGTGGTGGACTTTCCGGCGCCGTTCGGGCCGAGCAGGGCGAGGAGTTCGCCGGGGGCGACGTCGAAGGTGATGTCCGAGACGGCGTGCTTGGCGACCCGTTCCGGATTGACCAGGGACCGCAGCGTGCCCGTGAGACCGGGGCGGCGGACGCTGGTGTGGAAGACGCGGGACAGGCCACGGACCTCGATGCTTCCGCTCACGCTGTGTACTCCCTTGCTGAGCATGAGATGCGGCCGGTCGGTTTGGAGGGCCGACCGGCCGCGGGGCACATCAAGACCGTTGCAGAATGTCGATCAATCGGTCAATGGATTTATGGATCAACGAATTGGACTAATGCCTGTCCGGCCCCTGGTCGACCGCGGAGAACACGAACGAGAACTCGGCCGGCTCGGCGCGCAGCAGGTACTGCGGCAGCGGGCCGGGCCCGCAGGACTGCGAACCCACGCCGTTCAGGCCGTGGTCGAGGTTCACCCACACCGTGTCGCCGGCCTCGAGGTCGGTGCGGTGCGAGGCCGCGTCCAGCTGCTCGGTGGTCCACCGCCGGGCGCTGAACCAGAACTCCGGGTCACCCTCGACCCGGAGGCCGCCGAGCTCCACCCAGCGGACGTCGGCCCGGGCCCCGTTCTCCTGCGGGCGCACGTACGGCGTCTGCAGCTCGTCGACCGAGGACTCCCAGCGGCCCGTCATCGAGGCCGACCTGGTGTCCGGGTAGGCCTCGCCGGGGCCGCCGCCGAACCAGCGCACCCGGTCCGTCGAGCCCGGCAGCCCGAGGCGGACGCCGAGCCGGGGCAGGGGCAGCGTCCACTCGCCCTCCGGGGTCACCGACACGGTCAGCCGCAGCCGCTCGCCGTCCGAGGTCCAGCGGTAGACGGTGCTCAGACCGACCTCGGCGGCGGCGGGCGCCACCCGGGTCCGTACCGTCAGGGCGTCCTCGCCCGGCTCCACGGACACCAGCCGGTGCCGCATGCGGTGCAGGCCCAGCTTCCGCCACAGCGCGCTGTATTGAGTGCCGGTCCGCCACTCCGTGCCGTCGTCGTTGTCGGTGGTCGCCCGCCACACGTCCAGCCGGAGGCCCTCGACCGTGACCCCGCCGATGGTGCGCGGCGCACCGGTCCGGGCGTCGAAGGAGGCCGGGCCGAGCGTGATCAGCCGCTCGTCGGGCACCGGCCGGTCGGTGGCCGTGAGGGAGGGCACCGGGCGGGCGGCCTCCGCGACCTGGCCCCAGGCGACCACATGGCCCTTCGCCGCCCATGCGGTGTCGGCCGCCAGCAGCGCCCGTACCGTCCACCCGGACTCCCCGCCGGGGGTCTGGGCGGGCGGCTCCGGCAGCTTCACGTCGACCGACTCGCCCGCCGCCAGCGCGGGCACGTTCAGCGTCCCGGCCTCGATCACCTCGCCGTCCACCTGGTACGACCACTCGAAGACCAGCGCGGACAGGTCGGCGAAGTCGTGCCGGTTGGTCACGCGGACGGTGCCGTCGCCGCCGCCGTCGATGCGGACCGGCTCGATGACCTTCTTGTACTCGACCAGGCCGGGGGAGGGCCGCCGGTCCGGGAAGAGCAGTCCGTCGCAGACGAAGTTGCCGTCGTGCAGCTCCTCACCGAAGTCACCGCCGTAGGCGTAGCCCAGCTCGGGGTGCTTGATGCCGTGGTCGATCCACTCCCAGATGAAGCCGCCCTGCAGCCGGTCGTACTTCTCGAACAGCCGCTGGTAGTCCAGGAGCCCGCCGGGGCCGTTGCCCATGGCATGGCCGTACTCGCACTGGATGAAGGGAAGCTGGCGTCGCTTCTTGGTGCCGCCGTCCGTGCGCCGGCCGATCTGCTCGACCTCGTCGTGGAAGGCGTACATCCGCGAGTACACGTCGGTGTCGCGGCAGCTCCAGTCGCCCTCGTAGTGCACGAGCCGCGAGGAGTCCCGGCCGTGGATCCACTCGGCCATCGCGGTCAGGCCGCGGCCGGTGCCGGCCTCGTTGCCCAGGGACCAGAAGACGATCGACGGGTGGTTCTTGTCCCGCTCGACCATGCGGGCCGCGCGGTCCAGCAGGGCCGGGGTCCAGCGGTCGTCGTCCACGGGGTTGTCGCGCCAGTCCTGCTCGACGAACCCGTGGGTCTCCAGGTCGCACTCGTCGACGACCCACAGGCCGTACTCGTCGCACAGGTCGAGGAAGGCCGGGTGCGGCGGGTAGTGCGAGGTGCGGACGGCGTTGATGTTGTGCCGCTTCATCAGCAGCACGTCCTCGCGCATGGTCTCCAGGTCGAGCGCGCGGCCCCGCTCCGGGTGCCACTCGTGCCGGTTGACGCCCTTGAAGAGCACCGGCGTGCCGTTGACCTTGATCAGACCGTCCTCGAGCACGACGGTACGGAAACCGATGCGCAGGGGCACCCGCTCGCCCTCGGTCACCAGCTCGCCGTCGTACAGCTTCGGGGTCTCCGCGGTCCACGGCAGCACCCCGACGGTGACCGCCTCACCGGTCGCGACGTCGATGCCCAGCGCCGGCACCAGCACCCGGCCGTCGACGTCGGAGTCGACACGCAGGGTGCCCTCGCCGCTGGTGTGGTCGTAGGAGGCGTGCACGAAGTGGTCGAGCACACCGCCCGCCGGGCGGTGCAGCAGCGTCACGTCACGGAAGATGCCCGGCAGCCACCACTGGTCCTGGTCCTCCAGGTACGAGCCCGCCGACCACTGGTGGACACGGACCGCGAGCACGTTCCGGCCCGGCTTCAGGAGATGGCCGACCGCGAACTCGTGCGCCAGCCGCGAGCCCTTGAACTCACCGATGTCCGTGCCGTTCAGCCAGACCCTGGCGCAGGACTCCACGCCGTCGAAACGGAGCACCGTCCCGCCGTCCGCGGGCCAGTCGGACGGCAGGTCGAAGTCCCGCAGATGGTCACCGGTCGGGTTCTCGGTCGGGACGTGCGGCGGGTCCACCGGGAAGGGGTAGAGGACGTTGGTGTAGATCGGCGCCCCGAAGGCACCGTCGCCCTGCAGGACCCAGTGCCCAGGGACGGTGATCTCCGCCCAGCCCCCGGCGTCGTAGCCTTCCTCGGCGAACGAGTCGTCCTCGGCGTCGGCCGTGGCCGACAGCCGCAGGCGCCAGCTGCCGTTCAGCGACAGCGACGCGGCATCCGAGGACGCGTACCAGGCACGGGGCGGGAGCGCCCCGCTGCCCGGCGAGACGTCCTCGACGTAGTCGACAGCGGGGGTGGTGCGGAAGGACATCGGTCTCCTTGCTCAGCCCTTGATGCCGGTCTGTGCGATCCCCTGCACCAGCCAGCGCTGGAGGAAGAGGAAGACGAACACCAGGGGCAATATGGAAAAGGCGGTGGCCATGAAGATCAGATGGAAGACGACGGTCTGGTTGGTCATGTAGTTGGAGAGCGCGACCTGGACGGTCCACGAGCCCGGGTCCTGGCCGATGACCAATGGCCACAGGAAGGAGTTCCAGCCGTTGATGAACGTGATGGTCGCCATCGCCGCGAAGAAGTTCAGCGAGTTCGGCACCACGATCCGCCAGTACGCACCCCAGTAGCCCAGCCCGTCCACCCTTGCCGCCTCCTCCAGCTCCTTGGGGAACCCCAGGAAGTACTGCCGGAACAGGAAGCAGGTGAAGCCGCTGAACAGCCCCGGAATGATGAGACCTCGGTAAGTGTCCACCCAGCCGAGCGACGACACCAGTACGAAGCTCGGAACGAAGGTGACCGCCGTTGGGACCATCAGGGTGCCCAGGACGGCGTAGAAGACCTTGTTGGCGTGCTTGTACGGGATGCGGGCGAGAGCGTAGCCCGCGAGGGAGCACACCAGCAGGACGCCGGCGGTGTGCAGGGTGGCCACGATCGCCGAGTTCCACAGGGACTGGGCGAAGGGCACCGTCTCGTCGGTGAACAGTTCGCTGATGTTGCCCCACTGGATGTTCGTGGGGAAGAACTTCCAGTTCTCTCCGGTGATCTCGGCGTCGGTGGAGAGAGCGTTGCGGATCAGCAGGTAGAACGGAATCAGGAAGAAGAAGGTGGCGATCCCGGTGGCGATGTAGAGGCCGGTGGAGCTCATCACGCCGCCACCGCGCTTGTCACGGCGGGACTTGTCTGACGGCGGTGCGGGTTCCCGCACCTCGGGCATCGTGGTGGTCACTTGGACTCGTCCCCCCTTCCGAAGCCCATGAACTTGCCCTGGAGCAGGGTCACGGCACAGATCAACACGGTCAGGATGACCGCGCCCGCGCTGCCGGAACCGTAGTCCTGGCTCTCACCGAGGGCCTTGTAGTACAGCTCGACGAGGGGTGGGCGGCCCCATGTGGTCTTCGACAGGAGGTTGAAGAACTCGTCGAAGGCCTGGTAGGCGGCGATGAGCAGCAGGAGGATCACCGCGGTGGAGGTGGCGCGCAGCTGGGGCAGGGTGATGTACCGGAAGGTCTGCCAGCCCGGCTTGGCGCCGTCGATCGCGGCGGCCTCGTACAGCTCGCCGGGGATGTTCTGGAGCGCCGCGATGAACAGGATCATGTAGAAGCCGGACTGCAGCCACAGACGCGCGGTGACGATGACCAGCCAGTACCAGGGCGGATTGGGGTCGGCCAGCCAGGCGATGTTCTCGATCCCGAACCAGCCGAGGACCGTGTTCATCAGGCCGAAGCGGACGCCGCTGAAGATGGACATCTTCCAGATCAGCGAGGCGGCCACATAACTGCACGCGGTCGGCAGGAAGAACACCGACCGGAAGAACGCCCGCATGAAGCGCAGCCGGTTCACCAGCAGGGCCAGGCTCAGCGAAAGCGCCCAGGTGGTGGGCACGATGAACGCGGCGAAGGCGGTGAAGGTGCCGAGCGAGCCGACGAAGTCGTCGTTCGTCAGCATGTACGTGTAGTTCTCGAAGCCGACGAACTTGTCGGGTGTGACGGTGAAGCGGGCCTCGAAGAAGCTGAGCCAGAGGCTCCAGAGGATCGGCGCGTAGACGAAGATCGCCAGACCGATGAGGAACGGCCCGCAGAAGAGCCAGAAGTTGAAGGTGGGGCTGCCCCGCAGACCCCGCCGCGGCTTGGCCGGGGAGGCCTTGGCCGGGGCGGGGCGCGCGAGGTCGCGCGTCTTGGTCGTCGACATGTCGCTGATCCGTCCCGCGGTCTATCCGAAGAGCTTCTTGAGCTCGCGGTTGACGGCCGCGTCGGCCCTGTCGAGGGCCTTCTCCGGGGCCATGTCCTTGCGGACGGAGTTGGCGAAGACGTCCTCAAGGGCGGTGATCATGGCCTGGGTCCAGCCGATGTTGTCGAAGTGCCCGAACTCGTTGAAGAGCTTGACGCCCTCAGCGGCGTTGCCCGACTTGAGCTTGGTGGCGGACTGCGCGATCGAGGTGCGCGGCGGGATGTGGAAGCCGAAGGACGTGGCCCACTCCTCCTGGTACTTCTTCTGGTCGATCCACAGCCACTTGACGTACTCCTTGGCCGCGTCGACGTTCTTGCCCTTGGCGTTGACGAACATCGACCAGCCGCCGTTGTAGACCGACTGCTTGCCGGAGTCGACGGTCTTCGGGAAGGGGAAGACGCCCCAGTCGTCGCCGAGCGCGTCCTGGATCGTCGGCATCGCCCACATGCCGCAGAACTGGATGGCACACAGGCCCTGGGTGAAGGAGGACGGGTCCCAGGATTCGGTCGGAGCGCCGAGGAGAAGGTTGCCGCTGGTGAACAGAGTGCGCATCTTCTTGATGCCCTCGATGACGCCGGGGGTGTGGTAGGCGATCTCGTTCTTCTCGTTGAGGGTGTCGGCGCCGGCCGACCAGATCATCGGGAAGATGACGCTGTGCAGGTCGTTGCCCATGTACAGGCCCTTGACCTTGCTGGTGGTGAGCTTGGCGGCGGCCTCCATCAGCTCGTCGAGCGTGGTCGGCACGTCGACTTTGGCCTTCTCCAGCATCGACTTGCGGTAGAAGAAGAACTGCGGGTCGTCGATCATCCGGACGCCGTATATCTTCCCGTCGACCGTGTGCGACTTGATGTCGGCCGGGTTGAAGTCGTCCTTGACCGGGTTGATGATGTCGGTCAGGTCCGCCACCTGACCGCTCTTGATCATCTGTATCTGCGGGTGGAACTCGAAGAGGTCGGGCGCGTTCTTGGTGAGCAGGGTGGCGAAGAGCTTGCTCTCGAAGTCGGCGCTGGTGATCCACTGCGTGGTCACGTTGGCCTTGTCGTAGGCCTTGGCGTACTTCTTGATGGCCTGCTCGGTGCCCGCCTCGCCGTACGCGTGGAAGAACTGCGTCAGATTGACGCCCGACCCGGATCCGCCGCCGCGGCCGTTGTTGCCGCCGCACGCGGCCAGACCGCCGGCGGCGGTCAGGCCCAGGGCGGCCCGCAGAACGGTCCGGCGGTCCCAGCTGCTGTTGCTCAATGCCGACATGGTGACGTCCTTGTCTCGAGTACGGCTGCGGCTCTGTCGTTCAGCGTGAAATGGCTCAAAAAGTGGTGCGGTGGCGGGACGCTAGCCTTCGGCTAAGGCTTCGGCAAGGGGTTGGACGAAGCCTGTTCGAAGCGTTGCGTAATGTTCGGGATACCGGACGTCATGGGGTGGTGAGCCGCCGTGAGACGTCAGGTCAAGCGGGTCGTGCGGTGCGGCCCCTCGCGGCCGGGGCGCGCTTCGCGGAACGCTGGCCCACCGACTGGAGGGCCCCTTCGAGCGCGAAGGTCGCGGCGCCCAGGCATGCCGGGTCGGAGGGGATGGGGGACAGGACGATCTCGGTGGCGGCCATCGGCCGCGGCAGCGCGTGCCGGGCCACCGCCTCGCGCACCTCGGCAACCAGGGGTTCGCCGAGGGTGGCCGCGACCCAGCTGCTGAGCACGACCACCTCCGGGTTGAACACGTTCACCAGGTCGGCGATGCCGGCGCCGAGGTAACGGGCGGTGTCGCGGACCACCTCGACCGCCACCGGGTCGTGCTCGACCATCCCCCGGGCCAGCGCGTCGATGGTGGCCGTCTGGTCCTGCGGGTGCAGCAGCGCGCTGTCCGGGGCACGCTCCCGCAGGTTCAGCATGATGCCGGGGGCGCCGACGTACGTCTCCACGCAGCCGTGGTTGCCGCACCGGCACGGCCGTCCGTCCAGGACGATCGTGGTGTGGCCCCACTCGCCGGCGCTGTTGCTCACGCCCCGGTGCAGCCCGCCGCCCAGCACCAGTCCGGCGCCGACCCCGGTCCCGAGGTTCACCACCACGGCGTTCCCGCGTCCGCGCGCCGCCCCGAACCACAGCTCGGCCACCGCGCAGGCACGCAGCGGGTTGTCCAGGTAGAGGGGATAGGCGATGTACTCGGTCAGCAGGTCGAGCAGGGGTACGTCGTGCCAGTCCCAGTTGGGCGCGTACTCCGAGATGCCGGTGGCCCGGTCCACCTGTCCCGGCACGCTCACCCCGACGCCGAGCACCCGGGCGCCCTCGATCCCGGCCTGCGCGACCACCGAGCCGACGGCGGCGACCACATGGCCGACCACCTGCTCGGGGCGGCTCTCGCCGGGGCGTACGTCCTCGTCGGCGCGGGCCAGGACGTTGAGCCCGAGGTCGAACAGCTCGACATGGACGTACGTCTCCGCGATGTCCACGCCGATCAGCGCGCCGCCGGACGCGTTGACCGCGACCAGGCCGCGGGGACGGCCGCCCGCCGAGTCCTCGAACCCGACCTCGGTGATCATCCGGAGGTCCAGCAGCTCGCCGACGAGGGTGGCCACCGTGGCGAGACTCAGGCCGGTGGCGGCGGCCAGCTCCTGCCGGGAGGTGGGTGACGCGGCGATGATCTGGCGCAGCACCTCGTAGCGGTTCGCGGTGCGGATGTCACGTGATGTGCGCTTCACCGGTGTCGCCCCCATCCCTTCCAGACCAGGCCGGGACGGCATCTGCACCGGCGCGGCGCAAGGCTATGGGCTGCCGGGACTTTTCGACAAGGGGTTAGGAAAGGGGCTTTATAAAGTCACCCGGCGAGAATGTCCCGGACGAAGGTGTTGGCGAATTTACCCTCCGGGTCGAGTGCCCCCGCAAGTTCCCGGAAATCGCCCAGTCGCGGATACCGCGAGCGCAGCTCATGTGCCGGGACGGTGAAGACCTTCCCCCAGTGCGGCCGTGCGTCGAACGCGTCCAGCGCCTCCTCCAGTCGCCGCACCACCGGCACCACCGCGGCGGTGTCCTCGATCCAGGTGAAGTGCAGCGCCACGGTGTCCCGTCCGTAGGCGGGGCTCAGCCACTGTGCGTCGGCGGCGACGGTACGCACCTCGCAGGTCTGCAGCACCGGGGCGACCGTGTCCCGGACACCGTCCACCGCGTACAGCGCCTCGACGGCGAGGCGGCGCGGGAGCAGGTACTCCGACTGCAACTCGGCGCCGCTGCTCGGCGTGAACTCGGCCCGGAAGTGCGGCAGCCGCTCGTGCCACGGCCCGGCCACCCCGAACTGCTCGGTGCAGTTGACGGCCGGCATCCCGGGCACCGGGTGCATCTTCTCGACGGCCGGCGCCGCCCACGGGAAGTCCGGCGCGGGCTGGTCCGTGCGCCGCTTGAGCCACACCTGCCGGAAACCGGGCGCCCGCCAGTCGGTGAACAGGCTCACGCTGTACGCCGCGGCCGCCACCGTCTCGAAGTCCAGCCCCGCGAGGGGCAGTTCGGTGAACACGTGCTGCTCGACCTCGAAGGCGGGCTCCAGGTCGAGGGTGAGCGCCGTGACCACACCGAGGGCGCCCAGGGACGTGACGGCACCGCCGAAGCGCTCGTCCTGACGCCCGATGACCGCCGTGGACCCGTCCGCGGTGACGATCTCCACCTCACGCACGGCCGCGGCGAGCGAGCCGTTGCCGACGCCCGAGCCGTGGGTGCCGGTCGCCACCGACCCGGCCACCGAGATGTGCGGCAGGGACGCCATGTTCGGCAGCGCGAACCCGGCCCCGTCCACCCGCCGCGCCAGTTCCGCGTACCGGACGCCGCCGCCGACCCGTACCGTGCGGGCCGACGAGTCGACGTCGACCTCGGCGGGCAGCGCGGCCAGCGACAGCAGGACCCCGTCGGCGCCCGGCTCGGCGATCGCGTTGAAGGAGTGCCCACTGCCCAGCACCCGCACCTTCGCGCTGTCGGCCACCAGGGCGGCCAGCGCGGTGAGCGAGTGCGGCCGGTGCAGCTCCTTGGCCGTGTAGGTGATGTTGCCGGCCCAGTTGGTCACCGTCTCGGTCATCCCGCGGCCCCTCCCTGTCGAGAATCCGGCCTGACGAGATCCAGGCACGCCCAGGTGGAAGGTACCTCGGGCGCCGGGCGGGTGCGCTCCCGGGTGGCTCGCCTTGGTCAATCGCTTGCTGTTCGGCGCGAGGGGCCCCGGCACCGGCGACGCCCCAGCGAGGGCATACCGTGAGGAGTCGTACGTCCGATCCGGGAGGAGACACAGGATGGACAGCCGCACCGCGCTGGTCGAGGATCTGATGGAGAGGTTCCCCCACGTACCACGGGAAGCCGTCTTCAAGGAGGATCTGCTCCGCGGCGGAGTGGCCTTCGACGCCTCGGCCCTCAGCGACAACGAGGGCGGCGAGGTCAAACCGAAGTCGTACTTCATCTTCTCGTTCGACCACGGCACCCTGCCCGAGCTCGGCGAGGCCGCACTGCGCCGGCCCCCGGAGGAGATCGTCCTGACCGGCGGGCCGTACGACCTGCGGCGGACCGTCGTCTCGGTGCGCGTGAACCCGGCGTCGCCCTACCGGGTCGCGGCCGACGAGGACGGCGTGCTCGGGCTCTATCTCGACGGCAAGCGCATCGCCGATGTCGGGGTGCCGCCGATGCCGGAGTACTACCGGCACACCCTCGCGAACGGGAAGTCGGTGATGGAGGTCGCCCCGACCATCCAGTGGGGCTACCTGATCTACCTCACCGTCTTCCGGGTCTGCCAGTACTTCGGCGCCAAGGAGGAGTGCCAGTACTGCGACATCAACCACAACTGGCGCCAGCACAAGGCGGCGGGCCGGCCGTACACCGGTGTGAAGGACGTCGAGGAGGTCCTCGAAGCACTGGAGATCATCGACCGGTACGACACCGCGAAGGCGTCCACCGCCTACACGCTCACCGGCGGCGCGATCACCAAGACGGTCGCCGGGCGTGACGAGGCCGACTTCTACGGCCACTACGCCAAGGCCATCGAGGAGCGCTTCCCCGGCCGCTGGATCGGCAAGGTCGTCGCGCAGGCGCTGCCCAAGGACGACGTGCAGCGGTTCAAGGACTACGGCGTGCAGATCTACCACCCCAACTTCGAGGTGTGGGACCGCCGGCTGTTCGAGCTGTACTGCCCGGGCAAGGAGCGCTACGTCGGCCGCGACGAGTGGCACAAGCGCATCCTCGACTCCGCCGACGTCTTCGGCGCCCGCAATGTGATCCCCAACTTCGTGGCGGGCGTGGAGATGGCCGAGCCCTCCGGCTTCACCAGCGTCGATGAGGCCATCGCGTCCACCACCGAGGGCCTGCGCTTCTTCATGTCGCACGGCATCACGCCCCGCTTCACCACCTGGTGCCCCGAGCCGACGACCCCGCTCGGCAAGGCCAACCCGCAGGGCGCGCCGCTTGAGTACCACATCCGGCTGCTGGAGGCCTACCGCGCCACCATGGACGACTTCGGTCTGTCCTCGCCCCCCGGCTACGGCCCGCCCGGGCCCGGCCGTGCGGTCTTCTCCGTGAGCTCCTTCATGGACAGCCTCTCGGCGGACGAGCCGGTCGAGGTGTAGGGAAGTCGAAGTGCGGTAGTTCACTTGCCGGGGCCGCGGAATCCGTCGGCCCCGGCATTGATACTTCTTGTCACCCCTTGCGTATAACTCGAGGGAGCGCTGGTCCGCGGGAATTTGAATAGCCAGCTTGTCAGTTGTGTAGCAGACGTGAAAAGCTCTTCTCCTGCCGTGAGGCTTCCCCCCAACTCCTTTGCCGGTAAGGCGAGTTGACCTCGCTTGTGAACGCAGGAGACCCATGTCCGACCTGCCGACTCCCCAGGACGCCGCCGAGGCCGCGCTGTTCTCAGAGTGCTGGGATGCCGTGCTCTCCTACGCCGACCTGTGCACGTCCGGCTCCACCGCGGCCACCCAGCTGGCCACCGAGGCGTTCTCCCTGGGCATGCGCGAGGCACGCGAGGCGCAGTCCGCTCCCACCCGCGGCACCGGCCGCCGCCCGGCCCGCCTGCCCAGGATCCCGCTGCTGCTGACCGCCGTACGCAACACGGCGGCCGCCTGGGAGATCCAGGGGCAGGGCCACATGCTGGACCCCGAACTGCGGCTGTGGCTCAACTCGGAGAAGGCCGCACGCTACACCGGCCCCCCGCTGAGCCGCCCGCTCGCCCTGCGCGGCCTGCGTGACCTCCAGGAACCGGACGCCGCCCTGTTGTGGCTGGCCGAGGTGGAGGCGTTGCCGCTGCCCGTGGTGGCCCGTCGGCTCGGCCTGGACCCGGCCGTCGCCGACGAGGAACTCGCCCAGGTACGAGGCCTGTTCCGGGACCGCTGCCACCGCGCCCACCTCGACACCCCGATGGCCGCGCAGTGCCGCAGCTACGCCCGGCTGCTCGACGCGGTGACCCGGTCGCCCGCCGCCGACACCCCGAAGGACCTCTCCCGGCACCTCGCCCGGTGCGTGGACTGCGCGGAGGCCGCCGCCTGTCTGCGGCTGCACGGCGGCGGACTGCCCGGGGCGCTGGCCGGCGGGGTGATCGGCTGGGGCGGCCTCGCCTACCTCGAACGTCGCCGACGGGCCGCCGAGGTGCGCCTCGGCGCCGGTCGCCCGGGCCCGGCGGACAGCGACGGCGCGCCGCCGAACCCCGGTGCCCACAAGGCCCGCGTCGCGCGCAACGGCCTCCTCGTCGCGGCCGTCCTGGTGTCCCTGCTGGCGCTCGCCGTGTCGATGATGCCGGGCGGCACCGACAACGGTGCCGCACCCTCCGGCGACGCCGACCGTCAGCCGGTGGCCGACCCCGGCCCGTCCGTTCCGTCCACCGAGGCGCGCTCCACCAGCTCCCCGAGGTCGTCGGCCCCCGCGGCGACGACGCCCATACCCAAGAAGTCCCAGGAGAAGAACCCCGGCGCCACGGCCCAGGGCACGGCCTCGTCCGCCGCCCCCAGCGACGACCCAGAGCCCACCCCGAGCGAAGCCGCGGCGACCTGTGACGTCAGCTACGACCTGGTCAACCAGTGGCCCGACGGCTTCCAGGCCACCATCACCGTCACCTCGGAACAGGCCCTCGACTCCTGGCAGGTCGGCTGGTCCTTCCACGACGGCCAGAAGGTCGGCCAGATGTGGGACGCGAGCTTCTCCCAGGACGACTCCCGCGTCACCGCCACCGCCGCCGACTACAACAAGTCGGTCCCCGCCCACGGCTCCCTCTCCTTCGGCTTCCTCGCCTCCTGGCAGGGCAAGAACTCCCCGGGCTACGACTTCACCCTGAACGGGCACGGCTGCACGAAGGGGTAGCGGTCTCCTCTCCGGCCGGAGGAAAAGGCTTGGCGTGGCCTGCCGCGAGCGGGCTAAAGTGAGGGCGTTCCCGCGGTGGCCGTCCGGCCCCGCGGGCGAGTGCGAGCTTGCGAGGAGGTGTCGACCGATGGCTGTCACTGTGATGGGCGTTGCCCGCATCCAGGAGTTCATCAAGTCCACCTCCGTGGCCACCGGCTGACCGTTCCTCACTTCCGCGCGTCTGCACGCGCGTGCCGGGGCCGCCCCCTGTGAAGGGTTCCCCTTGTCTTCCACATCAGCTTTCTCTGCCTTCTCCGCGCTCGCCCCTTACGGCTGGGACGAGGCATGGGCGGACGAGTTCGCCCCCTACGTGTCCGAAGGGCTGCTGCCCGGCCGGGTGGTCCGGGTCGACCGCGGGCAGTGCGACGTGATCACCTCCGACGGGATCGTCCGGGCGGACACCGCGTTCGTCACCCCGCACGACCCCATGCGGGTCGTGTGCACCGGCGACTGGGTCGCCGTCGAGCCCGGAGGAAACCCTCGCTATGTACGGACGTGTCTGCCGCGCCGTACCGCCTTCGTGCGCTCCACCTCCTCCAAACGGTCCGAGGGGCAGATCCTCGCCGCCAACGTCGACCACGCCATCGTCGCCGTGTCGCTGGCCGTCGAGATCGACCTCGGCCGTATCGAGCGGTTCCTCGCGCTGGCCTGGGAGTCCGGGGCGCAGCCGGTGGTCGTGCTGACCAAGGCCGACCTCGTACCGGAAGCGGCGACCCTCGCCCACCTCGTCCAGGACGTGGAGACGACCGCGCCCGGTGTGCCCGTGCTGGCGGTCAGCGCCATGGGCGGGGACGGACTCGACGTCCTGGTCGCCGTCGTCGGCGGCGGTACGTCGGTGCTGCTCGGGCAGTCCGGCGCGGGCAAGTCGACGCTCGCGAACGCACTGCTCGGCGAGGATGTGATGGACGTCCGGGCCACCCGGGACGCGGACGGCAAGGGCCGCCACACCACGACCACCCGAAACCTGCTCGCCCTGCCCACCGGGGGTGTCCTGATCGACACCCCGGGGCTGCGGGGCGTCGGACTGTGGGACGCCGAGACCGGCGTCGGACAGGTGTTCTCCGAGATCGAGGAGCTGGCCGCGCGGTGCCGGTTCCATGACTGCGCGCACGAGAGCGAGCCGGGGTGTGCCGTGCTCGCCGCGATCGACTCCGGCGAGCTGGGTGAGCGGCGACTGGACAGCTACCGCAAGCTCATCCGGGAGAACCAGCGGATCGTGGCCAAGACCGACGCGAGGCTCCGGGCCGAGATCAGGAAGGACTGGAAGCGGAAGGGAGCCGAGGGGAAGGCGGCGATGGAGGCGAAGAGGGGGCGCTGGGGATAGGGCGCCCCGGGGTGCGGGACGGGGGTGCCGGACGGGGTGCGGGACGGGGGTGCGGGATGCCCGGCGGGTCCACGTCCGATTTCCGCTAGCCGGGTCCGATCGCGTCGTCGACACTGGAGGGCGTGATGGACGAGGACACCAGGTACGAAGCGGTGCGCAGCAGGGACGGGCGGTTCGACGGGGAGTTCTTCTTCGCCGTCGTGACGACCGGGATCTACTGCCGCCCCAGCTGCCCGGCGGTGACGCCGAAGCGGCACAACGTCCGGTTCTTCACGACGGCCGCCGCCGCGCAGGGCTCAGGCTTCCGGGCCTGCCGGCGCTGCCGTCCGGACGCGGTGCCCGGCTCCGCCGACTGGAACGTCCGGGCGGACGTGGTGGGCCGGGCCATGCGGCTGATCGGCGACGGCGTCGTCGACCGGGAGGGCGTGGCCGGACTCGCCGCGCGGCTGGGCTACAGCGCGCGGCAGGTGCAACGGCAGCTCACCACCGAGCTCGGCGCCGGACCGGTCGCCCTCGCCCGCGCCCAGCGGGCGCACACCGCCCGCGTGCTGGTGCAGACCACCGACCTGCCGATCACCCAGATCGCGTTCGCGTCCGGTTTCGCCAGTGTGCGGCAGTTCAACGACACCATGCGGGAGGTGTACGCGGCCACCCCCAGCGAGCTGCGGACCACCACCGCGCCCCGAGCGGACCGGACGGTCCGGCGGACGGCCACGCCGACCGCCGGGATACCGCTGCGGCTCGCCCATCGGGGCCCCTACCAGGCCGGGGCCGTGTTCGACCTGCTGGAGGCGGAGGCCGTGGCGGGCGTCGAGACTGTGAGCGGGACGCGCGGACGGCGGACGTACCGGCGTACGCTGCGGCTCCCGCACGGCACCGGCATCGTCGCCGTCGACGAGCGGACGGGCGCGGCGCGGTCCGCGTCCGGCGCGCACCCCGGCGGCTGGCTGGACGCCCGTCTGGACCTCACCGACCACCGTGATCTGACCACCGCCGTCCAGCGGCTGCGCCGACTGTTCGACCTCGACGCCGATCCGTACGCCGTGGACGAGCGGCTCGGCGCCGACCGACGGCTCGCCCCGCTGGTCGCCGCCCGACCGGGACTGCGGTCGCCGGGAACCGCGGATCCGGAGGAGTTCGCGATGCGGACCCTGGTCGGGCGGACGAAGGCCGCGGAGCTGGTCCGGCGGTACGGGAAGGCGCTGGACGCTCCCTGCGGTCCGCTCACCCATGTGTTTCCCGAGCCGGCCGTCCTCGCCGAGGCCGAGCCGACCGGACCGGCGGGCGCGCTGGCCGCGGCGCTCGCCGACGGAGCCCTACGACTGGACCCCGGCGCCGACCGGGACGACGCACAGGCCGCACTGCTCGCCCTGCCCGGCCTGGACGCCCCCGCCGTCGCCGCGATCCGCACCCGCGCCCTCGGCGATCCCGACGTCGCGCCGCCAGGGTCCGACGTCCCCGACAGCTGGCGCCCCTGGCGCTCATACGCCCTGCAACACCTGCGCGCAGCAGGGGAGTTGGAGTACCCATGACCATCGAGACGCGATACACCACCCTGGACAGCCCGGTCGGGCCGCTCCTCCTGACCGCCGGTCCGACCGGAGCGCTGTCCTCGCTGTCCGTGCCCGGCCAGAAGAACGGCCGTACGGTCCAGGAGGGTTGGCGGCACGACCCCGCTCACTTCCGGGGCGCCGAGGAACAGCTCGCCGCCTACTTCGCCGGAGAACTCAAGGAGTTCCAACTGGAGTTGAGTTCGCCGGGCAGCGAGTTCCGGGAGCGGGTCTGGGCCGCCGTCGACACCGTGCCGTACGGGGCCACCACCACGTACGGCGAGATCGCGGCGCGGATCGGTGCGCCCCGGGCCGCCGTACGGGCCGTCGGCGGTGCGATCGGCGCCAATCCGCTGCTGATCCTGCGGCCCTGCCACCGGGTGATCGGGGCCGGCGGTTCCCTCACGGGGTACGCGGGCGGGTTGGAGCGCAAGACGAGCCTGCTCACCCTTGAGGGAGTCCTCTGACGGGGCGCCGCTCAGCCCCAGAACACCGCTCCGAGCCACGCCCCCATGATCAACAGACAGGTGAACAGCTCCGCCAGGACGCTGGAGCCGCCCGAGTGCATCGCCGTGCGCAGGGCAGCCCTCGCCTCGCGGTGCCGGCCCAGACGGAGTCGTTCCTCGAGGTAGATGCCGCCCATGAAGCCCGGGATCGCGCCGAGCACGGGGATCAGGAAGAAGCCGAGGAACGCTCCGACGCCGGCGTAGACGGCCATGCGCGGGGTGGCACCGCTCGCGCGCAGCTCTCGTGGCGGCAGGGCCCAGCGCACGACCTGGGAGAGGAACAGGGCGACCGTGGCGCCCACGAGGACGGCCCAGGCGAGCGGCTGCGGATCCTTCAGGGCCCACCACATGATCGCGGCCCACACCAGCCACGACCCCGGCACCCCGGGCACCAGCACGCCGCCCACGCCGAGGAGGATGACCAGACCGACCAGCAGGAGGTCCACCACTCCCATCTGTCCAGGGTGCCGGAGTACCGGCGAAGGCGCAGACCACCGGGGCTCGCTCCGCCGTTCGAGGTGGCGCGCTGTACCGGTTTTTCCGGATGCCCCGTTTTCATACGGCCCGTGCGGTGGACAATTGGCGGCATGAGCCAGCAGGGGGGAAAGCCCACCGGTCACGAGGACGACTGGTGGGACCAGCTGTACGACGACTCCACCGAGGACACGCGCCCCACGCCCACACCGGACTCCCTCGACGACCGCTACGCCTCAGCGGCGGACGCGGTGGAGGGGCGGTCCGGAGCCCGTGGGGAGCCCAAGGACGCGATCCCGGCGCCGCGGTCCGGTCCGGACGGGTTCCGGGAGCGCGGAGGGCCAGGGACCGGGCTCGCCGCGCGTGCGGTGCCCGCCCCGAGTGCCGAACCGCCCGCGTCGCCGAGCGCCCCCTGGGAGCCGCCGCCCGACCCGCCTCCGGGCCCCGCGACCGTCCCGCCGGGCCCGAAGCCACCGGGCCTCGCGGAACGGGAACGGGATCCCGAGGGCCGGGAGGACGTGGAGAAGGGGCCACACACTTCCCCGGAGCCCCCGGCCCCGACCGCCCCGCCTTCGCAGGGTCTCGTGGACACACCCCGGGGCTCGCGGATCCCCGAGGACACGACCGCGAACTCGCGGCCTCCCACGGACTCGCGGCCCCCCGGGCAAACGCCTCCGACCCCGCCGGACCCACCCCCGCTCCCCACGGCACCCCCGCCGCCCCCGCCCCCCTTCGCGCCCCCGTTCCCGACGGCCCCGCCCACCCGGGGAGCCGCCGGACCCGCCCCGGCCGAAGCGAGCGACACCGACCCCGACACCGACCCCGACATCGGCACCCGTCCGGACACCGTCCCCGACGCCGGACCGGACCGGGACGTACCCGCGACCGACATCCCGGGCGCTCCACCCCTGGCCGCCCCGGCGTCGCAGCCTCGGCCCTGGGAATCGCCGGGCGCCAGCCACGACGGTGACGCCCCACCCCCTGCCTACCCCCCGACTCCCGGCCTCCCGTGGGGACCGCCCGGCGTCCCCGCTCCTGCCTCCGCACCCGCCGACGGCGACGCGCGGTCCGCCACGTCGGTCGGCCCGGAGCGGGATGCCGCGAAGGAGTCGCCCACCGTCGGCCCCCCGCCCCTCGCCACTCCGCCCATCGGTTCTCCACCCCTCGGCGCCCCGTGGGGCCCGCCGCGCCCCCAGGCCTCCGCCGACGCCGACACCGAACCCCGACCCGCCACCCCTGCCGGCCCGGAGCGAGACGCCGCGGAGGTGTCGCCCGCCGTCGGAAGTCCTCCCCTCGCCGCCGACAACCCCCCGTCCGCCGCGACGAACACCGGAGCCGGTTCGCTGCGGGACGATTCTCCAGGACCTGGCCGCGAGCAGCCCGGTCGCGCACCGGGCCCGGACACTGCTAGCGACCCGCGGGAAACCCGCGTCGACATGCCCCTCGTTCCTCCCGAACCCGTCGGTCATGTCGGCTCCGGACCGCCCACCTACGAGGCCGAGCCCACCGCGCTGCCCCCGGCCGACCCGGACGATCTCGACGAGCTGGTCGCGGACACCGTGCTGGACGGTGCCCGGTACGGGGCCTGCACCCTGCGTGCGGCCTCGGTGCGCGGCGACTCCGCGCGGTTCCGTGGCGAGCCCCGACGCGACTCACTCCTCACCGCCCGCTTCGGAACGGGCGACCGCGCCCTGGTCCTGGTCGCCATGGCGACCGGCGCCCGCGCCACCTCCGGCGCCCATCGCGCGGCCGCCGAGGCCTGCCACTGGATCGGCCGGGCGGTGGGCCGCAGCCACGCCCGGCTCGCCGAGGACATCACGGCGGGCCGGCGCGGCGACCTGAAGTCCGGCCTGCACCGGCTCACCGACCGCAGCCTCGGCAAACTCCGCGCCAGCGCCGCGGAACAGGGCATCGCCCCCGAGGAGTACGCCGCCACCCTGCGCTGCCTCCTCCTGCCCGCCGACCCCGACTGCCGCATCCGCGTCTTCTTCGGCATCGGAGACGGCGGACTGTTCCGGCTGCGTGACGGCGTCTGGCACGACATCGAGCCACGGGTCCTCGACGTCACCGGTGAGCCGGTCGTCGGCTTCGGCTCACCGCCCGCCGAGACCCCCGACGGTGACCGCCTGACCATGGACCTGGGCATCCCGACACCCCCGAGCCCCTACGAACCGGCCCCGGAACCCCCGCGTGAACCCTTCCGCTTCCGTGCTTCCATCGCCCGCCCCGGCGACACGCTCCTGATGTGCACGGGAGGCCTGGCCGAGCCGTTGCGCGGTGAGCCCGAGCTCGGCCGGTACCTCACCGGCCGATGGTCCGACCCCACCCCGCCCGGCCTCGCCGCGTTCCTCGCCGACGCCCAGGTCAGGGTCAAGGGGTACGCGGACGACCGTACGGCTGCCGCTGTCTGGGAGGCGTGAGCGGGGGCGAGTCGATGCGACCTACGCGTACCGCGTCCAACGCCGACCGGAGGTGTCGTACATGAAGCGGGGCAGGCCCTTGATGCCGCTGGTGCGGAACGGGCGGCCGTGGTCGTCGACGCGGATCGTGCCGGAGCGGCCCTGGGAGGACCAGTCGAGTTCCAGGTACCACTGGCAGTCGCAGGTGTCGGTCCGCGCGCTGACCAGCAGCACCTCGGGGTCCTCGGCGGAGACCCGGTAGGGGAAGTGCACGGCGGGGATGGTGTGTTCGCTGTCGGCGCCGGGGAGCGAGCGCACGACGGGCCGGTCGGCGTCGAGGTTCACGGCGAAGGACCTCGGCGTGAGCTCGCCGCCGCAGCCCTGGTCCATGGCGAAGGCGTTGCCGGACGCGGGCGCGGCACGGCCGACGACGCGGACCCGCAGCGCGTCCAGGACCACGGCCGTGGACGACCGACCCTGCACCGAGATGCGCACGATCGTCTCGTGGCCGTGCACCGCGTCCTGGGTCGCCGCCCACGTGCCGGCGTCCTGCTGGACCGGGGGCGGCGGGACCTGCTCGGGCGTCTTGTCGATCACGTAGTCGTGGCCGCAACCCAGGTTCCAGACCTGGGAGTCGGCCGTCCAGGCGAGAGGCTGGGCGTCGGGCGCGGGGGCGTCGCCCTGTGCGGCCGCCGACGGGCCGCCCTTCTTCCCGGGAGTCGGGGAAACCCGCATTTTGGTTGAGGGCGAGGGTGGGGGCGACGACATCGAGGAGCGGCCGGGCGAGACGCTGGGGGAGGGGCTGCGGGGGGTGGGCGAGGGGTGGCGGGGCCCGTCCGTGGCCGTCGTCGTAGGGGTCCGGTCGGGGGCGGTGCCGACGGTGTCGGCCGGCGGGCGGTCCGCCGACAGGGCCGACACGGTGCCCCACGTCGCCAGGAGCACGGTCGCGACGGCCGCACCGAGCATGGTCTGCCGACGGCGGTACCAGGGCCGACGGGCCGACGTGCCCGAGGCGTCCCTACCGGGGGCTGACACGTCCTCACCCGTGCCTGGCACCTCCCCACGCGGGCCTGACGCGCCCTCACCCAGTCCTGACACGTCCTCACTCGCGCCACCCGGGCCCGGTGTCTGCTCGTCCGTCTTCGGCGTCCCCTCGTGCGGCGCCGGATCGGTGGGGTCGGTCGCCGTGCCGTCCGTGGCGGCGTCAGCGGTTCGTGGGCGCTGGCGGGACGCCACGGCGAGCAGCCACTGGCGGTGCAGTTCGAGGCGTTCCGCGGGGGTCGCCTGGCAGAACGCGGCTAACCGTTCCACGGGAGCGAAGTCCAGGGGCACCGCGTCCCCCGAGCAGTAGCGGTGCAGCGTCGAGGTGTTCATGTTCAGGCGCCGCGCCAGCGAACCGTAACTGCGGTCCGTGCGGGCCTTCAGTTCTCTCAGCAGTGCCGCGAACTCTGCTACGTCGTCCTCGCCAGACACCGTTCCCCCGTGTTCGTCGGGCCCAGGACGGCATCCCAGGCACTCCCTGTACCTGCACGTCAGATGGCCTGGGATGGTTCCACCGTGGCCGATCGGGCGGGGACGGTTGCGGTCGGCCCCGGGGACGGCTGATGCTCTTGGTGTCGCACCGACCAGGGCCGGACCGACCACCCGCCGCCGGGGCGCCATCCCACACCACGTACTCATTCACGGGGGACACCCATGTCACAGCGCACCCGAGCAGGAGCGCTCACCGTACTCGCCGTCACCGGCCTCACGTTGGGCGCCGCGCTCGCCGAACCGGCGGCCGCCGCCACGAGCAGGCCCGGCTTCCTGTCGGCCGCGGACCTGCCGCCGCACCCCACCTCGTCCTGGACGGCCGGCAAGGTCACCCGCGGTGAGCCGGAGGACCTCGAGTGGGACACCTGTCTGCGGGCACTGCCCGGCCACGAGAACGTGTGGTACCGCGACTTCCGGACCGACCTGGAGACGAGCGCCCGGCAGATCACCGTCGTCCTGCCGGACAGTGGTTCGGCGAAGTCCCTGGTCTCCGCGCTGAACAAGGACATCACCTCCTGCCCGGCGCGGATCGAGGCGGCCGACCCCGAGATCGAGGCCACCGGCAGGGACTACGGCACGCTGCCCGTGGAGGAGGGCGCCCACGTCCACGGCCTGCACACCGAGGCCTCCTGGGGCGCGACCGACATCAGCCTCCTCTCCGTGGGCCGGGACGGCCGGACCGTGACGGTCGTGGACTGGGGCCAGATGGGCGACTTCGACGACGCGCCGGTCAAGGCCTTCAAGAAGACGACGACGGCCGCGGTCACCAAGCTCCGCTGACCGTCGCGCGACCACCTACCGTCGCGCGACCACCGAAGAAGACCAGGGCCGCCCTCTCGTCACGGGGGTCGGGAGGGCGGCCCGCAGCCTCGACCACGGCACGACCGCACCGACATCGACCACAGCACGCACGAAAACGGGGAACGCACATGAACCGCAACACCGCCATCCGCGACACGACCACTCGCCGCACCACCACCCGCCGCACGGCCGTGGCCGCGGCCCTCGCCCTGGCCCTCGGCCTCGGTGTCACGGCCCAGGCCTCCGCCGGCGCACCGCGTTCCGTCAGCGGCAAGCCGTCCGACAACGTCACCCGCATCGCCGACTTCTACGGCGCCTACATCGACGCGGTGACGGACGCGGACGACGGCGGCAGGCTGGCGGACGCCCTGCGCAGGAACTACCTCAGCACCGGCTTCCAGAAGGAGCTGGCGGCCTGGGAGGCGAAGGAGCACGCCAACGGCGTCCTGCGGGCCCAGAACGTCCCGCTCGCATGGAAGGTGACCGACAACGGCACCGCGGACTACACCGAGGCCGTGGTCACCCTCACCTGGGGCGGCGGCGAGACGACAAGGCTCGTCGTCGACATGGACGGCGGCCACAAGATCTTCCACATCGGCACGAAGGGCGTCGCCGGCAAGTAGCCGGGCCGCGGTTCCCGAGCCCAGCGCAGCCGTAGCACCGCACCACCCTTGTGAGCCCCCGGGTTCACCGCCGAGCGACCCGTGCATTCCGGCCAGTTTCGCAAGCCGCAGGCAGGCGTATCTCCGCCCACCCCGGCGTCCGGGACCGACGGCCCTGTCCCTTCGGCGGCTACGGCGAGGTCGGCAGAAGGGGGTCGGTGGATGGGCCCACCGTCCGCGGTCACCGTCCCTCCGGCGCACGGGATCGGGACGGCCGGCGCGACCGCGGTCCTCGGACTCGGCCGCGCCGTTCGGCCTGCGATCGCCGGAGTGACGATCGGCAGGTGACGGTTGCGTAGGTGGAGACGTCAGTGGCGTTACGGAGGCCTCGTACCGCGGGCCCTCGGCCCGTCGTCCGGGACCGGGGTCGCACCGCGTGCCCCGGGGCGATCACCGCCTCGAACCGGCGGTCCGCCGCGCGACTTTCCGGCGGCTCGGAAGGTGCCGCACGGGGTGTCAGCCCCCTTGCAAGCAGCGACACAACGGTGGCCGAACACCCGGCCGTTGAGGATTGGACATGACTGGCTCATGGGCCGATGGGCAAGGATCCCCGTGAACGTGTTCGAGCAGGAGGGGAACCGACATCGGCACGCGGGCGGGGGTCATGAAGAGGCAGGCACGAGGAGGCGGTCCCATTGCGACAGGGGCCTTCTCGGCGGAGACAGTGGAGGAAGAAACCGACAGCGCCCCGGACGGGGCGCAGGCACCGCAGCTCAACCGCAGACTCGGACGGGCGGACCTGGGGGAGGTGCCCGAGGCGCGCAGGGCGCTGCGCGAGTTGTTGCGGCACTGGGGCAGGCCCGGACGGGCGGAGGTCGCGGAGCTGCTGACCAGTGAGCTCGTCACCAACGCACTCGTCCACACCGACCACGACGCGATCCTTAAGGCGACCGTCGGTCGCCGTGGTCTGAGGGTGGAGGTACGGGACTTCGCGGCCCTCAGGCCCCGGCTGTGCGCGCCGAAAGCCGACGACGGCACGCACGGCCGGGGCCTCGTCCTGGTGCAGTCTCTCGCCGACGCGTGGGGCGTGCGGGCGCACGGGGTGGGAAAGGCGGTGTGGTTCGAGCTGGACGCGGGCATCGCCTGAACCGGCATCCCACCCCCCGTCACAGCACAGCAGACCACACGACAGCGACCACACGACGCGACCACACGACAGCGACCACACGACACGGACGGGGCGCGGCTCGCATGAGCCGCGCCCCGTCCGTGTCGTGCCGTGTGTCTCGTCCGGCGTCTCTAACCGAACTGCTTCTCCAGGTCCTTGAGCTTGCGCTCCAGGGAGTCGAGGCGCGGCAGCGCCATGGTGTCGTCCTCCGCGGTGAGGTCGACGGAGGAGGTGGTGGCGGATTCAGCTCCGCTGCGGACGGGCTCCAGGGACGGACGTGAGCGCACGGGCAGTTGCTCCGGCGTCGATATGGCAGGCTCCGCGGAGGCTCGCTCCGAGGCCCGCTCCAGGGTGGCCTGCGCCTCCAACTGCCGCCCGCGGCCGACGAAGCCACGGTGGCCCCGGCTGATCGCCTTGAGCTGCGCCCGCTCGACCCGCTCCTTGTCGCGGCGGCGCGTTCGGGCCGCCTCCTTCTGACGCTTGTCCTCGCGGACCTCGTCAACGGCCTCGTCGAGGCTGCGTACGCCTTCCAGGAGCATCAGCGACCAGGCGCTGTACGTCTCGCGAGGCGCCCGCATCCAGCGCACGACGCGGATCTGCGGCAGCGGACGCGGCACCAGACCCTGCTCACGCAGCGCCGCCCGGCGGGTCTGCTTCAGCGCGCGGTCGAACAGGACGGCCGCCGACAGGGACATGCCGGAGAAGAACTGCGGTGCGCCGTCGTGGCCGAGACCCCGGGGAGCGTGCACCCAGTTGAACCAGGCCGCGGCGCCCGCGAACGTCCATACGAGTATCCGGGAGCCGAGGGCGGCGTCACCGTGGCTGGCCTCGCGCACCGCGAGGACCGAGCAGAACATCGCCGCACCGTCCAGGCCGAACGGGACCAGGTACTCCCAGCCGCCGGACAGGTTGAGGTTCTGCTGGCCGAAGCCGACCAGGCCGTGGAAGGAGAGCGCGGCGGCCACCGCCGCACAGCAGAACAACAAGACGTAGGAGGCGGTGCCGTATATGGCTTCCTTGCGCCTGCGGCGTTCCTCGCTGCGCTCCCACGAGTCGTCCGCGCTCGCTTTCGCCCCCGAGGAGCGCTTGCCGCGCGCGAGTACCGCTACCGCCGCCAGCATGCCCAGGAGGAGTACGGCGCCCGGAAGCAGCCAGTTCAGCGATATGTCGGTCAGTCTCATCTGGGGTCCCTTGCATTGGGATAGGGCGTAACGCCCGCCATAGTGGCCCAATCCGATCGGCCCTCAGGGGCTTTCGGGGCAAGAGGCCGCCAAGGAGGTGAAAGGGATTGCCCAGGGCAGCGTTCTGCTCGAACTGCCGCTTGAGGGGCGGGAGTTGAGTTCGAATAAGACTACTCGTACGGGTGGTTCCACGGATAGTTCCGGTGACCGGTGAGGAAATGGTGAATTGGCCGTAACCGTACGGGTGGCTGGATCGAGGGCGATCATACGGGACGCCGGACGGCCTCTCGCCCGAGGGTCCGTCAACTGGCGGCGGTCGCCGTGAGCTTGGTGATCCGGTCGGTGTCACAGGTGCGTGGGCACGTGACGCAGGTGTCCTCGGGGTCCAGCGTGTAGTACATGCAGCAGGTCGCCCGGTCCCGGGTGGGCAGCGGCCGGCCGGCCGGTCCGGTCAGCCGGCGGAAGGCGGCCGAGCCGACGTAGGGCTTGGTCGCTCCCGGCAGCAGCAGCTCCAGCTCTCGTTCGGCCCGCCGCTGCTCGTGCTCGCCGAGCAGTTCGGCGACGTACCAGAGGCTCTCCACGATCTCGTCGGTCACCATGCCCCACAGGGCCCGCCCGCGGCGGCGCATCCGGGGGCCGAAGCCGTTGAGGACGGGTTCCATGTGTTCGGCGATCGCGTCCCGGACCTCCGCGCGCAGCGCCTCCTCGTCCGGGACCACGCGGGCGCCGGGGTGCTGTGCCGCCGGGTCGCCGGGGAGGCAGGCGAAGCGTGCGGGGCGTACGGCGAAGGACATGGGTCCCGCTGTGCGGTCGTACGAGACGTGGGTCACGGGGTAGCGGGGGACCCGGCGGCGCAGGAACCAGGGGGCGGTGATCAGCAGGCAGGCGGGCCAGGCGTAGCGGTGCAGGCCGAAGCCGGCGGTCACGTCCGGGCGGGCGGGGCGGCCGTGGTCCCGCCGCACCTGGGCGTCGTCCCAGGCCAGGTAGGCGTCCAGGCCCGCGCCGCCTTCGGCGAGGGAGACGGCGGGGATCCAGCCGTGGCTGTCGGGGAGCTGGTCCGCGGGTTCCAGCTCGGTGACGGTCAGCGCCGGGAGGACCTCGGTCAGACGGGAGTACGCGTCCGTGAGGGCCGAGGGTGTCACAGGCATGCCGGAACCACCGATCCATGACGGGCTGGCAAGGGGACCTAAAGGTAGCCTTACCTTACCTAAAGTGGATGGGATTTGAACTGGTGGCTTCTGCGCCTAAGGTGCTTGACGGGCGAGTAACAACCCGCCGTAATGACCCGAAGTACCGACACGTCCCCAGGAGGACCCGTGGAGCAGGGCGCGCAGGGCTCCGCCGAGACGGGGGTTCCGCAACGCCCTGCCGGCGCGGTGCGGGTGCCGCCGCAGCTCAGGGCCGCGGACGTGGACCGGGGCAGGAGTGCCGCCCCCGGGGCCGCGCGCGGTGAGCACACCCACAACGAGCCGCCGGTTCCCCGGCCCCGGCCGGCCGTCCAGCGGTCCTCGGTGCGCGGGCAGATCCTCGACGCGTTGCGTACGGCGCTGGTGGCGGGCGAACTGCGGCCGGGCGAGGTGTACTCGGCGCCCGCGCTCGGGGAGCGGTTCGGGGTCTCGGCCACCCCCGTGCGGGAGGCGATGCAGCAGCTCGCGCTGGAGGGCGCGGTCGAGGTCGTGCCGAACCGAGGGTTCCGGGTGGTGGTGCGTGGGGCGCGGGAGCTGGCGGAACTGGCGGAGGTGCGGGCCCTGATCGAGGTGCCGGTGATGCTGCGGCTGGCCCGCACGATGCCGGCCGAGCGCTGGAGCCACCTGCGGCCGCTCGCCGAGGCCACGGTCCGGGCGGCGTCCTCCGGCTGCCGGGCGACGTACGCCGAGTCCGACCGGGCCTTCCACCGGGCCCTGCTGGCGCTCGCGGACAACGAGCAGCTGGTGCAGATCGCCGAGGACCTGCACCGTCGCGCGCAGTGGCCGCTGGTCGGCGGACCCGGTGCACGAGGCCGGGCCGAACTGGTCGCGGACGCGGCGGAACACGTGGCCCTGCTGGAGGCGCTGGCCGCGGGTGACCTGGACGCGGTACGGACACTGGTGGGGGAGCACTTCACCGGCGCGACCTGACCCCGGCCTGCCGTGCCCCGGCCCCCGGCGGACCCCTCCCACTCGCCCACCGGCTCACCGGTCATCGGCCGCTGGCCGCTGGCCCACCGTGTCGCCAGTCGCCCAGCGCCTCAGCCCGCGCTGCGCCACGCGCCCGCTGTACCCAGCCCGTTGGGGCCGCCGGCCACCGCGCTTCTGCCCGCTGCGTCGCCAGGCCACCGCGCCTCGGCCCCCGTGCCGCCGGCCCACCGAGCCTTGCCCCGTGCTGTGCCGTCGGCCCACCGGAACTCAGCCCCGCCGTGCCCCAGCCCCCGGGCTCCCCGCCGTGCCCCCAACCACCCCCGCCCCTTCGTCCCGGCCCCTCCGCCCGGCCGGTCGACCGAGGCGAAGGGGTCCTAAGCCGTAGCCGCCCCCGCCGCAGGTGGGGTCAGCTGTTGGGCCAGCCAGGTGGGTACGCCGCCGAGTAGTCGGTACAGCCGGCGGGCCTCCTCGCGGAGTCGGGAGGCCTCCGGCTCCGTCTCGGCGTCCGCCAGGGACACCAACGCGGGGGCCGTGCCCACCAGATAGCCCAACTCCTCGCGGATCCTGAGGGATTCACCGAAGCCGTGCCGTGCCTCGGCCAACTCGCCTTCACGCAGGGCGAGTCCGGCGAGGTGGCGCCAGGTGAAGGAGAGCAGCAGCGCGTCGGAGTGGGCGGTGGCGCCCGCGTGGGCCCGGCGGTACGCGGCACGCGCCGCCTGTGGAGAGCGGGTGAGGTTCTCCGCCAACAGGCCCCGGCGGAAGTCGAGCAGCGCCCGCCGCGGAGCCCCCGGAGGGATCAGCGCCGCCGCCCGCCCCAGCGCGGCCCGCGCCTCGTCGGCCCGGTCGCGCACGCCGTGCAGCGTGGCCGCGTACGCGAGTTGCCCGCGTTCACAAGCCGCCGCCCCCCGCTCGTCGTCCCCATGGGCCAGCGCCTCGGCCGTACGCAGCGCGTCCTCGGCCTCCTCCCAGCCCAGCTCGGTGTACAGGCACCGCTCCACCAGCAGCGACGCCCGTTGGAGCGCGGCCGGTGCGGTGACCGGCTGGAGCAGTGCCGCCGCGTCGCCCCAGCAGGCGCGTGAACGCAGCCGCCATACCGCGGTCTGGAGTGGATCGTCACCGGCGGTCGTTCCGTAACCAGACATGGCGGTATGCGCCACGTTGCCCTCCGCAAGGTCCTGTCCTTCGGATCAGCCCGGTTCGCGGCGCACGGCACGCGCATCCGCAGCGTCGTCGGGCGCCGGAGCTCCCGCCCCGACTCCGTCCCCCGCCCCGCGGCCGCACGCACCAAGTCCCGCTCACCGGCGTCGCCGAGCACAGCCTCTCCACATCGACCTGATCCGGAGGGCAGGCCCAGCGCGCCATCGAGCTTTGAGTGGTGGCCGCATCTCAACACGAGTTGAGGGGCTGGGCCAAGGGGGCGGGTGAAGGATTTCACAAAGTCGTGGGACTCGGCGGGCCTCGGGTTTCAGCTCATCCGCAGTGCCAGGAAGAAGTCGAGCTTGTCCTCGAGGCGGGACAGGTCGCGGCTCGTCAACTGCTCGATCCGCCCGACCCGGTAGCGCAGCGTGTTGACGTGCAGGTGCAGACGGCTCGCGCAGCGGGTCCAGGAGCCGTCGCAGTCGAGGAAGGCCTCCAGGGTGGGGATCAGCTCGGCGCGGTGGCGGCGGTCGTAGTCGCGCAGCGGGTCGAGGAGCCGGGCGGTGAAGGCGCGGCGGACGTCGTCGGGGACGAAGGGCAGCAGCAGGACGTGGGAGGCGAGCTCCTGATGGCCGGCCGCGCAGACCCGGCCCGAGCGGGCGGCGGCCACCCGGCGGGCGTGCCGGGCCTCCTCCAGGGCGCCGCGCAGGCCCTCCGCGGAGTGGACGGACGCGCTGACGCCGAGGGTGACGCGTCCGTCGTCGCCGAGACCGGCCGACAACGGGTCGCGTACGGACTCCAGCAGGGCGTCGGCGAGGACGCCGGCCTGAGCGCCGTCGTGATCCGAGGAGACCGCCGGAAGGGGGACCAGGGCGATCGCCTCGTCACCCGAGTGGGCGACGGCGACCCGGTCGGAGGGCTCAGGACCGGTGGCGAGCGGGTCGACCAGGATCTCCTCCAGCAGGGACTGGGCCACCGGCCCCCCTTCCAGGTCGCCGCCCTGCCATTCGACGCGCGCCACGACCACCTGCCAGTGCGGGGCGGTGCCCAGACCGGGCAGCAGCACGGGGGCGGCCACCCGGAGCCGGGCCGCGATCTCGGCGGGCGCCGCGCCCGTCTGCACCAGCTCCAGTACCTCCTGGGCCAGTCGGCGGCGGACCGTGCGGGCCGCGTCCCGGCGGTCCCGTTCCACCTCGATCAGCTGGGTGACGCCGTGCAGCAGGTCCAGGCGTTCCTCCGGCCAGTCCCCGGCGTCCGCCCGCACGGCCAGCAGCCACTCCGAGAGCACCGTCTCGCGCACGTCCCGGGGGCCCCGCGGGGAGCGCCCGCTGCTTCGGACCGGGAAGAGGGAGTAGGTGGCGGATCCGAGGGTGACGCGGTGCGGGCCGCGCCGGCCCGTACGGGCGGCCGCCAGGTGCTCGGCCGCGAGCCGCGCGCACACGTCGGCGGGCAGACCCGGGCCGCCCGCCTCGGAACCGACGATCTTGGAACCCCCGGCCGTGGATCCGGCGACCTCGGGGCCGGCGATCAGACGGCCGACCGGGGACAGCACCCAGGCCCGCAGATCCAGGTCCGAGCCGAGCAGGTCCAGTACCGCGTCCGGTCCGCCGCCCGCCGGGCCCGAGGTCATCAACCGGCGGTGCCGGTCGACCACGGCCGCGAGGTCCCCGGCGCGCTCGCCGGAGACCTGCCGTACGACGTGCTCGGTGATCGTCGCGAACGCCACTGACTCGTGTACGGCGAAGAGCGGGAGCCGGTGCCGGGCGCACGCCACGACCAGGTCGTCCGGGACGTCCCCCAGCTCGGCCTCGCCGGCCGCCACCGCGGTCACCCCGGCCTGCACCAGGATCCGTACGAACGGCTCGGAGTCTGCCGCGTCACGGCGCCAGGCCAGGCCCGTGAGCACCAGTTCGCCGCCCGCGAGGTAGCGGCTGGGGTCCCGCAGGTCGGTGGTCATCACACCCCGCACGGTGCGATCCAGCTCGTCCTCGCCGCCGAGCAGCCGCAGGCCCAGCGCGTCGGTGTCCAGCAGTGCGCGCAGCCGCATTCTCGTCGCCGCCGTTCCTTGTCTCGAAAACTACGATGAATCTGAGGTGTCCATGGTGCCGGTGAGGCTCCCGTGGCGCGGGGTGGCGGTCACGAGGCGTGGTGGGCGCCGCTCTCCGTCTCCGCGGCTGAGGTCCAGGTCACGCGGGTCGTGTCGCGCGTTTCCACAGGAGAACGAGGAGGTTACTGATGCCATTCGTTCATACGAATCTACAAGATGGCCGCCCTGGCCAGCCAACTCCTTCATGGTTTCGGTGACTGACCCAGTCGGCGGACGGCGCTGTGTACTGACATCACCCCGCGTGAACAGGACATGAACGAGCCGGGCCCGCCGCACCCGGATCGACTCGATCCGTACGACTCCCGAGACGAAGAAGAGAGCCGGTCATGGACTTCCTTCGCCCCGCCAGTTGGGAGGAGGCGCTCGCCGCGAAGGCCGAGCACCCCACCGCTGTGCCGATCGCGGGCGGCACCGATGTGATGGTCGAGATCAACTTCGACCACCGCCGGCCCGAGTACCTGCTCGACCTGAACCGGGTCGGTGACCTCTGCGAGTGGGAGGTCGGCGAGGACAGTGTGCGGCTCGGCGCGTCCGTCCCGTACACGACGATCATGGACCGGCTGCGCGCCGAGCTGCCGGGCCTGGCGCTCGCCTCACACACGGTCGCCTCCCCGCAGATCCGCAACCGCGGGAGCGTCGGCGGCAACCTCGGCACCGCCTCCCCGGCAGGCGACGCCCATCCCGCGCTGCTGGCGGCCGGCGCCGAGGTCGAGGTGGAGTCCGTACGGGGATCTCGGCTGATCCCGATCGACGCCTTCTACACCGGAGTGAAGCGCAACGCGCTCGCCGCCGACGAGCTGATCCGGGCCGTCCACATCGAGAAGGCGGACGGCCCGCAGCAGTTCTCCAAGGTCGGCACGCGCAACGCCATGGTCATCGCGGTGTGCGCCTTCGGGATCGCGCTGCACCCGTCGTCGCGGACGGTCCGCACCGGCATCGGCTCGGCCGCCCCGACCCCCGTGCGGGCGAAGGCCGCGGAGGAGTTCCTGAACGCGGCGCTCGAAGAGGGCGGCTTCTGGGACAACGGGAAGATCATCACGCCGTCGGTCGCCAAGCGGTTCGCGGACCTGTGCGCGGGCGCCTGCAACCCGATCGACGACGTCCGGGGCGCCGCGAGCTACCGCCGCCACGCGGTCGGCGTCATGGCCCGCCGCACCCTGACCTGGACCTGGGAGTCGTACCGCTCGGCCGCCGCCACGGAGGGAGTCGCGTAATGCGCGTCAGTTTCACGGTCAACGGGCGTCCGCAGGAAGCCGACGACGTGTGGGAGGGCGAGTCCCTGCTGTACGTGCTGCGCGAACGGCTCGGGCTGCCGGGTTCGAAGAACGCCTGCGAGCAGGGCGAGTGCGGGTCGTGCACGGTCAGGCTGGACGGCGTACCGGTGTGTTCCTGCCTGGTCGCCGCGGGCCAGGCGGAGGGCCGGGAGGTCGTCACCGTCGAAGGGCTCGCGGACCACGCCAAGCAGCGCGCCGAGCAGGGTGACTGCGCCTCAGGCGGCGGCACCTCGCTCGACGAGGCCAAGGCGTGGACCGCCGACGGCCACGACTCCCACACCGGCGAAGGCACCCCACTCGCGCCGATCCAGCAGGCGTTCATCGACGCCGGAGCAGTCCAGTGCGGTTTCTGCACCCCGGGTCTCCTCGTCGCCGCCGACGAGATGCTGGAGCGCAACCCGGACCCGAGCGACGCGGACATCCGCGAGGCCCTCTCGGGCAACCTGTGCCGCTGCACCGGCTACGAGAAGATCATGGACGCGGTCCGCCTGGCGGCCGCCCGGCAGCAAGAGGCGGTCTGACCTTGTCCAGCGACGGCGCTCCCTCAGGGGATGTTTCGAAAGCCCCGCACAGCACCCGCACAGGACTTTCGAAACACCCCCTCGGCACACCCACCAAGCTCACCCAGGGCTCCCCGGCCCGGGGCGGCATCGGCGAGTCCACGCTCCGCCCGGACGGCACCCTCAAGGTCACCGGCGAGTTCGCGTACTCGTCCGACATGTGGCACGAGGACATGCTCTGGGGCCAGATCCTGCGCTCCACCCTCGCCCACGCCGAGATCGTCTCCATCGACACCAGCGAGGCCGTCGCCCTGCCGGGTGTGCACGCCGTGATGACGTACGAGGACCTGCCGACCGAGGTGCGCCACTACGGCCTGGAGATCCGGGACACCCCGGTCCTCGCGCACGGGAAGGTCCGCCACCACGGCGAGCCGGTCGCCATCGTCGCGGCCGACCACCCGGAGACCGCGCGCCGCGCAGCCGCCAAGATCAAGGTCGAGTACCGCGAACTCCCGGTCGTCACCGACGAGGCCTCCGCGACCGCGCCGGACGCGATCCTGATCCACGAGAACCGCGACGACGGCCACTTCGGGCACGTCCCGCACCCGAACGTTGTGCACCGCCAGCCGATCGTCCGCGGCGACGCCGCCGCGGCCGCCGCGCGCGCCGACGTCGTCGTCCGGGGCGAGTACACCTTCGGCATGCAGGACCAGGCCTTCCTCGGCCCCGAGTCCGGTCTCGCGGTGCCGGACGACGACGGCGGCGTCCACCTCTACATCGCCACCCAGTGGCTGCACGCCGACCTGCGCCAGATCGCCCCCGTGCTCGGTCTGCCCGAGCGCAAGGTACGGATGACGCTGTCCGGCGTCGGCGGCGCGTTCGGCGGCCGCGAGGACCTGTCCATGCAGATCCACGCCTGCCTGCTGGCGCTGCGCACCGGCAAGCCCGTGAAGATCGTCTACAACCGGTTCGAGTCCTTCTTCGGGCACGTCCACCGCCACCCGGCCAGGCTGCACTACGAGCACGGGGCCACCAGGGACGGCAGGCTCACGCACGTCAAGTGCCGTATCGTCCTTGACGGCGGTGCCTACGCCTCCACCTCCGCCGCGGTCGTCGGCAACGCCGCCTCGCTGTCCATCGGCCCGTACGTCGTCGACGACGTCGACATCGAGGCCCTCGCGCTCTACACCAACAACCCGCCCTGCGGCGCCATGCGCGGCTTCGGCGCGGTCCAGGCGTGCTTCGCCTACGAGGCGCAGATGGACAAGGTCGCCAAGGAACTCGGCCTGGACCCGGTGGAGTTCCGGCAGCTCAACGCGATGGAGCAGGGGACCGTCATGCCGACGGGCCAGCCCGTCGACTCCCCGGCCCCCGTCGCCGAACTCCTGCGCCGCGTCAAGGCGATGCCGATGCCGCCGGAGCGCCAGTGGGAGAGCAGTGAGGGCGCCGACGTACGGCAGCTGCCGGGCGGCCTGTCCAACACCACGCACGGCGAAGGCGTCGTCCGCGGGGTCGGCTACGCGGTCGGCATCAAGAACGTCGGTTTCTCCGAGGGCTTCGACGACTACTCGACCGCCAAGGTACGCATGGAGGTCGTCGGCGCGGAGCCGGTCGTCACCGTGCACACCGCGATGGCCGAGGTCGGCCAGGGCGGCGTCACCGTCCACGCGCAGATCGCCCGCACCGAGCTCGGCGTGGCCCGGGTGACCATCCACCCGGCCAACACCCAGGTGGGCAGCGCCGGTTCGACGTCCGCGTCACGGCAGACGTACGTCACCGGAGGCGCCGTCCGCAACTCCTGCGAGCTCGTCCGGGAGAAGGTCCTGGAGATCGGGCGCCGCAGGTTCGGCTCGTACCATCCCGCCTGGGCCACCGCCGAACTGCTGCTGGAGGGCGGCAAGGTGGTGACCGACGGCGGTGAGGTCCTCGCCGACCTGGTGGACGTGCTGGAGGACGAGGCCGTCGAGGTCGAGGCCGAGTGGCGGCACCGTCCCACCGAGCCCTTCGACCTGCGCACCGGCCAGGGCTTCGGACACGTCCAGTACTCCTTCGCCGCCCACCGCGCGGTCGTCGAGGTGGACACAGAACTCGGCCTGGTCAAGGTCATCGAGCTGGCCTGCGCCCAGGACGTCGGCAAGGCGCTGAACCCGCTGTCCGTCGTCGGCCAGATCCAGGGCGGCACCACCCAGGGCCTCGGCGTGGCGGTCATGGAGGAGATCATCATCGACCCGAAGACCGCGAAGGTGAAGAACCCCTCCTTCACGGACTACCTGATCCCCACCATCCTCGACACCCCGAGCATCCCGGTCGACGTGCTGGAACTCGCCGACCAGCACGCCCCGTACGGGCTCCGCGGTGTCGGTGAGGCACCCACCCTGTCGTCGACTCCGGCCGTGCTCGCGGCGATCCGCGACGCCACCGGTCTGGAGCTGAACAGGACGCCGGTACGTCCCGAACACCTGACGGGAACCGCGTAACGTCCCCGGCGTCGCCGGAGCCAAGGAGAGCGAGACAGATGCTGGACATCGCCGAAGAACTCCACCGGTGGGTCGAGCAGGGACGCGACTTCGCCGTGGCCACCGTGGTGACCGTGGGCGGCAGCGCGCCCCGCCAGCCCGGCGCCGCCCTCGCGGTGGACGCCGACGGCACGGCGATCGGCTCGGTCTCCGGCGGCTGCGTGGAGGGCGCGGTCTACGACCTGTGCCGACAGGCCCTGGCGGACGGGGAGCCGGTCCTGGAACGGTTCGGCTACAGCGACGCGGACGCCTTCGCCGTCGGCCTGACCTGCGGCGGTGTCATCGACATCCTCGTCACCCCGGTGCGTTCGGGCGACCCCGTCCGCCCGGTGGTCACGGCCGCGCTCGCCGCCGCGGCGGGCCGACGCGCGGCGGCACTGGCCCGGATCGTGTCCGGTCCCGAGGAGTTGGTGGGCCGCGCGATGCTGGTCCACCCCGGAGGCGGACACGACGGCGGCTTCGGCGCCCACCCCGAACTGGACCGCACGATCGCCGCGGAGGCCGGCGCCCTCCTGGACGCGGGCCGCACCGGCACCCTGCGGACCGGCGCACAGGGATCCCGCTGCGGCTCCCCGGTCACGGTGCTGGTCGAGTCGTCCGTCCCCCCGCCCAGGATGATCGTCTTCGGCGCGATCGACTTCGCGTCGGCGCTGGTCAAGGTCGGCAGGTTCCTGGGTTACCGCGTGACGGTGTGCGACGCACGCCCGGTGTTCGCCACTCGCGCCCGCTTCCCCGAGGCCGACGAGATCGTCGTGGAGTGGCCCCACACCTACCTGGAGCGCACGCGGGTCGACGCCCGCACGGTCCTGTGTGTCCTGACCCACGACGTCAAGTTCGACGTGCCGCTGCTGAAGCTCGCCCTGCGGCTCCCGGTGGCGTACGTGGGCGCGATGGGCTCCCGCCGCACCCACCTGGACCGCGCCGCCCGCCTGCGCGAGGCCGGGGTGAGCGAGTTGGAGCTGACGCGGCTGCGCTCCCCGATCGGGCTGGACCTCGGTGCCCGGACGCCCGAGGAGACGGCCCTGTCGATCGCCGCGGAGATCGTCGCCGACCGGCGCGGAGGCAGCGGCGCCTCGCTGACCGGGGCGCACACACCGATCCACCACGACGTGACGTCAGGGACGGCGGGGCGGACCGGGCGGGTGGCCTGAACCGGCCGGCTCCTCGGCCGGCCCTCCGGCCGACCGCGACCGTCAGGGGCGCCTGAGCAGCTGGTTGACGGCCCGTCCGAAGACCGACCGCGCCGCCGCCCCCAGTACGGGATCCAGGAGCGCGGGCAGCGGACGCACCCGGAGCTCCTCGCGCCACAGCACCCGGGTACGGCCGCCCGGGCCGGGGAGCACCTCGATCTCCGCCCAGCCGCGGACGAACCGGCCGCGTTTCTCCAGGCGGCACAGGCCCGGCAGGGTCTCGGTGGGCGGACGCCACAGCGTCACCTCCATCCGGTCGTCGAAGGCGAGCGGACCGATCCCCGAACGGGCCACGAAGACCGTGCCCGTCCGCGTCGGCGGCGGCGTGACCACGCTGACGCGGGTCAGCGGAACCACCAGGGCGTGGCGGGGCCACTCGGTGAGGCGGCGCCATGCCTCGTCGAGGGGAAGGGGTGCCGTGCGTTCGAGCTGGAAGGTGACCACGGGACGATCGTAGGCAATCCGGCCTGCTCAGCGGCGTGTTCGTGGACGGATCACGCAGTTGGCCCCATCGGGCGTGGACGCTGGCACGTACTCCTGGCGAACCCGCCGCCCGTCATGGGCCGACGCCGACCGACGCATACGGGACCGCTGTTGGGTTACCCGGACCGACGCCAGTTGACCGCGAGCGAGGAGGTGGCGTCGTGAGCCGCGTCAGGGCTGTGCTGTTCGAACGGGACGGGACTCTCGTCGAGGACGTCCCGCACAACGCCGACCCCGACCGGGTCCGTCCCGTGGCCGGTGCCCGTGAGGCGGTCGGTCTGCTGCGGCTGCACGGCATCAGCACCGGGTTCCTCACCGAGCAGCCTGGTGTGGCGCGCGGTCTGCTCACCGACGCCGACCTGCGCCGGGTCGACCGGCGGGTCGACGACCTCCTCGGCCCGTTCGACGTGTGGGGCGTGTGCCCGCACGCTCCGGACGACGGCTGTCACTGCCGCGCACCCGAACCGGGACTGCTCCTGTGGGCGGTCGGACGGGTGTGCACGGCCCCGTCGGACTGTGTCGTCGTCGGCGGCCGCGGCGCGTACGTCGAGGCCGCACGGCGGGTGGGCGCCGACAGCATCCTCGTCCCCTCCGACCGGACCTGCCCGGAGGAGACGGCACACGCCGACCATGTGGCGCCGGACGTCCTGACCGCCGTACGGGCGCTCCTCACCGGCCCGCCGCAGGGTCGGGTGCTGGCCGACGAGCGGCCCATCGAGGCCGCGTACGACACCGGAGAGCGGCCCGGGTGACCGCTCTCGGCGCCGACGCACGCAGGTTGTCCCCGCGTGCGGTGCGGCTCAGGCGGCTGACGGCTGCGCGGCCGACGGCTGCGCGGGCAGTACGTGGTCGCCGACGTCGTCGGTGCTCAGGCACAGTGAGCACACCACCGAGTCGTGTGTCTGACAGGACGTCAGGTCGGGCCGCTCGTACGCCTGGTGGCACACATGGCAGTCGTACGTCGTCCCGCTCGGGTTGCCCTCCGGGTCGAGCATCGGCTCGTCGATGCCGTCGTCGGTGCGGCGCAGGTAGTACTTGCCCCGGGTGACGATCGCCATCAGCGGGGTGAGGACGAAGGCGAGGACGGCCGCGGCGACGGGGGAGTACGGCTGCAGGGTGTCGCCGAGGGCGTGGAAGTACATCGCGATGGACAGCCCGGACGCGGCGAGGAAGGCCACCACGCCCACCGGGTTGACGGCGTACAGCATGCCCCGGCGGAACTCGGGCGCCTGCGGGGACAGTTTCAGCAGGTACTTGTTGACGCCGATGTCGGTGGCCACGGTGACCACCCAGGCGATGGCGCAGTTCGAGTAGAAGCCGAGGATGTCGTTGAGGAAGGTCAACTACCCGGGACTGAAGTCCCGGGCTTGCAGCTCGGTTTCACCGATGGCTTCGGTGGTCCCGGCTGCGTCCAGCTCTCATACTCGGTGGTGTCGCCGGTCAGGCGATGAGGATGAGAGAGCAGGGGCCTGTGACTCGGCCCCGCGGACCCACGCGTACCAGCCGCGGTGGCTGATGTTGTGGGACGCGTTGCGGTCGGCGTGCTCAGCGAAGCCGCACGACCGGCAGACGAACTCGGCCTGGGAGGGCCGGTTGGCTTTCTCGATGTGGTGACAGCGGGAGCATTCCCGGCTGGTGTATGCCGGATCGACGTACACCACCGGGATGCCTGCGCGTTTCGCCTTGTAGGCGACGTACGCGCCGAGCTGGTGAAACGACCAGGAGTGCAGCGTGACGCGCTGGGGCTTTCTCAGCCGTGCCCGTTCACGGATGTCCGTCAAATCTTCGAGGGCGATTCCGCGACCGGTGCGTTGTGCCTCCGTCACGATGCGCTTGCTGATTTTGTGGTTGATGTCGCGGGCCCGGCGTTTCTCCTTGCCCGCGTGCTTCTTCGCACGCCGCTTGGCGGACTTGGTGTTCTTCTTCTGCAGCTTGGTGCGCAGCTTGCGGTCCGCTTCACGGCGCCGGTTCAGGCGGCGCCCGCTGTGCCGCTTGCCGGTAGAGGTGGTGGCGATGTTGACGATGCCCAGGTCCACCCCGACGAAGCCCACCGGGTGTGCGTTCGGCTCGGCCTCGGCGATGTCGCAGGTCACCAGCAGATACCACTGTCCGCCCCGGCACAGCAGATCGGACTCACCCTTGCGGTGCGCGGCAACCACCGCCAGCTGCCCGGACTCGCCGGTGAACGCCACGTTCTTCATCCGCCCGGCCGTGGTCCACACCGACACCGTGCGCTGCTCGTGCTGCCAGGACAGCATCCGGTCGTCATAGGGCTGCGCGGCATCCGCGCGGAATGTGACCGGCTTGCCGACCGCTTTCTCGTACCGCGTGGAGCCGGGCTTGCCGTAGTTTCCGTTCCGGAGGTTGGCGCGCAGCGTGGTGTAGGCGTCGCAGGACTTCTTGATCGCGTGCTGGGCGGCCTGCGCACCCAGATTCCACCGGATCTTGATCTGACGGTAGGTGTGCTTGCGCAGGGCCAGGGGTGTGGCCGCCTTCTCCTCGAAGGCTACGTGGGCGGCCCAGGTGGCGGCCTCGTTGCAGGCATGCAGGGTCGCCGCAAGTGCCGCCGCCTGTACGGGCGTCGGCAGGAGCTTGACCCGCACCACCAGCTTCATGACCACGAACGTACACACCCGTACGAGCAGCAACTGTGCGTTCCCCTCGCCTCACCCGAACGAGCGACCAGCCCCGCCGTCAGCGAACGGGTGAGGAAGAGGGTGCCGAAGCCGCCGAGGGTGATCGGCGGGAGCGCGCAGGACCGATCCGCGACAGGTATGGCCAAAACTCCACTGTCCGTAACGATGATCTTTCCCGAACTCCGCTTCGGGTACGGCAGGTTGACCTACGTTGGGCTCTGATCGCCCATGACGAGCCACAGGAGACCCGCAGTGTCCGACGCCGCCCCCAAGGCAACCACCGCTACCGAGCCGCCCGCCCGGATCGACACCTCGAAACCGCACTCCGCCCGCTTCTGGAACTACTTCGTCGGCGGCAAGGACCACTACGAGGTCGACCAGCAGATCGGGGACGAGATCAAGGAGATCTTCCCCGGTCTCGTCGACGTGGCGGTCACGAGCCGGCACTTCCTGGGGCGGGCCGTCCGCCACCTGGCGGGCACCCAGGGCTTACGACAGTTCCTGGACGTCGGCACCGGCCTGCCGACCGCCGACAACACCCATGAGGTGGCCCAGCGCGTGGCGCCGGACGCGCGGATCGTGTACGTCGACAACGACCCCGTCGTGCTGGCCCACGCCCACGCCCTGCTCACCAGCACCCGGGAAGGCAAAACCGCCTACCTGGACGCCGACCTGTACGAGCCCGAGGCCGTCCTGGAGGCCGCCGCCCGCACCCTCGACCTCTCCCAGCCGACGGCCCTGATGATCCTCAACACGCTGGGTCACGTCGCCGACCACGCCCAGGCCCGCGACCTCGTGCGCCGGCTCATGGCGGGGCTGCCCTCGGGCAGTTACCTGGTGATCAGCGACAGCACCTCCACCTCCCCTGGCATGATCGCCGCGTCCGAGGCCTACAACGCGAGTGGCGCGGTGCCCTACCACGTACGGTCCGTCGCGGAGATCACCGGCTTCTTCGACGGCCTCGACCTGGTGGACCCCGGCGTCGTCCAGGTGACCGAGTGGCGCCCCGAGTCCGACGACGCGTCCGGCCGGGTCGCGGTCGACGCCTACTGCGGGGTGGGCCGCAAGCCCTGATCGGCCGGGGGGCGGGTGGACCGAAACCGGACCCGGTCTTTACCGCCCTCTGGTTGTACTTGCAAGACGTTCGCACAAACCTGGGACGTGCGGCTGGAACCAGCCGTTCGCCGGCACGTGAGGTCCTCGTCCCCATGACCACCGCTCAAGATTCCGCCCGCCGGACACCGACCGGCGGACGCGGGGTCTCGTGGCACCGCATCCGTACGTCGATGACCCGAGAGGAATGGACGAGCCTCGGCGGGATGGCCGCGTTCGTCGTGGCGCTGCACGTCATCGGCTGGTTCACGCTCGTGGCGGTGGTCGCCCCCGAGCACTACAGCCTGGGGACGAAGACCTTCGGCGTCGGTATCGGTGTCACCGCGTACACCCTGGGCATGCGGCACGCCTTCGACGCCGACCACATCGCGGCCATCGACAACACGACACGGAAGCTGATGAACGACGGGCAACGCCCGCTCTCCGTCGGCTTCTGGTTCTCGCTCGGCCACTCCAGCGTCGTCTTCCTGCTCGCCTTCCTGCTCTCCCTCGGCGTCAGGGCGCTGGCCGGGCCGGTGGCCGACGACGACTCCTCCCTGCACAGCGTCACCGGCTGGGTCGGCACGACCGTTTCGGGGACCTTCCTCTACGTCATCGCCGTCATCAACCTGGTGATCATGGCGGGGATCTGGAAGGTGTTCCGGCAGATGCGCTCCGGCCACTTCGACGAGGCGGCCCTGGAGGAACAGCTCGACAAGCGGGGCTTCATGAACCGCATCCTCGGCCGTCTGATGAAGTCGATCACCAAGCCGTGGCAGATGTACCCGCTGGGTCTCCTCTTCGGCCTCGGTTTCGACACCGCGACCGAGGTCGCGCTCCTCGTCATGGCCGGCTCCGGCGCGGCCTCCGGGCTGCCCTGGTACGCGATCCTGTGCCTGCCCGTCCTCTTCGCGGCCGGCATGTCGCTGCTCGACACGATCGACGGCTCGTTCATGAACTTCGCCTACGGCTGGGCGTTCTCCAAGCCGGTCCGCAAGGTCTACTACAACCTCACCATCACCGGGCTGTCCGTCGCCGTCGCCCTCATCATCGGCACCGTCGAACTGCTGGGCCTGATCGCGGAGAAGGCCGGCCTGCACGGCGCCTTCTGGGAGTGGGTCTCGGGACTGGACCTCAACATCGTCGGCTACGTCATCGTCGGCCTGTTCTTCGCCACCTGGGCCATCGCCCTGCTGGTGTGGAAGTACGCCCGGATCGAGGAGAAGTGGACGGCGGGCATGCGGAGCCCCGCCGAGTGAAGGGAGGAACCGGCCGCGCCCCGGGCCCCGGCAAGCAGGCGCAGGCACGCACGGTATCGGCGGACGGTGTGCACGGCGGCCACGGTGATGCCGGTCGACGCCAGCGCGAGGATCAGCGACCAGACCAGGACACTCACTCAGCCCCCTCTCGACCGTGGCCCCGGTGGTCGGGGGCGGCTCCTGACGGAGTATCCAGTACGTGTGGTCGACGACGTCATGCGGTCGTCACCAACTGATTCCGGCCGCCACCGGCAGGTGGTCACTGCCCGTGGCCGGCAGCGACCACGAGCTCTCCGGCTTCACGCCGCGGACCAGGATCTGGTCGATCCGCACCACCGGGAACGTCGCCGGCCAGCTGAAGCCGAAGCCGTCCCCGGCCGCGTCCTGGGCGGAGCGCAGCCGCGAGGTGATGTCGGCGAACGCGCGGTCGTCCATGGTGCCGTTGAGGTCGCCGAGCAGCACCACCCGCTCGTTCCGCTCGGCCGCGATCGCCTTGCCGAGCGCCCGCGCGCCTCTGTCCCGCGAGTCCGTCCAGAAACCCGCCGCGGTCACCCGTGCGGACCCCAGGTGGGCCACATACACCGCCAGCGGACCCCGGTCCGTGGCCACCGTGGTGCGCAGCGCCCGGTTGTAGGCCATCTTGACGTCGGCCGGTTTGGTGTCCGCCAGTGGCCCGTAGTCCATCTCGGTGTCGACCGGCCGGGTGTCCGACAGCGGCAGCTTGCTCCACAGCCCGACCGTGCCCTGCACCGTGTGGTACGGGTACGCCGTCGCCAACTCCTTCTCGTACGTGCCCCTGGCCTGCTGGGCCACCTCCTCCAGTGCCAGCACGTCCGCACCGGAGGCGGCCAGGTCGCGGGCCGTGCCGACCGGGTCGGGGTTGTCGGCGCCGACGTTGTGGCTGGCCACGGTGAGGTCGCCGTCCGGGTGGGACTTGTCGCTGAGCAGCCCGCCGAAGAGGTTCAGCCACACCGTGACCGGCAGCAGCAACGCGGCCACCGCGGAGATGGAGCGGCGCCACAGCGCCCCGGCCAGCAGCACCGGGATGAACAGGCCGAACCACGGCAGGAAGGTCTCCACCAGGCTGCCCAGGTTCCCGGCCCGGTTCGGGACCTTCGCGTGCAGCAGCATCAGCAGGCCGAGCAGCAGCGCCAGCGCCGCGAGCACCGGGCCGCGCTTCCAGGGCCCCGGCTGGAAGCCGAGGAGGATCGTACGGTGGATGTCCGAGCGCCAGGTACCGGAGCCGGTGTCCTGACGGCCGGCGCCGGCCTGTCCGGTCGCCGCCGTGTCCACCTGCGCCATCGTCCGTCCTCGCTCACTGCCGGTTCGGGTCATGCCGTCAGTCAAGGCGGCGCGGTGTTGCCGGCCCGTATCCGGTTTTCGATACGCCGACGACAGGTGTCGGCTCGTAGCCTCGGAGCATGCGTGTGTTGATCGTCGAGGACGAGCCCTATCTCGCGGAGGCCATCCGCGACGCCCTACGTCTGGAGGCGATCGCGGCCGACATCGCGGGTGACGGTGACACCGCTCTGGAAGCGCTGAGCGTCAACGCCTACGACATCGCCGTCCTCGACCGCGACGTCCCCGGGCCGTCCGGTGACGAGATCGCCCGGCACATCGTCTCCTCGGGCAGCGGCATGCCGATCCTGATGCTCACCGCCGCCGACCGGCTCGACGACAAGGCCTCCGGGTTCGAGCTCGGAGCCGACGACTACCTCACGAAGCCGTTCGAACTGCGAGAACTCGTGCTCAGGCTCAGAGCACTCGACCGCAGACGCGCCCACAACAGGCCCCCCGTGCGAGAGATCGCTGGTCTGCGGCTGGACCCGTTCCGCAGAGAGGTGTACCGGGACAGCCGCTATGTCGCGCTGACCAGAAAACAGTTCGCGGTGCTCGAAGCCCTCGTCGCTGCCGAAGGAGGTGTCGTCAGCGCCGAAGAACTCCTGGAACGCGCCTGGGACGAGAACGCCGACCCGTTCACCAACGCCGTACGCATCACCGTCTCGGCACTGCGCAAACGGCTCGGTGAACCCTGGATCATCGCCACCGTGCCAGGTGTCGGCTACCGCATCGACACGCGACCGGAGGCCGGGCACGAGGGCGGCGAGCGTGGGTAGGGCACCCGGGTTGAGCGTTCGCCTCAAACTCACCCTCAGCTACGCCGGGTTCCTCATGCTGGCCGGTGCCCTGCTGCTCGCGGCGGTGTGGGTGTTCCTCCTCCGCTACGTCCCCGACCGCGCGATGCTCATCAACCCCGACGACAAGCCCACGGGTGGTGTCTTCCCCGTCCGGTCCGCCCTCCTGACCGTTTTCGCTCCGAGGGCAGCCGCGGTACTGGCGTTCCTGCTGGTGTTCGGCCTCGTGGGAGGGTGGATCCTGGCCGGCCGGATGCTCGCCCCGCTGACCCGGATCACCGACGCCACCCGCATGGCCGCGAACGGATCACTCTCCCACCGGATCCGGCTCCCGGGCCGCAAGGACGAGTTCCGCGAACTCGCCGACGCCTTCGACGCGATGCTCGTACGGCTCGAAGCACACGTCGCCGAACAGCAGAGATTCGCAGCCAACGCCTCTCACGAGTTGCGCACCCCGCTGGCGATCTCGAAGGCGCTTCTCGACGTGGCCCGCACCGATCCGAACCGTGACATCGACGAAGTCATCGACCGCCTCCACACCGTCAACACCCGGGCGATCGACCTCACCGAAGCGCTGCTCCTGCTCAGCCACGCCAACCAGAGGTCCTTCCCCCGAGAACCTGTCGACCTGTCCCTGCTCGTGGAGGAGGCCACCGAGACGCTCCTTCCCCTCGCGGAAAACCACGACGTCACCATCGAGACCTCCGGCGACATCACTCCCGCGACCGGATCGCAGGCGCTCCTGCTGCAGCTGACCACGAACCTCGTGCACAACGCGATCGTCCACAACCTGCCCGCCCAGGGCACCGTGTGGGTCAACACCGGCGTCCGCCCAGGGACTGTGGTGCTCACCGTCGAGAACACCGGCGAGAAGCTCACTCCAGAGCGGGCCTCGACCCTCACCGAACCCTTCCAGCGCGGCACCGAGCGCATACACGCCGAGCACGCGGGCGTCGGCCTGGGCCTGGCCATCGTCAAGACCATCACGCACGCACACGACGGAACACTCACCCTCACCCCGCGCTCCGCCGGCGGGATCCGCATCACCGTGGAACTCCCCGCGACAGTCCCGCACGCCGACGGACGAGCCGACCCGGACCGGTGAGCTCGTGACCGTCCCGGTCTCCTTGCGCGGCGGGCCGTCGAGCGCGACGCCGTAGTGAGAGTAACGCGCACAAACCCGCTCTGACCTCAGCGAACGGAGCGCATTTGGCGCACAAAGATGCGTCAGTACGTCGTTGACCGGCGATCCGCGGCAGGGCCAGGGTGAGGGAGCCACATCGGACCCAGACAGCGGTTTCCGGTTGCCGAACTGCGTGCAGGAGGCCGTGATGCTCCAGACAGACACCCGTGAACACACCGAGTTCGAAGACGGCCCCGGGGCCACCGCGACCACGGCCGCGCCCGGCTCGCCGAACGTACCCGATGCCTGCCACGAACTCCTCTTCCAGCGGTGCCTCTGGTGCGGCACCCCGGCCTACCGACGTTCCTTCTGCCGTGCCTGCGGGTCCATGGCTTTCACCCGGGAGCGCAGCGAGGGCGCGGGGGTCGTCGTGCGCCGGAACGGCCACGCCCCGCACCACACGTGGTTCGTCGCGATGGACGAGGGCTTCAACCTGCTCTGCCAGATCACCGATACGGCACCGGCCGCGGTCTTGGTGGGGGCCCGGGTGAGCGTCGTACGGTCCGTCGGCCCCCTCGGCCAGGGCCTGCCCCTCGTCGAACTCACCCACCCGGCGCCACCTCCGGAGCGTTGGTGGTGACGCGAAACCGCCGCGACGCGGCCGGCTCGCGCACGCGGGACGATCAGAGAGGAGGGTGCATGGGCACCCAGCACCACGCACCGCACGGACCGGCCGGCGTTCTCGACGGAGTGGGGCCCGGCGCGCTGGACGGACTGCGCATCGCCGACTTCTCCCGGGTTCTCGCGGGCCCGTACGCCACGATGCTCCTCGCCGACCTCGGCGCGGACGTGGTGAAGATCGAGCGGCCGGACATCGGGGACGACACCCGGGCCTGGAACCCCCCGGCCGACCACGAGGGCACGTCGACCTATTTCCTGAGCGTCAATCGGAACAAGAGGTCCGTCGTCCTGGACCTCACGACCGAGGCCGGTCTCGAACAGGCCCGCGCCCTGGTCGCGGAGTCCGACGTGGTGGTCGAGAACTTCCGTCCCGGCACGATGGAACGGCTGGGGCTCGGCCATCGCGAACTCCGCGCCCGGCAACCGGGGTTGGTCTACTGCTCGATCAGCGGCTTCGGCAGCGGCGCGGGCGCGGCGATCCCCGGGTACGACCTGCTCGTACAGGCCGTCGGCGGTCTGATGAGCGTGACCGGGGACGCGGCGGGGGAGCCGGTGAAGGCCGGCGTGGCCCTGGTCGACGTGATCACCGGTCTGCACGCCTCCCTCGGCATCCTCGCCGCCCTGCGGCACCGGGACGCCACCGGGGAGGGGCAGCACGTGGAGGTGAACCTGCTCGGCTCGCTGCTGTCGGCCATGGTCAACCAGGCGTCGGCGTTCGCCGTCGCCGGTGTGGTCCCGGGCCGCATGGGCAACGCGCACCCGAGCATCGCCCCGTACGAGACCTTCCCGGCCTCCGATCGCCCGATCGCGATCGCGGTGGGCAACGACCGGCAGTTCGCGGCGCTCGCCGAAGCCGTCGGTGACCCCGATCTCGCCGCCGACCACCGCTTCCGCACCAACGCCGACCGGGTCGCCCACCGCGCCGCCCTACGGGACATCCTGACCGAACGGCTGGGTGCGTCCGGCGCGGACCACTGGGCGGCTGTCCTGCTCGCCGCGGGGGTGCCGGCCGGACCGGTCAACACCCTCGACGAGGCCTTCGCCTTCGCCCACGAACTCGGTCTCCCCGGCATCGTCGACATCCCCGCCGCAAACGCGAACGAAGCAGTCGGCGACCCCTCCCGCCAGGTCGCGAGCCCCATCGCGCTGAGCGGCACACCGGCCCGGTACCGCATGCCACCGCCGCGCCTGGGCCAGCACACCGCGGAGATCCTCCACCGCGACTCCGACCACGGCTGAGCGCCGGGCAGACCGGTCACCCGACCGCCCCTGCGCAGCCGCACCGACCGGACCCGTCACTCGACTGCGCCCAACGCAGCCGAACCAACCAGACCCACCACCGTAACCATCAGGAGCCCACGATGAGCCGCAAGCCGATGAAGGACCCCCTCGACCTGCTCGACCTCGCCTCCACCCTCACCGAGGAGGAACGCGAGATCCAGGGGACCGTCGCCAAGTTCCTCGCCGACCGGGTGCGCCCGCACATCGGCGAGTGGTTCGAGAACGCGCACTTCGCCCGCGAACTCGCCCCGGAACTCGGCAAGTTGGGGGTGCTCGGCATGCACCTCGAAGGGTACGGCTGCGCCGGGACGAACGCGGTCAGCTACGGTCTCGCCTGCATGGAACTGGAGGCGGCGGACTCGGGTTTCCGCAGCTTCGTCTCGGTGCAGGGCTCGCTGTCGATGTTCTCCATCTGGAAGTGGGGCTCTCAGGAGCAGAAGGAGGAGTGGCTGCCCCGGCTCGCCGCCGGTGAGGCGATCGGCTGCTTCGGCCTGACCGAGCCCGACTTCGGCAGCAACCCCGCCGGGATGCGCACCCGGGCCGTCCGTGACGGTGGGGGAGACTGGGTCCTCAACGGCTCCAAGATGTGGATCACCAACGGCGGCATCGCCGACGTGGCCACCGTCTGGGCACAGACCGAGGACGGCGTCCGCGGCTTCCTCGTCCCGCGCGGGACGCCCGGCTTCACCACGCAGGACATCAAGCAGAAGATGTCGCTGCGCGCGTCGATCACCTCGGAGCTGTACTTCGACAACGTACGGCTGCCCGACTCGGCACGGCTGCCCCTCGCGGAGGGCCTGCGCGGACCGCTGTCCTGTCTGAACGAGGCCCGCTTCGGCATCCTGTTCGGCGCGGTCGGCGCGGCCCGCGACTCGCTTCAGGCGGCCATCGAGTACGCCGACTCCCGGGTCCAGTTCGACAAGCCGATCAGCGCCTTCCAACTCACCCAGAAGAAGCTCGCCGACATGAGCGTGTCGGTGGGCAATGCCGCACTGCTCGCCGTGCACCTCGGGCGGCTCAAGGACCAGCACCGCATCCGGCCCGAGCAGATCAGCGTCGGCAAGCTCAACAACGTACGGGAAGCGATCGCCATCGCGCGGGAGTGCCGCACCATCCTGGGCGCGGGCGGCATCTCCCTGGAGTACTCGCCGCTGCGCCACGCCAACAACCTGGAGTCCGTCCTCACCTACGAAGGCACCAGCGAGATGCACACGCTGGTCGTCGGCCAGGCCATCACCGGCCTTCCGGCATTCCGCTGACGGTCGAAAGCCGAGGAAGGGCACGGCGCGCGGGAACGCGACCCCTGGTGTGATCAAAGGCTCTGTGAACCTTGATCACCAGGGGTCGCGTTTCGCTGTTTTTCCGTTGACCACGCCCCGCGCCGTTACGCGGCCCGGTAGCTGAAGAACCCCTGTCCCGACTTGCGGCCCAGCAGACCCGACTCGACCATGCGGCGCAGCAAGGGGGGAGGGGCGTACAACGGTTCCCGGTGCTCCTCGTACAGCGCCTCGCCGATCGCCGCCACGGTGTCCAGGCCGATCAGGTCGGCGAGGCGCAGCGGGCCCATCGGGTGGGCGCAGCCCGCCGTCATCCCCGTGTCGATGTCCTCGGCCGTCGCCGTGCCGGAGCCGACCATCCGCACGGCTGCCAACAGGTAGGGAACCAGGAGGGAGTTGACGACGAAGCCCGCGCGGTCCTGTGCCACGACCGTCTTCTTGCCGAGGAGTTCACCGGCGAAGGCACGCACGCGCAGTTCCGTGGCCTTCGAGGTCTGCAGCGAGGGGATCACCTCGACCAGCGGCATGACGGGGACCGGGTTGAAGAAGTGCAGGCCGACCACCGCCTCCGGCCGCCCGGTGGAGGCCGCGAGCCGGGCGATGGGGATCGAGGAGGTGTTGCTGGCCAGTATGGCGGCCGGGTCGGTGACCACCTCGTCCAGTTGTCTGAAGAGGGCGGTCTTGGCCTGCTCGTCCTCGGCGGCGGCCTCGATGACCAGATCCGCACCTGCCAGCCGGGAGAGATCGCCGCCGACCGACACCCGGGTCAGGGCGTGTGCGCGGTCTTCCGGCCCGATGGCGCCGCGCTGCTCCGCCTTGAGCAGGGAGTCGGCGACGCCGGCCAGCCCCGCACGGGCCCTGTCCTCGGTCACGTCGCACAACGTGACGTGCAGGCCGGCCCGGGCACACACCTCGGTGATGCCCCGGCCCATCTGCCCGGCGCCGACGACTCCCACGTGCTTGATCGATGTCATTGGTTCCTCCGTCTGTCCCTGGGGTCCGTGGCGGTCGGTCGCCTCCCCCCACGGGGTGTGGTGCGTGTTGAGCCTAGGCCGGGCACACCCCCTCTGACCTGCTGGGACAGTGCGTCTTCCGCGCACAAACATGCGCGGCTTCGGCGTAACCAACGTGCCGCTGGGGGCAACGCCGAGCACGGCCGGCGGGGGCCCGCCGGCCGTGCTCGGGACGCCGTGGCATCAGCCGACGGCGGTCGCGGCGGCAGCCGCCTCCCGCAGACGGCGGATCACGCCGCGCACCGCGGGCGAGGTCTCGCCCCTGCGGTACGCGCCCACCAGCCGGGTGGTCAGCGGTACGTCCGCAAGTGGGCGGTAGGCGACGCCCGGTACCCGCACCCGGCGCAGCGAGGCCGGTACCAGTGCCACGGCGAGACCACCGCCCACCAGGGTGAGAGCGGCGATGAAGTCCCGTACCGGGGGCGCGCACCGCGGGCTGAAACCGCCCTGCTCGGCCACCTCCAGGATCTGGTCGCGGCAGCCGTACTCCTCGTCGAAGTGCGGGGCCACGAACTGCTCGTGCCGCAGTTCCGCCGCGGGCACCGCCTCGTGGGCCGCCAGCGGCGCGCCGTCCGGCAGCGCCAGGACGACGTCCTCGGTCAGCAGAGAGGTGGCCGTGACCCCGTCCGGGTACTCCGGCCGCCAGCGCAGGAAGCCGACGTCGATGTCCCCGCAGGACAGGGCCTCCAACTGGGCCGGTGTCTCCAACTCGCGTACCTGCACGGTGAGATGGGTGTCGAGGGCCGTGCATCGGGTGAGGACGTCGGTCAGTACGCCGGAGAAGGCGGCGGAGGCCACGTAGGCGATCTCGGCGTGCCCCAGCTCCCCGCGACCGGCACGCCGTCCCACCGCCTCCGCCCGGGCGGCCTGCGCGAGGGTCAGCCGTGCCTCTTCGAGGAACAGCCGCCCGGCGCTGGTGAGCGCCGGGCGGGTGCGGCGCCCGCGGTCGATCAGGCGGACCCCCAGATGCGACTCCAGCGCCCTGACCTGGGCGCTGAGGGCCGAAGGAGCCAGATGCAGCCGATCCGCCGCGCGCGCGAAGTGCAGTTCCTCCGCGACGATGACGAACGATTCCAGCCAGCGCAGTTCCACCGGCTCCTCCGTCCTGCCGGACGCACCGGCCGTGTACGTGGGTCTCAGGGGATGACGACGTAGTTGCTGAATCCGCCGTCGCGGTCCGTGAGACCCGAGATCGCCTCGTTGACCCTGGCCAGCGGGAACGGTTTGGCCTGCAGGTAGGACAGATCCAGGGCGCCTGTGGCCACCATGTCGGCGAGCTCCTGCCCCTGGGCCGTGCTGAACCAGTTGGAGCCGATGAGCTGGACCTGCTCGTCCATCAGCCACTTCACGTCCACCGGCAGCCGGTCGGCCACACCGCCGACGTTGACCACCTTGCCGCCCCGCCGGACGCCCTGCATGGAGTCGAGCATGGTCTCCACCGGAGCCTTGGCACCGAGGGCGCTGATCACGTAGTCCGCGCCCTCGCCACCGGTGCGGGACTTCGCCCACTCACCGGTGGAGCCCTCGCCCAGCCGGAAGACCTCGACCCGGTCCGGGTCAAGTTCCTTGACGCGCTTGAGGAGTTCCTCGCTGCGGCCGGTCCCGAGGACCCGGGAGGCGCCCGAGGCGAGCGCGAGCACGGTCGACGCGACACCGAGGGTTCCGGTGACCCCGTCGACGAGCGCGACCTGGCCGGGGCCGGCACCCGCGTTCCTGAGAGCGCCGTAGGACGTGCCGATGTACCCCAGCTTGCCGGCCTGTTCGAACGTCATGGTGTCCGGGAGGTGGACGATCGAGTACTGCGGAGCCGTCATGAACTCCGCGAATCCGCCGTAGGGGTAGAGGTCGAAGATCTTCTGCCCGTCACGGGAGGTGCTGAAGTAGCCGTTCAGGGTGAAGTAGCGGCACCGGCTCAGTTCACCGCCCCGGCACACCTGACAACTGCCGCAGGAACGCAGGGGATTGACGTACACCCGGTCGCCCGGCTTGGTGTGCAGCACCGCCTCGCCGACCTGCTCGACCACGCCGGCGGCGTCCAGGCCGAAGATGGCGGGGAACTTCGGCAACGGCTGGTGCGGGAACCAGGTGGGCCAGTTGTTGATCACGTTGGCCATGTTCGGCACGATCCCGCACGCCTTGACCCGCACCAGCACGTCGGTCGGCCGCGGGGTGGGCACCTCGATCGTGTCCACCGACATCGGCTCACCGAGCGCGTGCAGTCGAGCAGCGAGCATTTTCGCCATTGAAATACTCCTTGGAACTGCTCCGTCCCAGCGGCCGGGCGGAGTTGTTGAAATTCCCTATGAATGGGGGAAAGGGTTCGGGTAATTGTCTTCGAGGTCGATGTCCAGCAGCCCCATGATGCGAACGCCGGAGTTGTACCAGGCGATGGACAACGAGAGTTCGACCATCTGTTTGTCCGTCAGGTGGTCGGCGGCGGCTCGCCAGGTCTTCTCCGACACGTCCACCAGCAGCGTGGACTCCTTGGCGAGGCGCATCACCGCCTTCTCCGTCCCGTCGAACAGGTCGGACGACTCGAAGTCGGCGACCGCCGCGAGCTGCTCCTCGGTGAGCCCGGCCTTGAGGCCGTGCGACTGGTGGTGCGCGACCTCGTACGCCGACCGGGTCGCGTACCCCACGGTCAGAATCGCCAGTTCCCGCAGCTTGGGGCTGAGGTCCGCGGCCCGCAGCGAGTTGGCGTAGGTCAGGAAGCCGTCCAGCTGGGTCGGCGCGCCCGCCAGGGCGAGAAAGATGTTCGCCGTCGGCACCTTGCGTTCGGCTTCCAGCCGGTCGTACAGGGGCTTGTGCGACGCGTCCGCGTCCTCGCGGCGCAGGTAGGGCACTCGTGCCATGGTCACTCCTGGAGGTACGGAAGGTCAGTGCGCGGACTGTTCGAGCAGGAACCGCTCCAGCGACATCGGCTTCGGCGGCTCGGCGGGCGGGATCTGCGGCACGTCGACGAAGGCCGAGGCCTCGAAGTACCACTTCTCCAGGGCCGGCAGGCCCCAGCGGGCGTTGGTGCTCAGCGATCCCGCGTCCCAGCGCACCGGCTCGATCTCGGTGTCGATGGTCTGGTAGTGGCTGTTGAAGACCTCCACCCGGTGCCCGTCGGGGTCACGGAGGTAGGCGAAGAGCATCCCGCCCGGACCGTGACGTCCGGGACCCCGCTCCACGCCGTCGCCGTAGCCCTGGATGCCCGCCCAGTCGCAGGCGGTGAAGATGTCGTGGCTCTCGGAGACCGTGTAGGCGAAGTGGTGCAGGGCCGGCCCGGTGTTCTCGATGATCGCCAGGTCCAGGCAGGTGCCCTTGCGGTACATGAACGCGCCCAGCAGCTTGTCGCCGTGCTCCAGGTACTCCGAGTTGCGAAAGCCCAGCTCGCTGTAGAACGCGCACAGCTCGTACGTGTCCGGCGCGAAGATCTGGTAGTGGTCCAGCCGCTGCGCGTGGGCACCCTTGTAGAGCTCGAAATTGATGTGCAGCCGGGGCCGGGTCTCCATGTGCGCGCACAGTTCGAGGGGTGTGCCGATCGGGTCGCTGACGTGCAGGGTGCGGCCCTGGTACGGCACGTCGACCCACTCGGCGGGCAGGCCGCGCTCACGGAACCAGGCGTACGCGAGGTCGAGGTCCTCGTCGAAGAAGACGCGGAAGCCGATCCTCCGGCACCTGCCCGCGCCCTCCTCGTCCAGCTCCAGGACGAGGCTGTGGTGGCAGGCTTCGGCGAGGCCGCGGAGGTGGCAGGTGCGCTCGTCCTCGTCACTGACGACCAGACCCAGCACGTTCACGTAGAAGTTCCTGCTCTCGGCCAGATCCGCGACCGTGAGACGAACGTGACTGGAGCGGGTGATGTTGAAACTCGGGCGCAGATTGACGGGTGGCAGCATGCTGGTCTCCGGGCTCGGATCGGCTCTGGAATTCGATGACTGTGACACGTGGATACAAAGCTGGATACACAGCTGGATGCTCAGTATCTCGCGGCCTTTTTACGGCTGGGTCGCGGAGGGCCCGGAACCGGAGAATGTGAATGCGGACCATCCGCTGAATTCCGCGGACTCACCGAGAGACTCCTCGATGCGCAGAACCTCGTTCCACTTCGCCATTCGCTCGGAGCGCGTGAAAGAGCCCACTTTCAGTTGGCCCGCGTCCCAGCCGACGCTGAGATGGGCGATGGTGATGTCCTCGGTCTCCCCGGAACGCGCGGAGACGATCGTGCCGAAGCCGGCTTCCTTTCCGGCGCGCAGGGCCTGGAAGGCCTCGGTGACCGTACCGGCCTGGTTCGGCTTGATCAGGACGGCGTTCGCCGCTTGGCCGGTCGCCGCGGCCTCGACCCGCTTGGCGTTCGTGACCAGGTAGTCGTCGCCGATCACCTGGCAGCGGTGGCCGTAGCGCCGGGTGAACTCCGTCATGCCCTCGTGGTCGTCCTCGCCCACCGGGTCCTCGACGGACAGGATCGGGTACTGCTCGATCCAGTCACCCAGCATGTCGATCAGGGCGGCGGTGTCCAGTGTGCGGTCGTCCAGGGCCAGCGTGTACCGCCCGCCGCGGCCGAACTGCGAGGCCGCCACGTCCAGGGAGATGCCGACCTGGGACGAGGTCGCGAAGCCCGCGGTCTCGATCGCCCGGGTCAGGGTCTCCAGCGCCTCCTCGTTCGAGTCGAACGCGGGCCAGAAACCGCCTTCGTCGGCGACCCCCTGCGCCTTGCCGGCCTTCCGCATCAGAGTGCCGGCGGCCCGGTAGATCTCCGCCGTCCAGTCCAGGGCCTCCGCGAAGCTCCGCGCCGCGGGGCAGACCACCATGAAGTCCTGGACGTCGACACGACGGTCCGCGTGGGCGCCGCCGCCGAAGATCTGGATCTCCGGCAGCGGGACCCGGACCGGCCGTCCGCCCGCCAGATGCCGCCACAGGGGCACGCCCGCCGACGCGGCGGCGGCGTGCAGCACCGCCATGGACGTGGCCACGATCGCGTTGCCGCCGAGACGGCCGCGGTCCGGGGTGCCGTCGAGATCCACCAGCAGCCGGTCGACGGTTTCCTGGTCGGCGGCGTCGCGGCCCAGCAGGGCGGGGGCGATCTCGTGGTTCACCGAGCCCACCGCACGCTGGACGTCGAGCCCGCCGAAGCGGCTGCCGCCGTCGCGCAGGTCGAGTGCCTCGCCCTGGCCCGTCGACGCCCCCGCCGGTGCGATGGCCCGCCCGGTCGCACCGTCCGCGAGCCGGACCTCGACCTCGACGGTCGGTCGACCGCGTGAGTCCCACACCCTGCGGCCATGGAGCTTGGCGATCCGCGCGTCTGTCATGGCGGTGCGACCTTTCGAAGTTCGGACGACTGGGGGTGAGGAGCGGTGTCCGTGCCCGTCGTCGGAGGGCATCCCCGCAGCCGGAGGCGGCGGGAGACGTACGGAGGAAGTCCACGCTGACGAACGGGCGCGGGCGGGCTCCGTGGGGCCGCACCTGAATCGGTGCGGCGCCGCGCGCGAGCGAGAAGGAGAAGTCGAGGGTTGCTCGTGCACTGCGGCTCTTGTCGTGCGTTGTGCTAACGATAGCGCAATCGTGCAAAGCGACGGCGACTCTGTCAAGGGTCAGGCGGTGTGCCGGTCTCGCGCGATCTCGATCGTTTGCGCCACCTTGGGTCACTCAGGAGGCGGTGCTATCGTTCGCACTACTCGATCGATGCTTCGCCAAGACTCCGGCGGGCCCGCGCTCTCCTGGACCGACGGACAGCACAGGCGGCGTGGGTCCGCCGGGCCGGACCCCGGCCGACAGGAAAGCGAGTCCGACATGACATCCCAGCCCTCCGCGGCGCCCATGACCGTCACCACCGTTGTGGCCAGCACACGCCCCGGACGTGTGGGCAGATCCGTCGCCGACTGGTTCGCGCTCCGGGCCGCGGAGCACGACCAGTTCGAGTCGCACACCGTCGACCTGTACGAACTCGCGCTCCCCTTCCTCGACGAGCCGCATCCGCCCGCTCTGCGGCAGTACACGAAGAGCCACACGCACGAATGGAGCCGGATCGTCGACGCGTCGGACGCGTTCGTCTTCGTCACGCCGGAATACAACGGCGGCTTCCCTGCCCCGCTGAAGAACGCCTGGGACTACCTCGTCGTGGAGTGGCAGCACAAGCCGGCCGGGTTCGTCAGCTACGGCGGCGTCTCGGCGGGCACCCGGGCGGTGCAGATGGGCAAGCAGGTGGTGGCGAACCTCAGGATGCTGCCGATCGGGCCGACCGTGAGCATCCCGTTCGTCAACGAACTCGTCGAGGACGGCGACTTCCGTCCCGGCAAGATTCACGAGGCGGCCGCCGAGCAGGTGCTCGACGAACTCGCGCGCACCGCCCGCGTCATGCGGCGGCTGCGCGGCGGAGAGTACTGACCAGCCCGTACCCCGTACGCGACGGCGCCCGGAGCTCATAGCTCCGGGCGCCTTGAGGTGTGGGTGAGGCGGCCTTGGCTCGCCGCTGACTCGGTTCGGCTCACGCGGGCCTGGACGGAGCCTTTCCGTCAGGGGCCGCGGTGCTGCCGCGCAGCACCAGCGATCCGGGGGAGACCGACGTGTACGGACCGTCGTTGCCCGGCTTGGTCTTCAGCCGGCGCATCAGCCAGAGCGCGCAGCCGGTGGCCATCTCCTGGATCGGCAACCCGATCGTGGTCAGTCCGGGACCCCACCAGGAGAACCCCGGCTCGTCCCCGAACCCGACCACGGACAGGTCCCCGGGCACCTTGACACCCTGCTCGGACAGTTCCTCCAGGACCCCGATGGTGAGCTGCACCGACCCCAGCACGAGCGCCGTGGGAGCGCCGGGCCCCTTCAGGAGGCGGCGCACCGCCTGCCGGCCGTGGTCCACGGACGCCGGCGGACCCAGCTCGGCACGCCCGGCGTCGTCCGGCAGGCCGCCTTCGCTCAGGGCGCTGCGGAAGCCGCGCAGGCGCTCCGCGCCCGTGGGCAGTTCCTCGGGTCCGCCCAGGTAGCCGATGCGGGTGTGGCCCAGTGCCACCAGGTGGGCCGTGGCCAGGCGCAGCGCCTCGTGGTCGTCCACACCGAACCACTGGGAACCGAGCGACGGGTGGCGGCGCAGCAGCTGAAGGTGCGGCAGGCCGCGCAGGAGCTTGACGGAGTCGGCGTGCGGGCGCGCGGTGGGGACGATGATGACGCCGGCCACGCGGTTGGCGGACAGCTCGCGCAGATGGCGCAGCTCCACCGTCCGGTCGTCGTCGGTCTCAGACAGCATCAGCTGGAAGCCCTCGGCCTCCATGTTCTTGGACAGCTCGTGCGCGATGGTCGAGTAGAAGCTGTTGCGGATGTCCGGGATCACCAGTGCCACCACGTTGCTGGAGGCGCCGCGCATCATCCGTGCCGCCCGGTTGCCGACGTATCCCATCTCGGAGGCGGCCTGGCGGACCCGGAACTTGGTCTCCTCGCTGATGCGGGGATCGTCGGAGAGCGCCCGGCCGACCGTCGAGACGGAGATCCCGAGGCGTTCGGCGATGTCCCTGGTCGTGATCACGTAAGGGCCCCCTTGAGCTGACTGGTCCGGGCATCGTCACGTTCCGTGTGCCAACGATAGCATTCCGGTCGCGCTCCGTGGCCAGAGGGATGAATGTGCCGGGTTGGCCCTTATCGCTGTGCTAACGTTAGCATTACTGGTTGGGCCGTGCAGCCGCTCGCGGCTGCCTAGGTGCGGAGGTTTCCGTGCGGATCGTCAGGTATGCCGTGGGCGGCGTGCGTCATTACGGAGAACTGGAAACCGGTGATGCCAGGATCGCCAGATTCGAGGGTGATCCCTTCACCGCACTGTCCCCTACGGGACACGTCGACGAAGTCGGCGACGTGGTGATTCTCGCGCCGCTGGAGCGGCCTCGGATCTTCGGGTTCGCCTACAACTACGCCTCGCACATCGATGAGACCGATCGCGAGGTTCCGGACGTTCCCGTGTGCTTCATGAAACCGAGCACCGCGGTGATCGGACCGGATGACGCCATCGTCTATCCGGCCTATGGCGAACTGATCCATTTCGAAGGCGAGTTGGTCGTCGTCATCGGAAAGGAAGCTCGCCATGTGAAGCCCTCCGAAGCCTTTGAGTACATCCTCGGCTATACCTGTGGCAATGACGTCAGTGATCGCGTCATCCAGCGCAGGGAAAGCGCGTTCGGAACGCTGCTGATCGGCAAGGGGCAGGACACGTTCGCTCCCCTCGGGCCGGTCATCGCGACCGAACTCGACCCATCGGCACTGGCGTTGACGACCCGTGTGAACGGCGCCGTCGCGCAATCGGCGAGCACCTCCGACCTGCTGCTCACCGTCCCCGACCTCGTCAGTTACCTGAGCCGCTACCTGACACTGCTGCCCGGGGACGCCATCATGACCGGCACGCCGTCCGGCGTCGGGCCGATCCGCCCCGGGGACGAGATCGAGGTGGAGATCGAGGGCATCGGCGTCCTGCGCAATCCGGTCGTGGCGGAGAGCTTCTGACCTCGGGTGTTCGCTGTTTGTGCTCGCATTGGGGCCTGTCCACCGCTCGGCGGTGGACAGGCCCCAATGGTGTCGGTCTGGACCGAACAGCTCTAGCGAACCGCGTTGTTGAAGCGCGAGGGACGGACGAAGGCCAGCGCCACGGCGCCCACCAGCGGCAGAACCGTGACCTGCAGCAGCCCTGCCCGGCTCCAGCCGAAGGAGTCCACCAGGGCGGCGAAGAGCAGGCCGGAGAACGCCGCCGTTCCGTAGTAGCTGGTGACGAAGAGGCCGGAGGCGCGTCCGATCTGTCCGGGACGGACGGACCGCTGCATCGCGCTGTTGGTGTTGGGATAGATGAAGCCCAGACCGAAGGCGCCCATGAGGAACGCGAACACGCACTGCTCGCCGACTCCGGCACGCGTCTCGTAGATGCACACGCTGATGGCGGCGACGGCGACCATGCTCCCGATCAGCAGGTTGCGCTGGTTCACGCGGTCGCCGAGCCAGCCGCCGAGAACGGCCGACATGCCGCCGAAACCGAGGAGGCTCATGGCCAGCGCGGCCTGCTCGGAGGTGTAGTGCAGCGAGGTGATGAGGTACGTCGGGTAGAGGCCGAGGAACCCGTAGATGGCCACACCGCTGACGACCGAGTGGACGGCCAGGGCGATGGTGTTGCGGTTGTAGGCGGAGGCCGGCATGTACTCGTAGGTCCGGGTCGAGACGACCTTCTCGGCGGAGTGCTCGGTCAGACCGGTCTTCACGAGGAACAGGGAGGCGGTGGCGATCAGCAGCCCGGCCGCGCCGAACAGGTAGAAGGGCGAGTGCCAGGTGCCGTGCATGCTCATGAGCCGGACGCCGATGAGCGGGGCGATGAACACGCCGATCGAGTAGCCCATGCCGATGACACCGAAGGCGAGACCGCGCCGGTGGGCGAAGAAGGCGCCGATCGCCGCGAAGATGGCGGCGGACTGCATCCCCTCGCCGAAGCCGGAGACGACCCGGTACAGGGTCATGTCGGCGAAACCGGTGGCCAGGGGCGTGGCCATGGTGCCGAGGGAGTAGATCACGATGCTGACCAGGAGCACGGTCTTGCGGCGGAAGCGGTCCAGGAGATAGCCCGCGGGCAGGCCGGCCAGGGCCATGCCGAGGGTGAAGTTCGTCGCCAGCAGCCCGCCCTGCTCCAGGGAGAACCCGTAGTCCGCCCGGATGTTCGGGAGCAGGGGCGGGAAGACCTGCCGGTCCATCGCGTTGACCATGTAGGAGAGGACCACCAGCAGGAAGCCCAGCCCGATCATGGTGCGGGAAATGGGGGCGCGGCTGCTTTCCCGCGGTTCGTCGGTGGGGGCCACACTGGTGTCGACGTGCGCTGCTTGAGTCATAGCGGCTCCTGAAAGGGAATGGCCACGGCGGGCCGCGGGGGATCCATCGCGTACGGGGCCGTACGCGATGGCGAAAAGTGGTGAGCTGAACACGGACTCGTCGAGACGGCGACGGCTCTGCGTCGTTGTCGACTGATGGAATGGGGCGACGTGCTGCCGCGCGGTCGGACACCGCATGCGGAATGCAGCCGTATATCGCCCGTCGGGACATCCGTGGCTATGGCGTCTTCGACAGCCGGACCCCGTGTGGACACTTGTAGGTCACACGGTCGGCGCTGGCAGAACCATGAAGGGGAAATCTCCGGCGCGTCAAGGTGGCAACACCGGATTTCTTCCGCGTTTCTCGATTTTCCGTGGTGAGCGGGTTCCTCGGCTGCGAACGGGCCCCGCCGCGGGCGGGCCGGCGACCGGCTGCTGGTCGCGCTCTTGACGTGTCGGAGACTCTCAGTGCTATCGTTAGCATCACGTGGCTGTGACAAAGTGATTCGACGTGCCCCGGTAACTCGTGATCCGTTCCAGGGGCCTACGGAGGCGTCCGCACCGACCACAAGTCGGCCAGCGCCCGCCACACCCGACCCGAGCCCAGCGACCCCCTCCCCTCCGCCCGAGCGGCCGACGGCCCTGACGCACAAGCCGACGGCCGCCGTTCCGGGGGCCGATTCAGACCCGCTCAACCGGATGCGACCGGGCGTGCCGCCCGACCGTCCGCTGCGGCCGCACGACTCTGCGAGGACGACCTGCCATGAAACCACCGAGCCGCCCCGGCACCGTGCTGCTCACCGACCACGCCTGGCCCGACGACTCCGTCGAACGATCGGTCATCGAGGAGGCGGGCCACACCCTGGTGACCGGACCCGCCGACCCGGCCCCCGCGGAGGCGATCGAGGAACTGGTGGCCGAGCACCGGCCCGCCGGGATCCTGACGTGCTGGGCCCCCGTCTCCGCCGCCGCGATCAGCACCTCACCGGATCTGCGGATCGTCGCCAGGCTCGGGGTGGGGCTCGACAACATCGCCGTCGACGCCGCCACCGAGCGCGGCGTGTGGGTCACCAACGTGCCGGACTACTGCGTCGAGGAAGTCTCCGACCACGCCGTGGGCATGGTGCTGGCCTGGACCCGGGGCCTGGCCGTGTCCGACCGGGAGGTCCGCGCCGGACGGTGGAACCCCGCCGGTGCCCGGCTGCGCAGGCTGTCGACGCTGACCTGCGGCGTCGTCGGACACGGGCGCATCGGACGCGCCACCGTGCGCAAGCTCGGCGCGTTCGGCTGCCGGATCCTGGCCCACGACCCGTACCCGCCTAAGGACGCCCCCGGGGTGGAGATGGTGGGCCTGGAGGAGCTGCTGCGCCGCAGCGACGTGGTGATCCTCCATGTGCCGCTCACACCGGGCACGCACCACCTCATCGGCGCCGAGCAGCTGGCGCTGATGCCTCCGGGCGGCCTGCTGGTCAACGTCAGCAGGGGCGGCCTGGTGGACACCGACGCGGTCGTCAAGGCGCTGGACGGCGGGCACCTGGCCGGAGCCGCCCTCGATGTCCTGGAGAGTGAACCGGACGTCCCCGCCGCGCTGTCGCAACAGCAGGGCGCGCTTCTCACTCCGCACATCGCCTTCTCCTCCGACGCCTCGGTCACCGAACTTCGCCGCCGCGCCGCCGAGGAGGTCGTACGGATCCTGGCGGACGACGTACCCGCCCATCCCTGCAACACCCCCCGTCTGCCCGCGGGGTCCGGGGACCCGCGATGAGCCGGACCTCCGCGCAAGTGACCCCGGAATCCGCGCTGAGCGACTTCCTGACCGCGCACAAGCTCGCCGGGCCCGAGGAAGCCGCACGCTGGACTCCGCTGACCGGTGGCGTCTCGTCCGACCTGTGGAGGGTGGACCTGCCGGGACGCTCCCTCTGCGTCAAACGCGCCCTGGCCAAGCTCAAGGTCGCCGCCGACTGGCAGGCACCGGTGTCACGCAACGCCCACGAATGGGCATGGATGCGGTTCGCGTCCCGGCACCGCCCGGACAGCGTGCCCCAGCCGCTGGCCCACGACCCCGAGGCCGGCCTCTTCGCGATGACGTTCCTGCCACCCGAGCGGTACCCGGTGTGGAAGGCGCGGTTGCTCGACGGCCAGGCGGACCCGGCGACCGCCGCGGCCGTCGGAGAGCTGCTCGGCACCCTGCACGCGGCGAGCGCCGGCGACGGGGCACTCGCCGCCGAGTTCGCCACCGACGACAACTTCCACGCGCTGCGCGTCGAGCCGTACCTGCTGGCCACCGCCGCCGCACACCCCGGCCTGCGCGACGTCCTCCAGAAACTCGCCGACCGCACGGCCGCCACGCACCTGGTTCTGGTGCACGGTGACGTCAGTCCCAAGAACATCCTCGTCGGACCCTCCGGGCCCGTGCTGCTGGACGCCGAGTGCGCCTGGTACGGCGACCCGGCCTTCGACCTCGCGTTCTGCGTCAACCATCTGCTGCTCAAGTGCCTGGTGGTGCCCGGGAGCCGCGCGGATCTCCTGCGGTCCGCACGGGCGCTGACCGAGCAGTACGTCCGGTGCGTCGACTGGGAGCCCCGGTCGTCCCTTGAGGCGCGGGCCGCGTCACTGCTGCCGACGCTGCTGCTGGCGCGGGTGGACGGCAAGTCTCCCGTGGAGTACCTCACGGATGAGGGGCATGTGCGGTTCGTACGCACGGTGGCATCGGCCCTGCTCAGGGCACCCGTCCCTGCCGTGGCGGACGTCGTGGACACCTGGGCGAACGAGCTCGGGCGCGCGACCGGGCCGGGCGACCGGCGCTGACGAACCGGCTGACCCGATCGACCCGGCTGAATCGAGTGAGGAGAGACGCATGCGCAGAGTCGTCACCGGCCATGACGAGAACGGACGGTCGATCGTCGTCAGCGACGGCCCCGTCCCGCGCAGCCGGGAGTTCACCAGCCTGCCGGGCTGGGTGTCCCGCCTGCCGTGGGCCACCGAACCCGGCGAGCCGGCCGGCCGCACCGGGGAGGACCCCACGCCGAAGGTCACCAGCCTGCTCCCGGCGCCCGGCGGCACCCGGTTCATGGTGCTCACCTTCCCACCGGACACCGCGATGGCCGACCCGGCGTTCGACCCTGTGGCCTTCGACGAGGAGCAGCGGGCCGACTCGCCCGGCATCGCGGACCTCATGGAGCCCGACGGCATGCACACCACGCCGACCGTGGACTACGGCATCGTGCTGGACGGCGAGATCGTCCTCGAACTCGACGACGGCCACCACACGCGGCTCTCGGCGGGGGACATCGTGATCCAGAACGGCACCCGCCACGGCTGGCGCAACCGCAGCGACCGACCCGTCACGATGGCCTTCGTCCTCGTCGGCGCCGAACGCGACGGCTGACCCGGGGGCCGCCTCACACCCGCCTCAACCGCGGTGCGTGATGCTCACCGTCACGGTCAGCGCACCCCGGTTGTCCTCGGAGCAGAAGCCCGCGGTGTCGTTCATGCCCAGCTGCAGGGTGCCGCTCCCGGTGGCCAGGAAGGTCAGCTTCTGTCCGACGGTGTGGACAGGGAAGTCCTTCTCGCCCGCGAGGACGGCCAACAGGGTGCCGAACGGTGCCGCGGGCTTGACCTTGCAGTCCTTGGCTCCCGCCAGCTTCGCGTCGGTGTCCCTGCCGTAGCCGGCCGGCCCGGTCATGGGCATGTTGCGGTGGTCGGCCGTCCACTCTCCCGAGACGAACCGCACGGTCACCTGGTCGCCTCGCCGGACGGCGGCTGAGGCCACCGGCTGCCAGCCGGTCGCCGACTGGACGACCTGGCTGACGGTCGTCGTCTTCGGGGCCTCGTCGAACGGCGGCGCCCCGGTGAGGAACAGACCACCGCCGACACCCGCTGCCAGCACCGCCGTACCGGCCAGAGCCCACCACAGCCGCTTCGGCCCCGACGAGCGGGAGGACTGATGCCCCGCGGAGTGGGGCGACGGGGTGTGCCGCGCGGTCTGCCCGGCCGGGACGAGCCGCTCCCGGCCGCTGGTCACGGTGTCCGCGTCGGCCAACGGGGTCGAGGGCGAGAACGTAAAGGCGGTCGCCGACGGCAGCGGCCCGGCGTCCACCTCGCCCGCGGCGACGCGCCGCAGCGCGGAACGCGCACCGGCCGCCGAAGGGCGCTCGCCCGGGGACTTGCGCAGAAGCGCCTCGACGACCGGCCGCAGCGGACCGAGCCGCTCCGACAGCACGGGTTCCTCGTACGCCACCGCGTGCAGCGTCGCGGGCGCTCCTGACTTGCGGAAGGGGGACTGTCCGCCACAGACCGTGGCGAGGGTCGCGCCCAGTGACCACAGGTCGGAGGCCGGGCCGGTCGCCGATCCCGTCACCCGCTCGGGTGCCATGAACTCCAGGGAGCCGACCAGTTCGCCGGTGCTGGTGAGGAACTCACCGTCGTCCAGGGCTGCGATGCCGAAGTCGGTGAGGACGGCGTCGCCGCCGTGGCGCAGCAGCACGTTGGCGGGTTTGACGTCACGGTGCAGCGTGCCGGCCGCGTGCACGGCCTCCAGCGCGTCGAGCATGTGCAGACCGAGGGCGGCCGTGTGCTGCGGGGTGAGGGGTCCGGTCTCGGCGACACGGTGGGCCAGCGAGGGGCCCTCGATGAGTTCCATGACGATCCACAGCCGGTCCTCCGACTCGACCAGGTCGTGGACGCCGACCACATGCGGGTGCGGCACCCGGGCGACCGCGCGCGCCTCCCGGACGGCGCGGCGCATCCTGATGCGGTGCTCGTCGTCGCCGTGGGTGAGGATGTGCAGTTCCTTGGCGGCGACCGGGCGGTCCAGCAACTGGTCGTGGGCGCGCCAGACCGTGCCCATGCCGCCTCTGCCGAGAACGTCGCGGAGCAGATACCTACCGGCGACCAGTCGCTCCGAGCGGCGTTCCGAACGCGTCGCGGCCTGGTCGTCGCCGTGTTCCGATATCACGTGCTCTCTCACGTTTCCTTCCCGGAGGACGGGGTCCGCCGGTCATCGCTCGCTCGGGGCCGTCGTTCGACCGTCGTTCAAGTGGTCGTTTCTTCGTTCGAACGGGGCTGAGCATAGCGGAGCGCGCCCTGGTCACACGCCGTCAACTGCGGTGTGGAAAGCGGGCTTTGACCGGGGCGGAACGGGGAGACGCGTGGGCACCCCTCGTCCTGGAGTCAGTGCCGCGGTCGGACGCCGGCGTGAGCGTCGGTGAAGTCCCAGAGCACGGGGAGGAGTTGCTCGGGCGTCTCGGCCTGGGGCATGTGGCCGGTGCCCTCCAGCAGACGGAACTCCGCGTCGGGGATCGCCTGCGCGTACGCGCGCCCGCAGTCGCTGTCCACGATCTGGTCGCTCTGACCTTGTCGGAGCCTGGAGCCCGGTGCCCTGGAGGCCTGAACCGCCCGATGTCGTCCGCCGCGAGGTGAGTGCGGCCGTCAGGACCCCGCCCCCGCCCCGGCCCCGCCGTCGTGCCCATCCCAGGCGCGGGCGCGCAGGTCCGCGTCCCGCAGCACGTCAAGGGCCGTGCAGGCCAGCGCCTCCACCACCGCCATCAGGACGTGACGGCCGCGTGCGGAGGCGGCGGCAGCGGCGAACTCCGGGGTGTGGTCGCTGCCGTCGGAGTCCATGATCGCGACGAAGGGGTGGATGGCGGGCACCCGGCCGCTGACGTCGCCGATGTCCGAGGACCCCAGGTAGACGCCTGGTTCGGGCGGTGTGAGGGTGATCCCGGCCCGGGCCAGGTGGCCGGCGAACTGCTCGGACAGGACCTGACTGTCCCGGAAGTGCTCGTAGCGGACGCTCGCCCGTTCCACCTCGACGGTCGTGCCGGTCACCCGGGCGACGTCCTGCGCCGAGGTGTGCAGTTGCTCCGCCAGCGCGTCCAGGGCGGCGGTGGTCGGGGCCCGCAGTCCGAAGCGCCCCTCGGCGTGGTCGGGGACGATGTTGGTCGCGGTGCCGCCGTACGTGATGATCCCCTGGATGTGGGATCCGCGCGGCAGCCGCCGACCGAGCGCCGACAGGACGTTGAACAGCTCGATCAACGCAGCGAGGGCGTCGATGCCCTCGTCCGGGTTGCCGGTGGGGTGGGCGGCCCGGCCCCCGAAGGCGACCCGGTACTGCTCCTGCGCGGTCAGCGGCGCCCGCACCCAGTCGTACACCCCGGGATGGAACATCAGGGCGGCGTCGACGTCGTCGAAGACCCCGGCCCGCACCTCAAGGACCTTCCCGCCTCCGCCCTCCTCGGCCGGTGTGCCCACCGCCAGCACCGAACCCTCGGTGTCGTCCCGCACGGCGTCCACGACCAGCGCGGCACCGAGTCCGGCGGCCGCGATCAGGTTGTGCCCGCAGGCATGCCCGAGTCCGGGCAGAGCGTCGTACTCCATGAGGAGCGCCACGGTGGGCCGCCCCCGGCCCGAGGCCGCCGTGAACGCCGTCGGCAGGTGCGCCACGTTCCTGCGCACCTCGAAGCCCGCGCGTTCCAGTTCGCCGGTGAGCAGGGTCGCCGCCCGGTGCTCGGCGAAGCCGGTCTCGGGGTCCGCGTGCAGCGCGCACGCCACGGCCCACAGTCTTTCGGCGTGCCGGGCGACCTCGTCACGGACACGGCGGTACGGCAGGCTGGACACCTGGGACTCCTACGGGTCGCCGGACGGCTTCCATGCCGGATTCGGGTTCCACCCGAACGCGACTCCGAACCGGCCCGCGCGGGGCCGCCATCCCCAGCCGTGGCACGCGGGCTCGGCGGCTCGCGGAGCCGGCGGCCGGCACGTACGGGCGGCGGCGCGCCACCGCGCACGGCGGGCACCGTACTCGCGCGCCGCGTTTCGACGGCCGCTCACGGTGCACTCGGTCCGTGTTCGTGCAAGGTGTGCGCCGACGTTCCCGGGGGCTACTGGGGAGAAACCATGGATCACTCGCGGGTGCCCGTTCTGGAGGCGTTGCAGGAGTTCCGGCGCCGTGGAGACATCGCCTACGGTCCGCCAGGACACAAGCAGGGCCGCGGTGTGGACCCGCGGGTGGCGGAGATCGTCGGGCTGGACGTGTTCCGCTCGGACGTCCTCTCCCTCAACGGGCTGGACGACCGCCGCCAGTCCCAGGGCGTGCTCAGCCAGGCCCAGGAGCTGATGGCGGACGCGGTCGGCGCCGAGCAGGCGTTCTTCTCGACCTGCGGCAGTTCCCTGTCGGTGAAGACGGCCATGCTGGCGGTGGCCGGCCCCGGCGAGAAGCTGCTGCTGTCCCGCAACGCGCACAAAACGGTGATCGCGGCCGTCATCGTCAACGGCGTGGAGCCGATCTGGGTCCACCCCCGGTTCGACACCGAGCGCCATCTCGCCCACCCCCCGGAGCCCGACGATGTGCGCCGCTGCCTCCAGGAGCACCCGGACGCGAAGGGCATGCTGCTGATCACGCCCACCGACTGGGGCACCTGTGCCGACATCCAGGGCGTGGCCCGGGTGTGCCACGAGTTCGACGTCCCCCTCATCGTCGACGAGGCGTGGGGCGCGGCGCTGCCCTTCCACCCTGACCTGCCCGCCTGGGGCATGGACGCCGAGGCAGACCTGGTGGTCACCAGCGTCCACAAGATGGGCGGTGCCATCGAGCAGAGTTCCGTCTTCCACCTCCAGTACGACCGGGTGGCACCGGAGGTCCTCAAGCAGCGGGAGGACCTGCTCGGGACCACCAGCGCCTCATCCCTCGTGTACGCGACCCTCGACGGCTGGCGCCGTCAGATGGTCGAGCAGGGCCACGACCTTCTGGACGCCGCCCTGCACCGCGCGGAACGGATCCGCACGACGGTCGACGAGCTGTCCGGCCTGCGGCCGATGGGCCAGGAGGTCGTCGACGAGGGGCTCGCCGCGTCCTTCGACCCCCTGAAGATCGTGATCGACGTCCGCCGGCTCGGCATCACCGGCATGCAGGCGGCCGAGTGGCTGCGAGCCAACCGGCACGTGGACGTCGGCGGCTCCGACACCTGCCGCATCAGCGCCTCGATCACCTACGCGGACAACGACGAGACCGAGAAGATCCTGCTGGACGCCCTGCGCGCCCTGGTCGACGGCGCCGACTCCATCGAACGGCAACCGCCGGTGCACCTGCCCGCGCCCTCCGTCCTGGAGCTGGAACAGGCGATGCTGCCGCGCGAGGCCTTCTTCGCCGAGGTCGACCACGTGCCCACCGAGCGTGCGGCGGGACGGATCGCCGCGGAAATGGTCAGCCCGTACCCTCCGGGGGTACCGGTGATCGCCCCTGGAGAGGTGATCACCGACGAGGTCCTGGACTACCTGCGCAGCGGCGTCGACCACGGTGTCCTGATCCCGGACGCGGCCGACCCGACGGTGCGGTCGCTGCGGGTGGTGCGGCGCTGAGTGCCGCGGGGGATCGCGCCGAGTGCCGCTGGGTATCGCTGAGTCCCGCTCAGCACCTGGGAGTCCCGCTCAGCACCTGGGACGGTCCCTGCGCGCACGGCCAGGGTGCGCCCGCGGTCGGCCCGGGTGTCAGCGGGTGCCGCCCGCGCCGTCGCCGCCGCCGACCCCTTTCGACCGCGAGTCGAGCGCCCCTGACCAGGTGTTCTCACCCCGTGCGAGTTCCACCGTCGTCGTGACCCGGGTGAGGGCGGGATGCCGTGGCGCCGAACCGAACCCGAACCGCACGGGCGGGTCGACCGGTGTCAGCGCACCGAGATCGGACCCCTCGAAGAACGCCGACACCGCGCGGATCGGCCGCAGGTCACGGGCCCCGTACCACTCCCTGCGGCCCCCGCCGGCACTGCCCCGCGTGCGCACACCGGGGAGCAGGGCACGGGCGGGAAGGTCCGTCAGCGCGCTCCACGCCGGACGGCGGGCGAGTGCGCCGGGCACGGCACACAGCGTCAGCCCGAGGAGTCCTCGCCGACCGGTGGTGAACCGCAGGGCGAGTGAGTCCGTGCCGACGGTCCAGGTGTCGCCGTCGACGCTCACGTCGACCGGGACGACCCGCACGGTGTCGAAGGCGTAGGTCCCGCTGACGAAGTCCGCCGTCCCACGCGTGGGCGCCAGCAGCAGCCGTTCGCCGTCGGCCCGCTCCAGCATCACGTCGCTGAACGACCCGAAGGGCGACCGCGGCCAGTGTCCCAGCACGACACGCGTCCCGGAGGACGTACCCAGGCCCGCGATCCAGCCGTCGAAGCACAGCCGCGAGCGCGGGGGAGTCCCCGACGGGCGAGGGGTGCTGGTCATGTCGAGCCCGGGCCGGAGGAGCCGGGGCGCCTCGGGCCCGATGAGTCCTGGCCCGATGAGCCCTGGCGCGCTCCTGGGCCGCACGGCAGGGAGGGCCCCATGCGGACGTGCCGGACACCCGGCGAGAAGTGCACCACCGGCTCGCCCAGCGGGGCGGGCAGACCGGCCGCGACGGTCAAGGTCTCCTCCAGCACGTCGACGGTGGCGTCGGCCAGCGGCCACGGCTCGTGCTCGACGGGCGTCTCCCAGAGCATGCCGAGACCGCGTGTGTACGCCCGCCAGCGCGAGGTCAGCCACACGTCCCGCTCCGTCGGCTCGATCGGGTCACCGGGGCGGACGGTCAGGCGATAGGTGGGTCCACCGGCCCACCGCGAACCGGCGTAGGAGACGGTGCCCCCACGCTTCGTGACGCTGAGGGTGCCGGGGTTGTACGGCGCGCCGATGGCACGAGCCGCCAGCATCAAGGGGCAGGCGACCTCGAGGGAAAGGAACCACAGCCCGTCGCGCCCGTCGGGGCGTCGGACGTAGGTCCGCAGGTTGGTCTCCGCGAAGGTCGGGACCCCGGGCATCCGGGCGGGTACGACGCCGGGCCGCACGTCCGCCATGACCAAGGGCGTCAGACCCACCCAGGCGGCGCCCTCGTACTCGTCCACGACCAGTCCCGCGGGCAGCAGAGCCCGCACCGTCTCCGGCGGGTAGGCCCAGTGCACGAACGTCTGCGTCAGCCATCCGGCCCGCAAGGCCGGCACCCGCACCCGCTGCTCCGCTCCGTACGCCACCACAGGCGCCGGGTCCCCCTTCGCGGATCGCAGAAACGCGGTGGGGTGGGCAGCGGGGCCCGGACGGTGCCGATTTCGGGTCTCCACATACCCTCTCCACATACCCCCTAGGGGTATGCTATGTTCTCCCTCCAAGGTACCCCGAGGGGGTATGTGACGAGAAGGGGTGGAGCCATGTCGGCCATCAATCCTCGGCGGTGGTGGGCACTGGTCGTGCTCGCTGCCGCCCAGTTCATGGTGATCATGGACACATCGATCATCGGGGTGGCGCTCCCGGAGATGCAGCAGGACCTCGGCTTCTCACAGGGCGAGCTGCAGTGGGTGTTCAACGCCTACGTCATCGCCTTCGGCGGATTACTGCTGCTGGGCGGTCGCCTGTCCGATCTGCTCGGCGCACGCAAGGTGTTCACCACCGGCTGGGTGATCCTCATCGCGGGATCGGTCCTCGCGGCCGCCGCCCAGACCGCCTGGGTGGAGGTCGTCGGCCGTGCCGTCCAGGGTGTCGGCGGGGCGCTCATCGCGCCCTCGGCCATGACGCTGCTGATGATGCTCTTCGCGCACGACCCGAAGGAGCTCGGCAAGGCCATGGCCCTCTACGGTGCGGCGGCACCCGCGGGAGGTACCGCCGGCGTCTTCCTCGGTGGGGTCTTCACCGAGTGGCTCAGCTGGCCGTGGGTCTTCATCATCTACATCCCGATCGGTGTCGCGACCCTCGCCGCCACCAAGCTGCTGCCGGCCGTCGGTGGCCGGCGTGGTGGAGTGGACGTGCTGGGAGCGATCGCGGTCACCGCGGGTCTCGCGCTCGCCGTCTTCGCGGTAGTCCGGGCACCGGAGGTCGGCTGGTCCTCCACGGGCACCGTGCTCCAACTGGCGGGTTCCGCGGCGCTGTTGCTGCTCTTCTTCGTGATCCAGAAGACGCTGCGCGAGCCCCTCATGCCGCTCGGCATCTGGCGTGTCCCGCGGCTCGGCTCGGCCAACCTGGCGATGACGCTGCTGGGCGCCGCGTGGATCCCGATGTGGTACTTCCTCAACCTGTACCTCCAGCAGGTCCTCGGTTACGGAGCCTTCGCCTCCGGCGCCGCCCTGCTGCCGATGACCGTCCTCCTGATGATCTTCATGACGGCCATCACCGCGAAGCTGCTGGCCAAGTTCGGCGCCAAGCCGCTGATCGGTGGCGGTCTGCTGGTCCTCGCGGCCGGTCTGCTCTGGCTGTCGGCGGTCGAGCCCACCGGAACGTTCGCGGTCGACGTCCTGCCCGCCTCGCTGGTCGCCGCGCTCGGCATGTCGCTGGCGTACATCCCGGCGATGATGGCGGCGATGTCGGGAGCCCCGCAGGAGCAGGCGGGTCTGGCGTCGGGCATCGTCAACACCACCTATCAGGTGGGGGCGGCGCTGGGTCTCGCCGCGCTGACCGCGGTGGCCACCTCGCAGGGCGCCGGCCAGTTGGGCAATCTGCCCGCGCTGACCGACGGCTTCAGTGCGGCCTTCATCTGGGCCGCGGTGATCGCCGCCGCGGGCGGCCTGCTGACGCTGCTCCTGATGCGTGGTGACCAGCCCGCGCCGGCACCTCAGGCCGATCCGTCCCAAGCCGCTCACGGAGAGCGGGCCACCGCCTAGCCCAGCAAGAGCAACAGCAACAGCAACAGCAAGAGCAAGAGCAAGAGCAACAGCAAGAGCAACAGCGACCGCAACACCAGAACCTCATCAGGGCCGTTCAGTGCCGGGAAACCAGCATCGGGGCGGCCCTTTCACCTGCGCGAGAGCGAGGCCGAACGAAGGGGCCGTGCGGAGGAGCGCCCCATGTCGAAGGGCCCGGTCGAGGGCCTCGCTCGAGCGCCCCAGTCGTCAGGAGCGTCACCGTGGATATCCAGACCAGAGCCGTGCACGCGCACAGCGAGCCCGGACCGGAGGGTGGCCGACCGCTCAGCGTGCCCATCGTCCAGTCCTCGGCCTTCGCCTTCGACTCCGCGGACGCGCTCACCCAGGCCATGTCCGGCCCCGATGGTCCGTACGTGTACTCGCGCCGCGGCAACCCGACCGTACGGGCACTGGAGCGGACGCTCGCTGGCCTCGAAGGGGGCGCCGCCGCCATGGCGTTCGCCTCGGGCATGGGAGCCATCAGCGCCGTCCTCCTCGCCCTGCTGAAACCGGGGGACCACGTGGTCGCGCAACGCTGTCTGTACGGCGGCACCTACTCCCTGCTCTGTGACCTGGCCGACCGGCTCGGCGTCGTGGTCGAGTACGTGACGGGTGACGACGCCTCCGAGTTCGAACGGCTCGTCCGGCCGACGACATGCCTGCTGCACCTCGAGACGATCGCGAATCCCACCGGCCGGGTGCCCGACCTCGCGGGGTTCGCGGCGGTCGCACGGCGGCACGGGGTGGTGAGCGTGGTGGACAACTCGCTGGCGTCGCCCGTGCTGTGCCGCCCCATCGAACACGGGGCCGACGTGGTGGTGCACTCGACCACCAAGTACCTCTCGGGTCACTCCGACGTCCTGGGCGGAGTGGCCGTCTTCGCCGACGAGGGCGTGCGTGACCGGGTGTGGCCGCGCGCCGTGGAACTCGGGTCCTGTGCCGACCCCTTCGCCGCCTGGTTGACCCTCCGGGGAGTCCAGACGCTGCCGCTCAGGATGCGCCAGCACTGTGCGGGCGCCGAACTGCTGGCCGGCCGCCTCGCCCGGCACCCGCGGGTGACGGCGGTGCACTGGCCGTGGCTGCCGGACCACCCGACGTACGGCCTGGCGCGCACCGTGCTCAGCGGTGGCGGAGGCATGGTCTCCTTCGAGCTCGCGGGCGGCCGGGAAGCGGGGCGCGCGTTCATCGAGCGGGTGCGGCTCGCGCAACTGGCCCTCTCCCTGGGCGGAGTGGAGACCCTGGTGGCACATCCGGCGTCGACCTCGCACCGGGAGCTGGACGAAGCGGCGCTGGCCGCCGCCGGCATACGTCCGGGGACCGTGCGGATGTCCGTGGGCATCGAGCACCCGGAGGACCTGTGGAGCGACATCGAACAGGCACTCACGAAGCACTAGATTTGGATTGACAAAATAAATGGTCGATTCGTAGATTGGGGGAGACCCGAGAAACTTCTCCGGCCCAACTGGGGGGCGTCGTGCGCTACTTCGAGGACTTCCGTGTCGGTGACGTGCATGAACTGGGCACCGTCACCGTGACCGAAGAGGAGGTGCTGGAGTTCGGGAGGCGTTACGACCCGCAGAGCTTCCACACCGACGCCGAGCGTGCGAAGCGGTCGCCCTTCGGCGGTCTGATCGCCAGCGGCTTCCACACCTCGGCCCTGTTCATGCGGCGGTACGTGGACGGCCTCCTCGCCTACAGCGACTGCGTCGGCTCACCCGGCATCGACGAGGTCCGCTACCACCGGCCGGTGCGCCCGGGGGACACCCTCACCGCCCGGGTCGAGATCCTCGGTTCGCGCCCCTCGCTCATGAACCCCACCACCGGCATCGTCCAGCCCCGCTGCCAGCTGGTGGCCCCGGACGGGACGGTCGTGTTCAGCATGATCCTGCACAGCATCTTCCGGCGGCGTCCCACCGCCGCCTCCGCCGCGTCCCCCGTGTCGATGCCCGCGGCGGAGGACCCGGTCGCCTGTGCCCGAACGCGCTGAGCACGGCCGCCCCACCCCACGCACAGCACTCCGACGTCCGAAGCGCTTCCCGAAGGGGGACCTCCTGTGGAGGCCGTATCCCGCACCGCCCAGTGGACCGCCGCCGCGCGGGCACTGGAAACCGAACGTGAGGACCGGCTGTTCGCCGACCCCCACGCACGCACCGTCGCCGGCAACACCGGCTTCGACCTGCTCGAACGGTACGCGGGCGCAGGCACCGTGCCGTTCCTCGCCATCCGCACCACCTACCTGGACCGGGCCATCGGGCGCGCCGTCCAGGAGCGGGGGTTGCGTCAGGTCGTGTTCCTCGCGGCCGGCATGGACACCCGTTACTACCGCCTCGACTGGCCCGACGGCGTCACCGTCTACGAACTGGACCGGCCCGGCCTGCTGGACGCCAAGGCCGAGCTGCTCGCCGACGAGCCGGCGCCCGCGGGGCGTGAGCGCCGTACCGTCGCGGTCGACCTGACCCAGGACTGGACCGGGCAGCTCAAGGAGGCGGGCTGGCGCTCCGAGCAGCCCACCCTGTGGATCGTGGAGGGGCTGCTGTTCTTCCTCCCCGAGGACGCCGTACGCGCCCTGATCACCACCCTCTGGCAGCACAGCGCGCCGGGCTCGGTCCTCCTCGGAGACGTGATCAGCGAGGCGGCCCTGAAGAACCCGCTCTCCCGGTCGTTCATGCGGGCCCTCGCCGAGGACGGCAACCCCTGGCTCTTCGGCACCGAGGAACCCGAGCTGCTGCTGACCTCGTGCGGATGGACCGTGTGCGAGGTCCGCCAGCCCGGCGAGGAGGGTGCCGACTTCGGCCGCTGGCCCTACCCCGTGGCGCCGCGGGAGGTTCCCGGTGTGCCGCGGTCCTTCCTGTTCACCGCGGTTCGAGACGAGGTGTCGGCATGACCGACGAGACCATCGGCACCGAGGCGACCGGCGACCCGGTCACCGACTTCCACCAGCGCGTCATCGGTGACGCGGCGGCCGCGGTCCGCGGCCTGACCGTCTCCCTCGGCGAGCGGCTGGGGCTGTACCGGGCGCTGGCCGTGCACGGGCCGCAGACCCCCGCCGAACTCGCCCGGCGCACCGGCGTCACCGTCCGCTACGCGGAGGAGTGGCTGCACGCCCAGCTCAGCGCCGGATACGTCGAGCGCCACCCCTCGTCGAACAAGTACACGTTGCCCGACGCCCACGTCCCGGTGCTCGCCAACCCGAGCGCGCCGACCTTCGCCGCCGGATTCTTCACCGCGCTCAAGGCGCTCTACGCCACCGAGGACCTGCTCACCGAGGCCTACCGCACCGGTGACGGCGTCGGATGGGCCGAGCACGACCCGGCCCTCGACACCGGCATGGGCAGCTTCTTCCGGCCCACCTACCAGCACCGGCTCCTGCCCGACTGGCTCCCCTCCCTGCACGGCGTCACCGAGAAGCTGGCGCACGGCGGAAGCGTCGCCGACGTCGGGTGCGGCGTCGGTGACACCACCCGGCTCATCGCCCAGGCCTACCCCAACGCCAGGGTGTACGGCTTCGACTACTCCGAGGACGCCATCAGCATTGCCCGGCAGCTCGCCGAGGACGAGGGCCTGTCCGAGCGGGTCGTCTTCGATGTCGCGTCCGCCGACGACTACCCCGGCTCGGGGTACGACCTGGTGACCTTCTTCAACTGCCTGCACGACATGGGCGATCCGGTCACCGCCGCCCAGCACGTGCACAAGTCCCTGGACCCGGACGGCACGTGGATGCTCGTCGAGTCCAATGTCTCGCCCGCGGACATCGACACCCACACCCCGGCCGCCCACATGTTCATGGCGCTGTCCGCCGTGATGTGTCTGCCCGTCGCCGTGGCCCAGCGCGGACCGAAGGCCCTCGGCAACCACTCCGGTGAGAAGGCGTTCCGCGGCATCGCCGAGGAGGCCGGCTTCACCCGCTTCCGGCGCGCGAGTGAGACCCCGGTCAACGCCGTCTACGAAGTCAGGCCCTGACCCGCCCCGGACCGCGAACCCCGCACCGCGTATCGCGTCCCCGACAGGAGAGAACCATGGCCGCCACGACGCTGCCCGTCACCGACCGTTTCCTGGAAGTCCTCGGCCGGCTCAGCCAGAAGTCCATCGAGGACTACTACAACCCCTACCAGCAGTTCGACTGGCCCGAAAAGCTCGAGGACAACCGTATGTGGATGAGTCCCGAGTTACTCACCCCCTACGGCACCTCCCACTTCGACGCCCTGAGCGAGGACACGCTGCACAGCCTGTCCAAGTGGGAGTCGATCAACTTCTACAGCCTCAACGTGCACGGCATCCGCGAACTCCTCATCGAGGTCGTGGGCCGCATCCACATGCCCGGCTTCGAGGTGCCGTCCGACTTCTTCCACCACTTCATCGGCGAAGAGAACGAACACATGTGGTTCTTCGCCGAGTTCTGCCGCCGCTACGGCCAGAAGATCTACGCCTCCACGGCCATGCGGGCCGACTCCGCCTGGGAGCCGGAGATCGAGAACTTCCTCGTCTTCGCCCGCATCCTGTTCTTCGAGGAGCTGGTGGACCACTACAACTCCCGGATGGCGCAGGACACCTCGCTGTGCGACACCATCCGGGAGGTCAACCGCATCCACCACCAGGACGAGTCCCGGCACATCGCCTTCGGACGGGAACTGGTCTCCCTGCTGTTCACCCGCATGTGCGCGGCGGTGAGCTCTGAACGGGTCCGCGAGGTGGAGGCGTACCTGAAGCGCTACGTCGTCTTCAGCGTCAACTCCCTGTACAACCCGCACGTCTACCGCGACGCCGGCATCGCCGACCCGCTCGCGCTGCGCAACGCCCTCATCGCCGACGAGGGCCGCCGCGAGCACGAACGCAAGGCCATCCGCAAGCCGCTCGCCTTCTTCCTCAAGACCGGGATCTTCTCCGACGACACCCTGCCGGTCATCTGAACCGAGAGGTGGCACCTCGTGTCCCACGACACCCTTGCCCAAGAACGATGTTCCGCACGGGAATCACGCGGCCTCCCGTCCCTGGGGCCCGAAGGCACGGCCCTGCTGCGGCTGCTCGACGACACCTTCGAGAGCTGGGGAGCCGCCGCCGGCGCCCAGTCCATGACCATGCCCCCGCTGCTGCCGGCCGCCGACCTCAAGCGGCTGGACTACTACGAGAACTTCCCGCACCAGGCCGTGGTCGCCACGCCCATCGACGTCGACCGTCGCGGCGAGTTCTGCGCCGACACCGGCTGTTTCCCCTGCGGGGCCCTCCAGCCCGCCGAGTTCGGTCTCCCCTCCGCCTCCTGCTACGCCGTCTACCTCGACCACGAGGGGCGTGAGATCGCCGAGGACACGCTCGTCACGGTCGTCGGCTGGTGCTTCCGCAAGGAGAACCACTACGAGGGCCTGCGCCGGCAACTGGGCTTCCGGATGCGGGAGATCGTGGCGCTCGGCAGCCGTGAACACGCCGAGAGCCACCTGTGCGCCTTCACCGACCGCATCACCGCGTTCGCCCGAGCGCTGGACCTGCCGCTGCGCAAGGAAGCAGCCAGCGACCCCTTCTACGACAAGGGCGGCTCCAAGGCCGTTCTGCAGCGGCTGACCCCGGTCAAGCACGAGTTCCTCTACGAGGACCTGGCGATCGCCTCGGTCAACACGCACCGCAACTTCTTCGGTGACCGTTGCTCCATCACCCTGGGCGGCACCGGCGGCCCCGCCTTCACCAGCTGCGTCGCCTTCGGGCTGGAACGCTGGCTGTCCGCCCTGACCCGGCGCCACGGCAGCTGGGCCGCCGCGAACGACGCGGTGCGCACCGCTGCGGGACAACTGGCCGCGGCCGGGCCGGTGGTCTGACGTGCCGGCCCGTCCCACCGCCGCGGGCGGCGGCCTGGGGTGGGCGAACCTCGGCATGGACATCGTGTCCGTCAAACGCGTCCACCGACTGCTCACCGAGTACGGCGAGGATTTCTTCGGTCGGATGCTCGACCCGGGCGAACTGGCCGACTGCACAACCTCCCAGGGCCTCGACCTGCTCAGCCTGTGCGGGCGGATCGCGGCCAAGGAAGCCGCCTTCAAGACCCTGCGCGTCCAGGGGCGTTTCCTGCCCTGGCGGGACATCGTGGTGCGCCGGTCGGACGGCGGCTGGCCGCTGGTCGAGCTGCGCCGCCGCGCAGCCCGGATGGCCGCCGAATCCGGCATCACCGACATCACCGTGAGCATCAGCCACGACGTGGACTACGCGGTGGCCGTCGCCGCTCCCATCCTCGGCGATCCGCCCGCCCCCGGGCGTGAAACACCAGCCGAAGCCCCCGCATCACATCCATCACAGCCACTCGACTACCAAGGAGTACTGCCATGACCGACTCGCCCCTGCAGCAGGTCAAGGACTGGATCCTCAAGCGCCACCCGGACCGCGAGGACATCCCGCGGGACCTCGACCTGATCGAGAACCGGCTGATCGACTCGCTCTCCTTCGTGGAGTTCGTCTTCCTCCTCGAACAGCTCAGCGGGCAGACCATCGAGATGGAGACCCTCGAGGTCGACGCGATCCGCACCCTCGACGCCATCGACACCCATTTCTTCTGTGCGGAGGTGAAGTGACATGGGCCGGCGGCTCTTCACCTCCGAGTCCGTCACCGAGGGACACCCCGACAAGATCGCCGACCAGATCAGCGACACGATCCTGGACGCCCTGCTGGCGCAGGATCCCGCCTCGCGGGTCGCCGTGGAAACCCTGATCACCACGGGCCAGGTGCACGTGGCCGGCGAGGTCACCACCCGCGCGTACGCCCCGATCGCCCAACTGGTGCGCGACACCGTCCTCGGCATCGGATACGACTCCTCGGCCAAGGGGTTCGACGGCGCGTCCTGCGGTGTCTCCGTCTCGATCGGCGCCCAGTCACCCGACATCGCACGGGGCGTGGACACCGCGGGCAAGGACGGCGACGACCTCGACCGGCAGGGCGCCGGCGACCAGGGCCTGATGTTCGGGTACGCCTGCGACGACACCCCCGAGCTCATGCCGCTGCCGATCCATCTGGCACACCGGCTGGCACGCCGCCTGACGGACGTCCGCAAGAACGGCACCTGCCCCTATCTGCGCCCCGACGGCAAGACGCAGGTCACCATCGAGTACGACGGGGACCGGCCCGTGCGCCTGGACACCGTGGTCGTCTCCTCACAACACGCCGCCGACATCAGCCTGGACGGTCTCCTGACGCCGGACATCCGGGAGTCCGTGGTCGATCCGGAACTCAAGGCACTCGCCGAGCAGGGCATCAGCCTGGAGAGCGACGGGTACCGGCTGCTGGTCAACCCCACCGGCCGGTTCGAGATCGGCGGTCCGATGGGCGACGCCGGCCTCACCGGACGCAAGATCATCATCGACACCTACGGAGGCATGGCCCGCCACGGCGGTGGCGCGTTCTCCGGCAAGGACCCGTCGAAGGTGGACCGCTCGGCGGCGTACGCGATGCGCTGGGTCGCCAAGAACGTGGTGGCGGCCGGGCTGGCCGCGCGCTGCGAGGTGCAGGTCGCGTACGCCATCGGCAAGGCCGCCCCGGTGGGCCTGTTCGTGGAGACCTTCGGCACCGAGACCATCCCCGTCGAGCGGATCCAGCGCGCGGTCACCGACGTCTTCGACCTGCGCCCGGCCGCCATCGTGCGGGACCTGGACCTCCTGCGGCCGGTCTACGCGCAGACCGCGGCCTACGGTCACTTCGGCCGCGAACTGCCCGACTTCACCTGGGAGCGGACCGATCGCGCCGAGGCACTGCTCAGCGCGCTGGAGGACTGAGATGCGGATCGCTGTCACCGGCTCCATCGCGACCGACCATCTGATGTCCTTCCCCGGGGTGTTCACGGACCATCTGCTGGCCGACCGCTTGGACCGCGTGTCGCTGTCGTTCCTCGCCGACCGGCTGGACGTACGGCGCGGCGGGGTGGCAGCGAACATCTCCTTCGGCCTGGGTCAACTCGGCCTGCGGCCGGTGCTGGTCGGCGCGGTCGGCGGCGACTTCGAGCCGTACCGGGTCCACCTCAAGGAGCACGGGGTCGACACCGACTCCGTGCTCGTCCGCGAGGATCTGCACACCGCACGGTTCGTCTGCACCACGGACCGGATGCAGAACCAGTTCGCGACGTTCTACGCCGGCGCCATGGCCGAGGCCCGCACCATCGACCTCGCCCAGGTCCTCGCCCGAGTGGGACGGATCAGCCTGGTCATGGTCTCGCCCGACGACCCCGAGGCGATGGTCGGGCACACCCGGGCCTGCCGTCTGCTCGGCATACCGTTCGCCGCCGATCCCTCCCAGCAGCTGGCCGGTCTCACCGGCAAGCAGGTGCTCGAGCTCGTCGACGGGGCGCGCTGGCTGTTCACCAACGAGTACGAGGCCGCCCTTCTGCGGGAGCGGACCGGACTGACGGACGCGGAGATCCTGCGCCGGGTGGGCTCCTGGGTCGTCACCCGGGGCGAGGAGGGGGTGCGCATCCACCGGGACGGCGGTCGCGTCCTGACGGTGCCCGCGGTCGAGGTGCCCGGCGTGGTGGACCCCACGGGCGTCGGTGACGCCTTCCGGGCCGGCTTCCTGGCCGGTGTCGCGTGGGGCGTACCCGAGAAGTGCGCGGCCCAACTCGGATGCGTCCTGGCGGCCACCGTGCTCGACTACGTGGGAACGCAGGAGTACCGCCTGCACCGGGAGCCGCTGATGGCGCGTCTGAGGACGACGTACGGGGTCGGATGTGCCGCGCATCTCCTCGCACACCTGCGGGAGTTGCGGTGAGGCAGGGGCACTTAGAGCTCCGAACAAAAGTGCAGCCCGGCTCGCGGCGTCTGGCACGCACGCTCGCCGCGTTGCCGAAAGCCCCTAGTAGCTCCTCCCCCACTCTCG
>NZ_JBEXRA010000041.1:0-83747 GCF_040612855.1 Streptomyces sp. NPDC006332
GGACACAAGACGTCGCGATGCCTCCCTCAACCCGAGCGAAACCATGCCTGACCAGCAGGAATCAAGGGATCACGTTCGGTTGAGATACGGCTTCTAACTGTCTGTTCTCTTTCCGCTCGGCTGGTCGGTCGGGTTCGAACAGGGGCCTGGTCCGGATGAGTCTGCCGGTGCGGAGGGGAGTAGGCACCGATGGGCACCATCGCCGACAGCCTCGACCAGGCCGACGCCGCACACTTCACCCGCCCCATCCCGAAGTCGGCCCAGAAACAGATGCAGTTCCTGGTCAAGCAGACCAAGGGCACCAAAGCCGCAGCCGACTTGCTGGGCATCACCCAGCGCACCGTCGAGCGCTACCTCGCAGGGCAGCTCAAGCAACCCCGCCGCCACCTCGCAGACCGGCTCGCGGGCGAGGTCCGTAAACGATGGCAGCCCCGAGTACCCGACCGGGCCAAAAAGCAGGCCGTCTCCACCGGCGGCATCATCATCGACACTCGGGCACGCTTCGGATTCGCCGCTGCCCGGGCACCACCGACGACCCACGGCAGCGGTCCATCACCCAAGGCTTGCCACCGGCCTACGCCGCACGGCTCTTCGACGCCCACACCGCCGGAGCCACCGAGCAGCAGCTCCAGGGCATCGTCGCCGAGGGACTCCAGGAGATCTACTTCAAAGACCACGGACGACGCGCCCACGGCCTGGTGGTGGACTTCACCGACATCGAGTACCTCGACGTGGACTACTGAGAGGTCCGTGTTCGAGCTTGAGGAGATCTCAGCTGTGCTCGGGTAGCGCTTCATTGGGCGAGTCAGCGCGTGAGGGGGCTTTGAGCCCGTCGCTGCTTCTCTCCGAGCGGTGGTGACGCACTGTCAGTGATGGATGAGAGGCTGACAGGGCGCCACGCATCCCGAAACAGGTCCTCCACGATGTCCTCATGGCGAAGTGGCTCGAAGAGACCAGCCCTGAGTCAGCCCGCTTGAAGGCAATAGCGGACCTTGAGGCAGGGGCTGTGCCGCCATGGAGCCCCGGCGAGCACAGAGACATCCTCCTGACGTCTCACTTGGTGCGCGAACGGCTGCGCAGGGAACTGCCCGAGCCGGAGAAGGAGGGCGGCCGAGTGTACGTCCTCGGATTCCAAGGGCTGCGACCCGTGGTCAAGGTGGGATCCACCGGCAACCCAGAGCGGCAGTTCGAGAAGTACGAGATCCAGGCGCGGAACCTCGGTTACGCTCTGGTTGACGGATGGGTCTTTGTTCCCGTTGGAACGAGGAACGAGGCGTTCAGACAGGAGTCCTCCATCCTCACGCATCTGCACTTTGTGCTGAACGGACACCTCATCGGCGGCCGGATCTTCGAGTGGTTTCACGGCCACGACTTCGAGCGGATCAAGGAGCTTGTGCAGCATCCGGACGTGCTCGTCCAGCAACGTTTTTCCAGGGCTCGGGCGGTTCGGCCGGCGTAGTCCTCGAGCAGTGGCTTCAGTTGGCCGCCATCACGCCCACGACCCGACAACCCAGCCGCCACAAGAACCGTGCGGACGCCGCGACGTCGCCCACGGCTGCGTAGTGCCCGAAGCTGCCTGATCACCCGGCGCTTGGAGCGATGCACCGAAGACGCTTTCCGGACGCTCGAGCCGCTGGGAGGCTGCGGTTGTGGCCAATGTCTTCGTCCAAGGATGCTGGACGAGCCGAAGAGCAGGTGTGCCGCAGCGGTGGTGATCGGCTGAGGGCGGGAGCGCCCGTCCCGCCCGCACATGCGTGTGCTGTTCATGCTGGTGCTGTGTGGGCGGCAGTGGTTAGTGCCGCAACAGCTGTGTTGTAGCGATAGTACGGAAGACAGGCGGGTTGTTCTTTACCGCATGGCTGAAATCCACAGACATGAAGCCTGGCTGTGGTCAGTGAGCAGAGCTTCATGCAGCGCCGGGCGGAGGTGAAGTCGGCTGCCAGCGCACCTCGTCGGTCTCCCGCTGGTGGCTCCATGCTGACAGGGTGCGCCTGGACACCAGTCGGTCGAGAAGCTCTCCGGTCTGCTGGGGTGAGTGCCCGCACAAGTGGGCAAGGGTGGCCAGGTCGGGAGCGGGGCGGGCTGGTGTCGTGTAGGCCGCCAGCGCGAGGACGGTCAGCCGTTCCGCTGGTGCCGCTGTCGCTGTCGCGGTAAACGGGCTGGGCTGCAGCGCCCAGTGGGCAGCCCGCCTGCGGGCGCTGTGGCTTGGGGCCTGGTCCAGCATTGCGTCGTCGAGCAGTCGCACCTGGGGGCTCGCTGCCCGGGGGTCGGGTAGGTCGAGCCAGCCGCCGTGTGTGAGTTCCTGCCACAGTTCCGGGCGCCGGTGCAGGCGCATGCCGCGCAGCAACCCGGCAGGCAGCCGGACGCAGCCATGCCGGTCGGCGCGCAGCGCGCACTGAAGGGCGAGCAGCCGGGCGGCGGGGGAGGTGACGCGGGGGAGGGCGGAGGCGAGGTAGGTGAGCATCTCCCGGACGTGCTGCCGGTGTTCGTGGTCTGTCTGCGGCCGGCGCGCGCGGGAGGGGGTGTTGGCCAAGTGAGGGCTGCACAGGGTGTCCGGCACGATGGCGGTGTGGCTGGTGGCCGCCGTGCACGCGGCGCAGGTGTCGGCCAGCCGCCAGGTGCGGCCGCTGCGGTCGCGGGTGAGGGCGAGCAGGACGGGCCCGGCGCAGCCGCGGTGGCGCGGGTGCCAGCAGCAGCCGCGTTCCCGGCACTGGCAGGTGCGCAGGTGCGGCGGCAGTGCGTCGGCGCGGGCGTGGTGGGCCAGATGGGCCAGGACGGCTGAGCGCGCAGAGGAAGCCTCAAGGGAGAACGTCTGGGCGGTGCAGTGAGGGCACCGCAGAGAGGGGCCGCCCGCCTGAGGGCGCAGTTCCACCGTCCAGATGCGCCGCACATGGGTGTGCGCGCCGGCAAGCCTCATCGGCTGGTTGTCCTCCCGTCAATCCGTGCGGCGATAGCCGGTACTCCCCGGCAGCAGAGCGCCAGGTCTCCTGCAACCGTCGTGCAGGTCCCTGCACTGTGAACGTCACTCTCGCTCCGGCGGAAAGTGCAGGAACTCGCACTGACGGGGCAGGGTACTGCACCGTCGGATGGTGGGGTGACGATCTTGCCGCCCGACCCCGACCTCACTGGGCTGCGCGTCGTGCTCGCGCGCCTGCGGGCCGAACGCGGCTGGACCTTCGATGAACTCGCCGAACGCAGCGGCCTGGCCCGGCGCACCCTCATCGACCTCGAACACGGCCGCACCAGCGGCAGTGTCACCACCTGGCACGCCCTCGCCCACACCTTCGATGTGCCCATCGAGCACCTGCTGGGCGCCCTCTGCGACAACCACACCCCGCCCGGCACGCCCGGCGCCTGACCCCTTCGAGCCCGAGGGAAGCGCCCGGTTGCACATCACCCGAACCGACGAACAGGCATCAAACACCTGAGCGCACCATGATCTACTGTTCGAGATCATTGGGCCGGTCGTGGGACATGCCCCTCGACACGCAGCACGCTCTCGCCCGTCGTCTGGCACGGTCCCCGCCATGCGCCCCACGCCCCTGCCGGGCTGCCGCTGGGACGGCAGTCCGCATGCCCGCCGCCACCCCCGCCGTCTTCTGCGGGTGGCCCCCACCAGTCCCAGCCGGCTGCTGCGCGCCGGCCACAGCACCCGCTGCCGGCACTGCGGCCACCGCATCGACCTCTACCAGCGCGCCGACCGAGGTCCCATCGCCCTGCACCCGGCCGAACTCGCCATCGCCCAGGTCCCCGAAGCCTGCCGCTGGCACCTCAGCGGCGGCCTCGCCCACCCCCACGGTGACGGCAGCACCTGGTGCCGCATCCCGCACGCCGTCCTGTGCCCCGCCCGCACCCCCACCTGTCCGCTGAGCTCCTTCCTTGAGGACGCCCGCCGCGACCTCGCCGTCCGCACCCGCCGCCTCATCGACACCGGCGCACTCACCCCCACCTCACCCCCCACCGGCATCGCCTCACCCGACGACCCGGACCACGCCGGCAGGCCCGTCGTACAGCTCCTGCTCGTGCGCTACCTCGCCCCCGCCCCGCTCGAAGCCATCCGCTGCGTGGCCCAGACCCGCCAACGCCACCGCTGCACCCAGACCGTCCTGACCCAGGAACGGCCCGCAGGCCGCTGGAGACTGCTGCCCACCGGCCCCGGCCGCGGCCAGCCCTCCCTGTCCGACCCGCTGATGGCCGTCTACGACCTGGGCCACCTGCCCTACACCGAGCAACGGCGCTGGCGCGCCCAGCACTGCCCCACGCACGCCGCCACCCTGGGCACCGCCGACCTCGCCCTGGCCGCCTGGCAGGTCTTCGACCCCCTGCTGCACGCCGCCCACATCCGCAGCCGCCTTCTCCACCCTCCAGCCTCCCCGAGGAGCGAGGGCTGACCGTGCCGCACCACGCCCTGGAAATCACCCTGACCCGCCCCCTCTCGGCCAGCGCCCTGCGCCGCGCCGCACGCGAACTGCCGCTCGCCGCCAACCACAACGCCACCCGGCTCATGACCCTCGTAGCGGCCAAAACTCCTCACCAAGCGGCCCGCCGGCTACGCCACCGGCTCGGCACACGGCTGCCCATCGACGTACTCACCACGCACTACCCGGACACGGACGGCCAGATCCTGCTCAACGTCGCCTTCCCGCCCGCCCGCCACGCCGCCATCCGGCACTGCGCCCGCCAGGCAGGGCAGTCTCCAGAACTCTTCCTGAAGCAGGCCCTGGACGATGCCCTGGCCCGCCACGCCAGCAACGAGGCCGACCGCCTCGACCGGGCCTTGGGCGAACTCCTCGCCCACACCACCTCCGCCCACCTGCTCGCGGCCGTCGGACGCACCCTCAGCCACCACCCCGGAGGGCCACGACCGTGAAAGCGACCGACGAACAGACCGCCGCCGCCGACGCCTTCCACACCGGCGACCACGTGTCCCTGCAGGCCGGCGCCGGAACCGGCAAGACCACAACCCTGGCCCTGCTCGCCCACAGCACCACACGCCGGGGCCGCTACCTCGCCTACAACCGCGCCATCGCCCAGGACGCAGCGACCCGCTTCCCGAAAAACGTGTGGTGCAAGACCGCCCACGCCCTCGCCTACGCCGCCGTCGGCCACCGCTACACGGGCCGCCTGAACGCACCCCGCCGCCCGGCCTGGCAGACCGGACAGGCCCTCGGCATCACCAAAGCCATCCGCATCGGCGAACGCGACCTCTCCCCGAAGGCCCTCTCCTACGCGACCCTGCGCACCGTGGCCCGCTTCTGCCACACCGCCGACGACGCCATCACCCGCCACCATGTCCCCCGCCTGCGCGGCCTGGAAGAGACCGACCTGCACAGCCAACTCGCCGCCCACATCGTGCCGTTCGCCCAGAAAGCCTGGACCGACCTGCAGCGCCCGGACGACGGCGCGGTCCGCTTCGACCACGACCACTACCTCAAGATCTGGGCCCTCACCCGGCCGACCATCGACGCCGACTTCCTCCTGCTGGACGAGGCCCAGGACACCAACCCCGTCGTCGAACAGGTCTTCCTCGCCCAGCGCCGCCACGCCCAGCTCGTGATGGTCGGCGACTCCGCCCAGGCCATCTACCACTGGCGCGGCGCCAAAGACGTCATGACGGGCTTCGACGGCACCCGGCTGGCCCTGTCACAGTCCTTCCGCTTCGGCCCCGCCCTCGCCGACGAAGCCAACCGCTGGCTGACCATCGCCGACGCCCCGATCCGGCTGACCGGAACCCCCGCAGTCCCCACCGAACTCGGCCCCGTCACCCAGCCCGACGCAGTACTGTGCCGCACCAACGTCGGCGCCATGGCCCAGGCCATGGACCTGATGGCCGCCGGATACCGCGTCGGGCTGGTCGGGGGAGGAGACAGCCTGCGCACCCTGGCCCTTGCCGCCCAGGACCTCAAAGAAGGACGCCGCACCACCCACCCCGAACTGGTGCTCTTCCCTTCCTGGGGCGAACTGCAGGACTACGCCGCCCACGACCCGGCCGGGCGCGACCTGCGGCCCTTCGTCGACCTGGTCGACACCCACGGCACGGACGCCATCCTGACCGCCGTCGCCCACCTCGCCCCCGAACCCCAGGCCGAGGTGACCGTCTCGACCGCCCACAAGGCCAAAGGCCGCGAATGGGCCCACGTAAGGATCGCCGACGACTTCACCCCGCCCAAGGACTCCGATCAGCACGACGACACCGGCCGTGCTGTGCCCGGTCCCATCGACGACAGCGAGGCCCGCCTCGCCTACGTCGCCGTCACCCGGACCCGCCACCGGCTCGACATCGGCGGCCTGTCCTGGATCCACGACCACCCCGACGGCTCTCCTGACGCGCCCCTGCCAACCAATCCGTGTGCCTGGCCCGCTCCTGCGGCGGACCAAGCACCAGCCACTTCTGCCGCGTCCCGGGCAGAACCCTGCCCCACCGGCTCGAGTGTTACCAGTCGAGAGCGGGCGCAGACGGGCTGTCAGTCTTCGCCCGGTCCGGTGAACGGATAGGAGACGGTGTACCCCTCTACGGTTTTGGCCATGGCAGCGGCGTATTCGACACGCTGCTCGCGGTCTTCGACACTGATGTCCGGGTGGAGGGGGTGGCCTGAGGGGCGTGTCACAGCTGGATCAGGCGGCGTTGACCGTGGACGCTGATGCCGGGTTCGGCGTCAGCGTGGCAGTACAGCCGCATGCGCACCCAGGGGCCGCTGTCCGCGGCGGGCTTCATTTCTCGTGCCTGCGGGCAGGTCCTGATCTTGGGATGTCATCTCTCGCGAGCGAATGGCCACGCTGGCCTGTCTGTTCGAGCCGCCTCGACCCCGCGCCGTCCGCACGATGTGATTGCCCCGCCCCAGGGCCGCAGCGGCGGGCGCCCGGGGTCAGACGAGGTCCGGGTGCGGCTGTGCACCAGACATATCGGATTCCGATGCACTCGGAAGTGCACGTACGAGGTGTCTCTTTTCCTGGCTCGCTCTGGCTGTGCTCGACCGTCGATGGCGCGTCAGGCAGTGGGGCCTGAGGCCGGCGATCACTGGTGATTGCTCCCGAGACGGCGGGTTGTGCAGGCCGTCGGCCAGTGCGGCGCCGTGGTGTGATCGCCAACGCCGCGGTGACCGGCGGCCCGGATGCTCAGTCCTCACGCAGGCCGTCCGGTACACGGGCGAGTGGACTGCCCTCGCCTTGCGCAGGCACTGGAGGCGGGCCCGGTCGCCGGACTGTGCGGCGCCCACGCCCGCGAATCACCGCGCCGAGTCATCCGCGTGAGCGCGCTGCTGGGAATCGCGCCGTTCGTCGCTCGCCCGGACAGGGTGTACGACGGGAGGCGCTCCGGCGGCGGCTGGTTCACCTGTTCTCGATGGATGTATGTCTGGGAGGGCCGAGGTGTCAGGCCTGGGCCCGACCCGGTTCAGGCTGTCGTTGTCCCGGTGCGAGAGCCGGGTCGGCGAACTCCACACCCTCGAGCGGTTCCTGGACGTCGGGGCGCTTGACCGCGAGGTAGGTGACCAGGCCCGCGAAGAGGAGCATCGCGACCCCGGCGACCGGGAGGGTTCCGAGATCGATGCCACCGCCGCCGTGCCCGGTGTCGTGGACGGGCTTGTCGAGCCAGTCGGCGATCGAGGCACCCAGCGGCCGGGTGAGGACGTACGCCGACCAGAAGGCCACGATCGAGTTGATGTATCCGCGGTTGTGGAGGAGCCACGGAATCAGGATGGCGACACCGAACAGGCCGATGGAGCCTAGGAGACCGAGATGCATCGGGCCCGCGGTCGTGTCACCCGCCGCGGTGCCCATGCAGAAGGTGAACGTCACGGTCCACCAGTAGTACCTCTGACGGCGCCGCGTGGTGATGCTGTGAACGTCGAGCGTCCCTTCCGACTGGTACCAGCGCCTCAGTGTCCAGGCGGTGGCACCGGCGTACGCCAGGGTCACAACCATCGAGGGCAGCAGGGGAGGGTGCGTGTTACCTCCGGCCGCGAGGACGAGCGTGACATCGGAGCCGAAGGTGCCGAAGATGGCGATGCCGGCGACCGTGAACCAGTACGGAACCGCCTGGTAATGGGTCGACCGGAGCTGCCGACGGAACCCCCAGATGAACGCGAAGAGCACGACGGGCATCACGTACGGGACCGAGATGAAGGAGTCCGACGTCGCCTCGCCCAGAGCCGTGGTGAGCAGCTTGACGATCCAGAAGAGCGCGGTGATGACGGGAACCTTGGCGTACGGCGTGTCGACCCAGGACGCCTTACGCTCCTTGCGACGCTCCTTGCGCGACACGCCGGCGGTGCTCACGAGCCCTCCCGGCGGACGGTGGGGGCGGCCCCGGGATCGGCCACGAAATGCGGCGCGTCGGCGGTCGGCTTGCCCCCGCGCCGCTTGATCGGTTGCTGAGTCAAAATCATCATCCCTCGAACCAGAGCGCCGCATGTTTCGGCGCCTCAGCAGGGACGATAGATTCGGAATTCAGGATCACTGTCGTACTACAGGATCATTTCAGGCCTCTCAGGTATTACCCCGCCTCCTACTGCGGTATTACACCGAAGCGGAAGTCGGTGGTCGGCAGGGTCAAGACCGTGCCGTCAAGCGCGAAGGCAAGCGCTGGTACGTCGTCCTGACCGCTGAGCAGGCCCAGCCCGAACCGCTGTCCGCGACAGGGTCCGTGGTCGGCATCGACATGGGTATCGCCTCGTTCCTGACCACCGCCGACGGTGAGCACGTCGACAACCCGCGCCACGCTCGGAAGGCAGCCGCCAGCCTGCAAAGCACAAGCTCAGCCGGTTCGGGCGCGTGCGCCGGGAGGAGCGGACGGCGAATCATCGGCGGGCCGTGAAGCGGGTTGCCGACTTTCGCGGCAAGGTGCGCCGCCAGCGCCTCGACCACGCCCACAAGACCGCGCTCACTCTGGTCCGGGACCACGACCTGATAGCGCACGAGGATCTCAAGATCCGAAGCGTGGTCAAGGCCCCCACGACGAAGCCGGACCCCGAGACGCCAGGCAGCTTCCTGCCCAACGGTTCCGCCGCGAAGGCCGGACTCAACCACTCGATCTCACATGCCGGATGGGGGGTGTTCCTGTCGATCCTGCACGCCAAGGCTGAAAGCGCCGGACGAAACGTGATCGCCGTGGACCCCCCGCAACACCTCCCGGACCTGCCCCGAATGCGGGCACGTCAGCGCGGAGAACCGGCCCACCCAGGAGAAGTTCCACTGCGTTGGCTGCGGCCACTTGGCGCACGCCCACATGGTGGGCGCCCTGAACGTTCAACGGGCCGGGCTGGTCCGTCGCGGAGCCGCACCGGCATAGCGAGAAGCCCCCCCGGTTCACGAGGGGGAGGAGTCACGTGAGCGTCCCAGTCGATCGACAGGCCATTCGCGTACGCCGTAGGGCGGTTCAGCCTGTGCGTCCGCGTTTCTGTGCGATCCGGCGGCGCGTTGATGGAAACGGGCGGGCCGTCGAATCCAGAGCGCAGTGTCTATGGATGAAAATCCATATCGCCCGACCCCCGGAAGAGGATTTCTGCCATCCGTGAACAGTCATGGCTGTTCGCCGGCATTCTTCTCCCTCCCGTCAGGCGGACGATATCCCACATGACGCCAATAGTGACGGGTTGACGCCCCGCTCGGCGAACAGCCGCTCCGCCGCGGTCAGGCTCGGCTCACGCGTCGCGTCGCGCTGAACTCTCATCGTGCACTTGCCCGCCGAGCGGGAGCGCGCGATCGCCGAGAACCGGGCCACGCCCCGCGCCAACTGGGACGATGCCGTCAGCGGCCTCGCCGACGCGCTCGTCGGCCTGTGGCTGGCCTCGATCTCGTCCCGTTCCTGACGGAGCGCGTTCACCCCGTGACGCCGAAGGTCGACAGGGTCGCCTCGGCCATGCCCCGTTCGCCGCGCTCGTTGGGATGGACGGCGGCGGCCGGGGCGCGGGGGACGAGCGGCTCGATCCAGCGGGTGTCACGGGCCGAGCAGGCGTCGTGCCCCACGGAGGGCGTGTACGTATCGATGTAGCCCGCCCCCGCCGCTTCGGCGCGTGCCCGCAGCGTCGCGTTCAGCTGCTGCTCCTTGGCGTGGAGGTAGGCGACGTCTCCGGGTGCCAGCCCCATCGTGCGCCCGCAGTTGGATGCGTCGGCCGGCAGGATCGCCGGATATCCGACGACGTACACCCGGGCCCGCGGCGCCCGGCGGTGGATGTCGCTCAGTGCGCCGGTGAGCCGCGTGCCCGCCGTGCGGATCTTCTCCTCCGTCTCGTCGGTGCCGCCGGATCGGTAGTGTTCGCGGCAGGGTGCGCCGTCCGAGGCCCGGGTGCCGCCGAGGGCGTAGTAGACGACCCCCCGCTCCACGCACTGCCTGATCATCGAACTGAATCCGATGTCGTTGCCGCCGATGCCGAGGGTCACCAGACGTGTGCGGCTGGAGAGGGCGCCCAACTGCGCAGGGTTGGTGCCGTCGTCGGTGCCTTGGGCCTGGGAGAGGTCGCCGATGGTGGCGCCGCTGCAGCTGACGTCGCGGAAGTCGGTCGCGTCGATGCCCAGTCGGCGGGCCACCAGTGAGGGGTAGTTGCGGTCGGAGCGGTCGCAGGCCGCCGGGCTGCCGTGCTGGTCCGGAATGCCCGGGCCCGCGGTGTAGGAGTCGCCCAGTGCGACGTACGGCCCCTTGGGCGGGACCTGGTCGCGGCTGTCGCCGTGGTGGGTGACGCCGAGCGTGATGCCCAGCGCCCCGAGGACGAGCAGCCCGGCCAGCACGGCCTGTACGGAGGTCTTCATCGGTGTCCCGTCTTTCATCTCTCTCGAGTCCGGTGAGACGCGTCCGGACGCGGCCGGAGCGTCGCTCGGCCGGGGGAGGGGCGGCTGGACAACCGAGCAGTGAATGAGGTGAGGCCCAGGACCCGGCGCCGGACGGGGGGAGTCCGGCGCCGGGTCCCGGCAGCGTGCCGTGCACCTGTTTCGGGGTTGGCACGGCACGCGGGGTCGCCTCCGCTTAGGCGGCCCCGGTCGGGCGAGGGGACGTGGGTCCCGTCCGGCAAGGGCTTGCTTGCGTCAGGCGAGCACAGATAGATGACTTGAGTCAGGCAAGTTGATTTTGTCTCGTCGGTCCTCGGGGTTTTGGCGAGCTCAGTTGAAGAGGGCGGCCGCCCCGTCGAATGCGGCCACAAAGTGCTCGGCGAGGGTCGCGGCGGGATCGGCGACGAAGGCATCGAGTGCGACGCCGAACAGCGACAGTGTGACGGTCGCGGCCACTTGGGCCCGGGGAGGAGGGAACCTCGCCGGGTCGCGTTCCGTCAGCGCGTCGGCGAAAACGGTGGCGAAAAGGGCGAACTTGTCGTGCATCGCCTTGTGCAACCGGGCATCCGAGGCGACGAGCCGCCGAACCCGCTCCACTTGCGCGGAAGGTGTCTGCGCGTTGTCCAGCACGGCGGCGAAAGTGGCCTTGACATCGTCGGCGAGGCGGCCGGTCGGGCCGCCCGCCCGGAAGGCGACCAACGACGCCGGATCCGGGCTCTGCGGAGCACCGAGGATCGCGTCCAGCTTCCCCGGCACGTAGTTGAACAGGGTCCGCCGGGAGACGCCGACCCGCTCGGCGAGCTCATCCATGGTGAACCCGTCGACGCCGCGCTCCTCCGCGAGGTCCAGTGCGGACTCGGTGATCAGGGCCGCGGTCCGCCGACGATTGGCCACGCTTGCACGCTCTCTCACTGCTGCACCGAGGTGATGAGCATCTGTTTGCCGAAGGTGGAGGTGTCGGTCAGCATGTCCAGCATGGCAGCTGCCACGTCGGCCCGCATTGTCCTCGGTGCTCTGGGCATCAGATGGCCGCTGGCCGCGTCCACGATGGTTGGATGCGCGGTGCGAGGGCCGTCGAACAGGGGGCCGGGGTGGATGGTGGTCCAGTCCAGGCTGCTGCTCTCGAGCAAGGACTCGCCCGCCACGTGGTCCCTGAAGGCGCCGGCCAGGAAGGTCCGGCAGCCGAAACGGTAGGGGTAGCGGGTGTTGGCAAAGGTGGCCCCGACCCCGAGAGCTGACAGCACCACGACCCGCCGCACACCGGTGCGTTTCGTCGCCGCGATCACTGTAGGCATGGCGATCTGCATCAGCGGGGCACTCGCCCTGCTGATCGGGTTGCCGAGTGCCACCGTCACCGCATCGCAGAGGTCCAGGGCTTCTGTCAGAGCAGCCTCGTCGTCGAGCTGCCCGCCGACTACCGTCAGCCCGGACATGGGTGTCACGGCCTCGGGACGGCGCACATAGGCCACCACCTCGTGTCCGTCGGCCAGCGCCTGCTTGACGAGTTCTCTGCCCGTGCGGCCAGAAGCGCCCATGACTGCTATGCGCATGATTCGTCCTTTCGGTCGAGCAGCCGTTTACAGACGCTCGTCGAGCCAGTCAAACAAGAACTCGGTCGCGGTGGCGTAGCTGCCCATCTGTGAGTGGGTCTGCGCCGTGGTGGTCGGGTCGAACACCATGTACTCCTTGGGGCAGGTCAAGGCGTCGTACAGTTTCCGCGCCTCGCCCGGTGTCATCTCCTCGGTTCCGTCCATCACCAGTGTTTCGCAGGAGACCTGGCTTATGAACTCCGTGTTGTCGTACGGTGCGAGGGCCTCGATCACGTCCGTGATGGTGTTTGGCACCCCGTGCTTCCAGGCGTAGTCCTTGATCAGGTTACGCATCTGCAGCGGAATCCTGTCGGCGGGGAGACCGGCGAGCATCCGCAGTCTGCCGGAGATCGAGCCGCCCCAGTTCACGGTGCCCGGATCGGTGACACAGACCTTGGCGCGCTTCTCGAACGCGGCGGCCCGAATCGTCAGGAAGCCGCCGAAGCTCACGCCGAACAGACCCACCCGCGAGGGATCCACCCCCGGCTGTGCGACGGCGAAATCGATCACCGGGGTGATGACGTTCTCCCAGTCCGGCCTGAACGGAAGCTTGCCCTGGCGCAGCGCAAGCCCCTGACCGGGGCCGTCGTAGACCAGGGCATGGATGCCCCGGCGGATCGCGCCGTCGTAGATCCAGCGGGTGTCTTCGGCCCAGGTGTCGCGGCCCGGAGTGATGATGAGGACCGGCGCGTCCTGCTCTGCGACCGGGGAGGTGTAGAAGTGCCCGGGGAGAACGCCACCCTCGTAGGGGATCTCGACATACTTGCCGGGGTAGCCCGACAGCGCCAGGTACCGCTCGTAACACACAGCGGTGGCATGCGAGTTGTCTGCCATCCGAGGGTCCTCGGCGTCGCTGAAGTACATCACCGACGCCCGCCAGTACGTCGAAGCCCGCAGGTACGCCGTCGACGCGGTGACGAGTTTGCCGGCACTCTCGGCTTGCTCCGCCCGCCGCTGCAGCCGCGCGGCGAGGCCGGCCCACCCCGTCACCCAGCTTTCCTCGGTGCCGTCCTCCAGTTGGGCGTAGACCTCGAGAACCTCGCCGAGATCCGTCATGCCGTACTGCTGCAGTCCCAACAAGTGCTTGGCCAACGCGTCGGTCATGATGCCGTCCGCGAATCGAATGGCCGTCCAGTGCCGCCCGGCACCCTGCGCGTCGCCGAACGCCGTTGCGCCCTGCGGGCCGGGACGGCGGGGTTCTGCCTCGTGAGTGGTCACTGCCGTGCCCCTTCCCGGGCCAGTTCCTGGATGCGCTGGTTGGTGTCGTCGCGCCAGACGCCGCCGTGGTAGCAGATCGCGATGTCGGCGTCGTAGCGGGCAAGCTCGCCTATCGAGCGACGGGCCAACGAGTCGTCCGCCGACAGCCCGGGCCTGGGTCCGGCCAGCGCGCCGTCGCGGACCTCCAACTCGTCACCGCAGACGAGGACTTTGGTCCGGTTGAGGTAAAGACACAGATGGCCCGGTGTGTGGCCCGGCGTGTGGATCATCGTGATGCCCCCGCAGTACGGCAGCACTTCCCCGCCGTGCACCACCGTGTCGACGTTGACTCCCTCCCTGCTCCGGGCAGCCTCCATCAACTGACGCATCTCGCCACGCTGCTCCTCGCTGAGAGCGGCCATCAGCGCTGCGGGGGCCTCGGAGTTCATGCGCAGCAGCGGCTCGTCACCCTGGATGTACGGCGCCTCCGCTTCGTGCGCGATCACCTCCACCGGATGGCCTATGGCCTTCAGCAGGCCGTTCAAGCCTCCGATGTGGTCCATGTCCTGATGCGTCAGGACGACCCGGGTGACCCGTGACAGAGGGACACCGGCCTCATCCATGCGCTCGGACAGATGCGGCAGGCTGTCAGGCAGTCCGGCATCGATCAGCACGACATCCTCGTCATCCCAGACCACAGTCGGGTAGATGACCGTGTCGAAACCCATCACCTTCATCGGAAGTTCCAACACCGCCACACCGTCGGCCACCTTCATTGCAGCGCCCCTTTCTCCATGCTGGTGAACAGCCCCTCTTTTTGAGGCGACCGTGCTATCCGCGCACAACAGCCGCCCGTGCTCAGCGCTTTGACGCGGACCTCCGGCGGCGCACTGCGCGCGTTGTCACGCAGTGCACGCCGTCCAGCTGCGACGCCGACAGAGTGAATTGCACTCTGCTCCTGCTAGTGCAAGTCTTGCACTCTAGGTTCGAAAGTGCAAACAATGATCGGAGGGGGAGTCTGACCCGGCGGCGCGAGAAAGAGGGATGCACAGGGGTGAACGGTCGGCGCGCTCCGTCAGCCAGCGCGCCGACCCAATGCACGCCGGCGTGATCACTCTCGACGATCTCCCGGGCACCGACGAGGAGAAGCGGCAGGCGGTCCTGGAGGTGGCGACTGCCCTGGTAGCTGAGGCGCGCCAGTAGATGCGGACCTCGTGGGTGCCCAGTCGGTCTTGGGTGGCGGGAGGAGCCGACCGCGTAGGCCATCCATCAACAAGTGGTCGAGGAGTCGCCCCGACCTTGGCTGCCAGCCCCCATCGCTGTCGATCTGCCAGACGCCGGCTACGGCGAGGATGAAGTCGCCGGTAGTCACGTTCGGGCGGATGGGTGTCGGCCTTGTGGTTGGCGCTGATCAGGAGTTCGATCGCGCCAGCCACCAGCGAGTACCCCGGATTTGTCTGGCTCTCCGTCCTGCTGACGGGTTCGCGGACGCTCCACTCGGTCTCATCGCCAGGAAGGCGGGGTGGGACAAGAGTTTTTGTAGTGGAACTTTCCCAAATGCGAGGCACTGGTTCTCGAGGTCCACCAGCGCGAGAGGAGCCTTACAAACCCTGCGCGAGTGGATGAGCCGCATCGCCTCCTGCGCCGTGGCGAGGGCCGGTCTGGCTGATGCCCTACGCCAGGCCCGCTCGGACGCGCAACGCAATCGCGAACGCATCCTGGCGGTGGCGCCGATTGAGCTGCCCCTTCCTCCCCAGGTGCCCTCGCCTGTCCTTGCTGACCGGACAATAGTCCGCTATCTTCCCGGTGCCGGACTGTTGTCCGCTTGGCTCATCACAACCGGCCACTGCCGTCGGTGTGAATGGCAGGCGACAGGCATCACCGGCGCGATCGTTGCGTCGCATCTCCGGTGCCGCCGACGACCGTCTCCCGAACATGTCCCCGTTCTACCCGTCGTCGTGCGTCCCGCCGGGAAAGGAGGATGATCATGGGCCTGCTCGGGCGGCTTCGCGAACACCCTCCTGCGCTGTGCGTAGAGGGAGGTGACCGGGCCGTGAGAGGTGAGTGCAGTGTCCTGAGCCAGTACGACGGTCCGGAGGCCGCACGGCCAAGCACCGCCGCAGAGCGGCGAGGGTCTTCGCCGGGCACTCGGTCCGCGGCCGGCGTGACGCTGCAGCGGCTGCGCCGAGGCATTTCCGGGCTCCCGGAGCAGATCCGATCGGACACCCGGGTCCGCAGAGACCCAGGTCTGACTCCGGCGTCCTCCCACGGTACGACGTCATCCCCGTGGTTCAGCCCGGGGGTCGACCGGATCGGAGCCACTCGCTTCCTAGCGTTGCCGGTGAGGCGCCCTCCGGGCGCTCTGGACTGACGAAAGGCACGCTGATGATCGAGGCACAGCTACTGACCAAGCGGTATGGGGAGAAGACCGCGGTGGACCGGCTGGACTTCACCGTGAAGCCGGGCACGGTGACCGGTTTTCTGGGGCCCAACGGTGCGGGCAAGTCCACCACGATGCGCATGATCGTCGGCCTGGACGCCCCGACCAGCGGTTCCGTGACGGTGAACGGCCGCCGCTACGCCCAGCACCAGGCGCCGCTGCAGGAGGTCGGCGCGCTGCTGGAGGCGAAGTCGATCCATCCGGGACGCTCGGCTTTCAACCACCTCAACGCGCTGGCGCTGACGCACGGTATTCCTCGCAGCCGGGTGGACGAGGTCATCGATGTGGCCGGACTGGGCAGTGTGGCGAAGAAGCGAGCCGGAGCCTTCTCCCTTGGCATGGGGCAGCGGCTGGGCATCGCGGCGGCTCTGCTCGGTGATCCACAGACTGTCATGCTGGACGAACCGGTCAACGGCCTCGATCCGGAGGGCGTGCTGTGGATCCGTACCCTGCTGACCCAGCTGGCGCAGGAGGGGCGGACGGTGTTCGTCTCCTCGCACCTGATGAGTGAGATGGCGCTGGTCGCGGACCACCTGATCATCGTGGGGCGCGGTCGGCTGCTGGCTGACACGACCGTCCAGGACCTGGTCCGTGAGGCGGGCGGCGACACCGTGAAGGTGGCGACGCAGGATCCGTCGCGCTTGCGCGACGTCCTGGCGGGCCCCGGTGTCGAGATCATCGGACAGGTCGGTTCCGAGGAACTGAACGTCACAGGACTCAGCATGCGCGAGATCGGGATGAAGGCGGCCGAGCACGGAATCCCCCTGTTCGAACTGAGTTCACGGACCGTGTCGCTGGAACAGGCGTTCATGGATTTGACCAGGGACGCGGTGGAGTACCACGGCACCACGACCGGCAACATCGACGCCCTGGGGAGGGTGGCATGAGCTCCGTCGCCACAACCGTCGAGCCCCGGCTGGAGCCGGCCACTCCACCTCGTCACCACTACAAGGTGACCGGATGGCGCGTGGTGCGCTCCGAGTGGGCCAAAATGTGGTCCCTGCGCTCGACGTGGATCACGCTGTCTTTGGGCCTTCTGTTCCTGCTGGTCTTCGGACTGATCATCTCCCTGCAGTTCAACGCCGGCAATCTGGACAGCGACTTCGCCACCTCCAAGGCCGTGGATCTGTCCCTGTTCGGTCTTCCCTTCGCGCAGCTGGCTCTCGGCGTCCTCGGTGTGCTGGTGATGGCGGGCGAGTACTCGACCGGCATGATCCGCTCGTCGTTGGCGGCGGTGCCCCGCCGGCTGCCCGTGTTGTGGTCCAAGGCGGGCTTGTACGGGCTCGTCGCCGCGCTGGTCGGCGCGTTCGGCGCGCTCGTGGCCTTCCTCATCGGCAGCCAGATCGTCTCCGGCACCCCTGCTGCCCAGAGCCTGACGGACTCGGGTGTCGTGCGCTGCCTGCTGGGGGCGGGCCTGTACCTCGGCCTGATCGGCGTGACCTGCGTGGCCCTGGGTGCGCTGCTGCGATCGGTCGCGGGCGGCATCTCGGTGCTGGTGGGCGTGTTCGTCCTGGCACCCGGCCTGACCCGGCTCCTGCCCAGTTCCTGGCAGGACAACGTCGGCTCCTACCTGCCGAGCAACGCGGGGGAGTCGGTGTACACCCTGGTGCCCGATCACTCCGCCCTGTCCCCCGGAGCGGGCCTGGCGGTCATCCTCGGCTGGACTGCCCTGGCGGTGGCGGGCGCGGCCTACCGGCTCAAGCGCAACGACGTCTGACCGTATTGACCACGAGCAGGTGACCTTCGTGAGCATCGACCACACCGGCAGCATGGGGCGCTTGGTCGCCCGCATCAACCGCGGCGGCCAGCGGTTGCGGCAGGCTGACCGCGCCCATCCCTGGGCGCTGGACACCCTCATGGTCGCGGTGGCCATCGTGATGTTCTGCCTGCCGGACGTGCTGCCCCAGGGCTCGGGGGACGACGGCCCCCGCAAATTGAGCACCGCTTTCGCCGATCTGCCCCTGGCGGCGACGCTGACGCTGCAGGCCGGGCTCGTGCTGCCGCTGCTGTGGCGGCGGCGGAAACCGCTGTTGGCCTTCGGCGTCATCGCGGCCGTATTCATCCTCCAGTGGTCACTCAATGCCGGTCTACGTGCGGATGTCGCGCTTTTCGTCGCCTTGTACAGCCTGGCCCTGCACGGGAGACTTCCGCACCTGCCGTGGGCCGGCGCTGTCATGGCCGGCGCCGTGGTGCTGTGCGCGATACGCGTGTCGTCGTCCCTGGCGGTGTCCATCGGGGACGCGCTGTTCTTCCTGCTGAGCACGGTGACCGCGGCCCTGGCTCTCGGCCTCGTGATCAGGATTCGCCGGGCCCAGCTCGCCGGACTGCGGGAACGGGCGGCCCAGTTGGAGGTCGAGCGCGACCAGCGCAGCAGGCTGGCGACGGCGACCGAACGAGCCCGGGTGGCCCGCGAGATGCACGACATCGTCGGCCACAACCTGGCCGTCATCATCAGCCTTGCCGATGCCGGCGCGTACACCGCCGACGCGGCTCCCGAGCGCGGCAAGGAAGCGCTGAACCTGATCAGCGACACCGGCCGCCAGGCTCTGGGCGAGCTGCGCCGGGTGCTCGGTGTGCTGCGGGAGACGGCGGGCGACGACGCGTCATCCGGCCCTCTGCTCCGCCCACAGCCCGGCCTGGTGGACATCGACATGCTGTGTGCGGGCGTGCGGGCCGCCGGCCCGGAGGTTGTCTATCGCACCGCCGGTGACATGGACACCCTGGACAAAGGGGTGCAGCTGACGGCGTATCGCATCGTCCAGGAAGCTCTCACCAATGCTCTCAAGCACGCTGGTGCCGACACCCGGGTGGGCCTGTCGATCCTCGTCGAGGACCCGCGGTTGCACATCCGCGTTCAGGACACCGGTCCGTCGGGTCCGGCCAAACCGCGCAACGACGAAGGACATGGCCTGGTGGGCATACGTGAACGAGCCGCACTGTATGGCGGCACGGTCAGTGCGGGACCCGCGACCGACGGAGGTTGGAACGTGGAGGTCACCCTCGACCTCACCCCGCAGGGAGGTGCCCAGTGACCACCGTGCTGATCGTTGACGACCAGTCTCTCCAGCGCTATGCCTTCCGGCTCCTGCTCGACGAGGCCCCCGAGACCGCCGTCGTCGGTGAGGCAGAGCACGGCGGCGAAGCAGTTCGTCTGGCGGCAGAACTGCGCCCCGACGTCGTCCTCATGGACGTCCGCATGCCCGGCATGGACGGCATCGAGGCCACCCGCCGCATCGTCGCCTCCGGCGACCGCTCCCGCATCCTCGTCCTGACCACCTTCGACCTCGATGAGTACGTCCATGCTGCTCTTCGGGCGGGTGCCAGCGGGTTTCTCCTGAAGGATGTGCGTCCCGAAGAACTCCTCGCCGGTATCCGGGCCGTCGCAGCGGGCGACGCTGTGATCGCTCCGGCCCTCACCCGTCGTCTTCTGGACGAGTACGCGCAACGCGCCCCGGAACTCGTCGACGGGCCGAGTCAGGAAGCCAGGCTCAAATCCCTCACGGACAGGGAACGCGAGATCCTCGTCGCAATCGGCAAGGGCTGGACGAACGGCGAGATCGCCGCCCACTTCCTCGTGGCCGAATCCACTGTCAAGACCCATGTCCGACGCGTCCTGGCCAAGATCGGCGCCCGCGACCGCATCCAGGCCGTGATCTTCGCCTACGACCTCGGGCTGGCTCGTCCCAGAACCGGCTGAGCGGCACTGCGTCCCGCTGACCGCCCGGTCAGCGGGACGCAGTGCGCGCGCAGTGGGCGTCAGAACATGCCGTTGTCGTTGGCCGAGGTCTCGGGCACCGGCGTCGAGGCGTCCCAGTGCTCGACGATCTTGCCGTTCTTCAGCCGGAAGATGTCAATCGCCGCGGTGCCGCGGTCGGTCGGCGAGACGGTTATGTGCGTGTGCAGGGTGACGAAGTCCCCGTCGACCAGGACCCTCTTGAAGTCCACGTTGACGTTCGGTACCGCCTTGACGAATCCCGTCGCCCAGGTGACCCATCCCGCCTTGCCGTCGGCGACGTTGGGATTGTGCTGGATGAGGTCGCCGAGGTAACGGTCGGCGGCCTCCTGCGGCTGCTTCTGGTTGATGCCGAGGTCCACAAAGTCGAGAACGATGCGCTCGTTGCGCGTTTCCCTGGCGGTGTGGGGCGCCTGCGAGGTGGCCACCGCGTGCTTCTTCGGCGCGGCATCCGCGTTGGCGAACGCGGTGGTACCCAGGGTCAGCGCGGCGGTGGTGAGGACACCGACACCGACAAGGGTGACGCGGCGATTGAGTCTGCGGTGCTTCATGGATTCCTCCAGAGTGATGTGTGGATGTGCAAAGGGGTATTGCCGACTTGTCAGGCCGCCCCCAGAGCCGGCTGCGCGGGGGCGCGGTGGATAGAGACGGAGGTGTGGGCGAGGGGGACACCGGTGGCACGGTGTCGGGTGGCGACGATTTCGGCGGCGATGGACAGGGCGGTCTCCTCGGGTGTGCGGGCGCCCAGGTCGAGGCCGATCGGGGAGCGGAGCCGGGCCAGTGCCTCCGCGCCCAGTCCGGCCTCGCGCAGTCTGCGGGTGCGGTCGGAGTGGGTACGGCGAGAGCCCATGGCGCCGATGTAGGCGACCGGCATGCGAAGGGCCTGCTCGAGGAGGGGGATGTCGAACTTGGGGTCGTGGGTGAGGACGCACAGGGCAGTGCGCTCGTCCGTCTCCGTCCCCTCGAGGTAGCGGTGGGGCCAGTCGACGACGACGGTGTCGGCCTCGGGGAAGCGGGCGCGAGTGGCGAAGGCGGGGCGGGCGTCGCACACGGTGACGTGGTAGCCGAGGAACTTGCCCACCCGGACCAGGGCGGCGGCGAAGTCGATCGCCCCGAACACGATCATGCGCGGAGGTGGGACGTGCGCCTCGACGAGCAGGGTCAGGCCGCCCGGGCACAGCGATCCGTTCTCGGAGACTTCGACCGTGCCGGTGCGTCCGGCCTCGAGCAGGGCGTGTGCGTGGGCGGCGGCCGCCTGCTCCAGGCCGGGACGGCACCCTGCGTACGACCCCTCGTAGCTGCCGTCGGCGCGGACGAGCAGACTCGCGCCCAGGAGGTCCGCCGGGCCGCGGATGATTCTGGCGAGGGCTGTCGGTTCGCCGCGGTCCATGGCGTTTACGGCGGCCTCGATGACCGCCCTGGCCGACGTGGTGGCCGTAACCGGGGTGATGAGGATGTCGATCGTCCCGCCGCAGGTCAGCCCGACAGCGAAGGCGTCCTCGTCGCTGTGGCCGAAGCGCTCGACGACGCTTTTGCCGTCCGCCAGGGCCTGTTGGCACAGGTCGTAGACCGCCGCTTCGACGCAGCCCCCGGATACCGATCCCAGTGCCGTTCCGCCGCTGTCCACGGCGAGTGCGGCCCCGAGTCCGCGTGGCGCGCTGCCGGCGACGCCGACGACGGTGGCCACCGCGAACTCCCGGCCCTCCTTGAACCAGCGACCCAGCTCTCTGGAAACATCGAGCACTTTGTCCCTCCGTGGACAGGACGCGATCAGTACGGGCGGGCGTCGGGCTACGCCAGGGCATGCCGGACTGCGCCGGCGAGCGCGACGAGGAGTGGCAGGCAGCGCGACCTGATGGGCATCCCGCGACAATGCATGCGGAGGAGCGCGCTATGGTGGACATAAGCGGACTGGTGTCCGCTAAGCCAGAAACGTAGCGGACGGCTATTCGGTTAGCAAGGGTTGCAGGTATCAGCCCTGAAGGAGGGGAAGTGGACTCCAGAAACGGCGGGCCTCAGCGCTCGGACGCACAGCGCAATCGGGAACGGATCCTGGAGGTGGCGTTGGCCGAGTTGTCGACCGACCAGGATGTCCCGCTGAGTCTGATCGCCAAGAAGGCGGGGGTCGGGCAGGGCACGTTCTACCGCAACTTCCCCAATCGTGAAGCACTCGTCCTCGAGGTCTACCGTCACGAAGTGAAGCTGCTCACCGAGGCGGCGACGGAACTGCTCAAGACCCGGCCGCCGGACCAGGCCCTGCGCGAATGGATGGACCAACTCGCCCGCTTCGCCGTCGCCAAGGCAGGTTTGTCGGACGCGATGCGACAGATCATCGGGACGTCGGCCAGCCCTGCCCAGCCGGGATATGCGTTGGTGGTCGAGGCGATCGAAGCGCTGCTCGCCGCCAATCATGAAATCGGCACCATTCGTCCGGGGCTGACCGCTGACGACTTCATCCTGGCCATCGCCGGTGTCTGGCAGATCGACTCCCGTGGGGACTGGCAGGCGCAGACTGCCCGTCTGTTGGATCTCATCATGGATGGGCTGCGCGCGGGGGCGTCTGAACGGGGCTGATGGTCCGGGGGTCGACTCTTGGGCGGGGGCGGGGCGGGGCTGTGAAGTGGACAGGTGTCCGATAACTTTTTGGACGCCTGTCCGCCTCTCGGTGTCGCGCCGGGCGGATTCTCCGCCATGAATCTGCTTGTCCTCGGCGCGACCGGTCCCACCGGTCGCCAACTGGTCGACCTCGCCCTGAGGCCCGGTGACACGGTCACAGCCCTCGCGCGCAACCCAGCGGCACTCGGCGACCTGGCGGACCGGATCACCGTAGTCATGGGGGACGCCACTTCCCAGCGCGATGTCGCGGCAGCCGCGCTCGGTCGGGACGTCATCATCTCCGCGCTCGGCCAGGGCAGGTCGCTGAACCCTGACGGCCTCTTCAGCCGTGCGTCGGCCGCCGTGATCGGCGCGGCAAAGCAGCAGGGTGTTTTCCCGTCTGGTGTGGATGTCGTCCTTCGGCGTGGGAGAGACCTTCGACTGGGCGACCGTTGCGCAGAAGACCATGTACGGCACGTTGCTTCGGCGGTCTATGCGGACAAGAAGATCGCGGACGATCGCATCCGTGACAGTGGCCTGGACTGGACGCTGGTTTTCCCAACCGGGCTGACCAATCGGCCGGCCAAGGGCACGTACCGCGTCGACGACCGGATCAGGATGAAGGGCGCCCGGATGATCAGCCGCGCCGATGTCGCCGCCTTTAGGCACCAGGCGGCACAAGGCAGCGAGTGGATCGGCCGCGACGCAGCGATCACAAACTGAAGATCCTGAAGGCGGCCAGCCTGCGGGCGCCGGGTGGCTCTCGCATCACGCGAGGTCGGACAGGTCCTCCGGTGTAAGGGCGATCGAGCCGGCGGCCATGTTCTCCTCCAGGTGGGTGGGAGATCCCGTGCCGGGGATGGCAAGGGTGACGGAGGAAGAGGCCAGCAGCCAGGCCAGGGCTATCTGGCGGGCCGTGGCGCCGTGCCGTTCGGCGACCTTTGCCGTGCGGTCGGCCGTGAGGTCGTCCCTGCCGCCTCCCAGCGGGAAGAATGGCACGAAGGCGGTGCCGGTTTCCTCGCAGGCCGCCAGGATTTCGGCGTCGTCGCGCTTTCCGGCGTGGTAATGGTTCTGCACGGCGGCGACGGGTGCGATCGCGCGGGCCTCGGCGAGGTGGGCGGTGTCGACGTTACTGAGGCCGAGGTGGCGGATCAGGCCCTCGTCCCGCATCGCGGCGAGTGTTTCGAACTGGGCGGCGATGGACTCGCCGTGGGGCGGTTCCATCGTGCCGACCCGCAGGTGGACGAGGTCGAGACGGTCGACGCCGAGGGCTTCGAGGTTCGCCTCGACCATCGGGCGCAGGGCGGCGGGGTCGGTGGTCTGCTGCAGACCGCCCTCGGGGGTGTCCCAGGGGCCGACCTTGGTGGCGAGCACCATGCCGGCCGGGTAGGGGTACAGAGCCTCGCGGATCAGGGCGTTGGCGCTGACGGAGCCGTCATGGCTGCGGTAGAACGACGCGGTGTCGATGTGGTTGACGCCGAGTTCGACAGCGCGGCGCAGGACGGCGCGACCGGATTCCGGATCGCGGGCCGGGCCGGTGAAACCGTTGGCGGACAGCCGCATGGCGCCGAAGCCGATGCGGTTGACCGTCAGGTCGTCCCCGAGGAGGAAGGTGCGAGAGGTGGGGGGAGTGGGGCCCATTGTCGGTCCGTTCAGGAGGCGGCCGCACACAGCAGTGGTGGGAGGTATGGAGGTTCGGTTCGTCGTCAGTCAGTGATCACGGCGTCCCGGTGGATCCACTCGGGGCTGTGGGCCGCCTTGTACATGAAGTCGGCGACGTCCGCACGGCTGATCGACGGGTTGCCCTTCATCGGGAGGCGGTCACCGACGAGGTAGGTGCCCTTGGCCGGGTTCTTGGTCAGCATGGTCGGGTAGACCAGTGTCCAGTCCAGGCCGCTGGAGCGGATCGCCTTCTCGGACTCCTCCTTGTTCGCGTAGATGTTCCGCAGGAACGTGCGGTACATGACCTTCTGCGCGGCGCTCGCCGACTTGAAGGTGTCACCCACGCCGAACGACGACAGCCATATCAGGCGAGGCACCCCTGTCTCCTTGGCGGCTCCGATCACGGCCGTGGCGGCACGGGTGAACAGGTCGTCGGCGCGCACGGATGTGCTCCTGCCGAGCGCCGAGATGACGGCGTCCTGCCCGATCATGGCCTTTGCCACATCGTCGTGCGAGGTCGCGTCGCCGGTGACGACATTGACCCGGCCTGCCAGGTCGTCGAGTGCCTCCGGCCTGCGGGCCAGGACAGTGACCGTGTCGCCGCCCTCAAGAGCCAGGTCGACAACGTGTCGGCCGGTGGGGCCGGTCGCACCGAGGATGAGCAGATTCATGGCTGGGACCCTTTCGTGTGGTCACGTGTGCGGGTGCTGAGGCCCGCTACCGGTGACGCTGGTGGTGGAGCGCGAGCTAAGCGGACAGTTGTCCACCTGTCTTGCCAGCGTAACGGACAGCAGTCCGGTTGGCAATCGGGGGCGGTGTCCGCGGGATGCGGTACGCGGATCGCTTGCCAAGCGGACACCTGTCCACTACGGTGCGGGAGTCAAGCGGATAGCAGTCCGCTCAGCTCCGCCGGGACACCGTTTGCGGCGAGACCGGTGCCCTGTCAACGGCGTCGGCAGACCCCCCTTTTTTTGCGCCCGTCCGGTCGAGGTACACGGCTCATTGCGGACTCTCGGCCCATTTCGCGTGGAAGAGATTGGCAACAACATGACCGACACCCGCCTTCTGCTCCGTAACGGCCACGTCATCGACACCGAGCCCGAGCCGGTCGTCCACCGTGCCACGGACGTCCTGATCGAGGGCGGCCGGATCGCTGCCGTCGGCCCCGATCTGCCATCGGAGGGGGCCACCGTCATCGACGCAACCGACCGGATCGTGCTCCCCGGGTTCGTCGACACCCACCGGCACGTGTGGCAGGCGGCACTGCGCAGCGCCGCCGTGGACATGGACCTCATGGGATACCTCGGTGTCATGGGGCAGCTCGGTGCGCGGCTCCGGCCGCAGGACATCCACGCCGCGACCCTGGTCGGTGCGCTGGAGAGCCTCGACTCCGGCATCACCACCTTGATGGACTTCTCGCACGCGCTGCACACCCCCGAGCACGCGGACGCGGCCGTCGACGGCCTGCAGGCGTCCGGACTGCGCGCGGTGTTCGGCTACGGCTTCCCGCTCGCCGGAGCCGGGGACCACGACGACGTCCGCCGGATCCGTGCCGAGCGGCTGGAGGACGACGACGCGCTCGTCACCATGGCGCTCGCCCCGCTGGGGCCGTCCTACACGCCGGCCGAGGTGGTGGCCGGAGACTGGCGGCTGGCGGCCGGCCTGGGGCTGCCCGTGACGTTCCACGTCAGCGCCGGTCCCGTCGCGACGCATCCGGTCTCCGTCCTGCGGGAGCAGGGCCTGCTGGACGTCAAGGCCCTGTATGTGCACGGCAATTCGCTCGACGACGGCGAGCTGAAGCTGATCGCCGACTCGGGCGGCAAGGCCTCGGTCACGCCGGGCACCGAGGCGATGCTGAGCATCGGCCGGCCCGTCATCGGCCGTTATCGGCGCGCCGGAGTGACCGTCGGCCTGGGCGTCGACGCCGTCACCTCCACGCCCGGCGACATGTTCTCCCTGATGCGGGCGGCGCTGATCGTCAGCCAGGTCACCGACGCCGCCGAGCGGCTGAGCGTCAAGGACGTGCTGCGGATGGCCACCCTTGACGGTGCCGCCGCCCTCGGGCTGGCCGACCGGACCGGCTCGCTGCGCCCCGGCAAGCAGGCCGACGTCATCCTGCTGCGACTGGACGACCCCAACCTCCTCGGCGCTGAGCGGGACCCGATCGCGGCCGTCGTCACCGCCGCTCAGCCCCACAACGTGGACACGGTTGTCGTCGCCGGACGGATCGTTAAATCCGGAGGCAGGCTGATCAGCGGAGACCTCGCCCGGGCGGCCCAGGCCCTGCGGGCCACGGTGGCCCACGTCCGCGGCGACTGACACCCGCCCCAGGAACGGCCCGACGGTCGGCCGACGGGGCAGGCCGGTCCGGCCAGGCAACAGGCCCTCTCTTCGAAGGCCGGGCCATCTCTCTGAAACACGCACACCAGGAGCTGCAGCATGAACGGACGGTTGACAGGCAGGATCGCCGTGGTAACCGGAGGTGCCAGCGGAATCGGTCAGGCGATCGCGAAGAAACTGGCCTCCGAGGGCGCCGATGTCGCAGTCGCCGACATCAACCCGGCGGAGGAGACCAAGGAACTCGTCAAGGCAGCAGGGCAGCGGTTCTTCGGCGCACAGGTCGACGTCTCCGACGAGGGGCAGATGAACGCCTTCGCCGCACAGGTGCGGGACGCTCTGGGCTCGGTCGACATCGTCTCCAGCAACGCGGCACTCGTGGAACTGGTCGACTTCGACAACGCGACCTTCGGGAACTGGCTCAAGATCGTTTCAGTGAACGCCGGCGGCACGTTCCTGACGGCCAAAGTGTTCCTCGACCAGCTCAAGGACTCCCGCGCCGGACGGGTCATCAACATGACGACCACGGCCTACTGGGAAAACACTCCGTCGTTCATCTCGTACCTCTCCTCCAAGGGCGCCATCAACGGGCTCACCTATGCGCTGGCAGCCGACCTCGCGAAGTACGACATCACCGTCAACGCCGTGGCCCCCAGCGTGGTCCGGACCCCTTTCACACTCTCCAGGCTTCCTGAGCACGTGTTCGAGCATCACATGCAGCAGCAGGCCCTGAAGAGGCAGCAGACACCGGAGGACGTCGCCAACACGGTGGCGTTCCTGGCCTCCGACGAAGCGGCGTTCATCACCAGCCAAATCGTCGCCGTCGACGGAGGTCTCACCCGCCGCTGACCTTCACTCAGCCGCCCCGGGCGCGCGTTCGACACGGAGCCCCCTCCCGCACTGTTGGCGGGACGGGGCTCCGTGTCGAACGGCGTTGAGGAAAGGAAGCGAGGTCATGGCCCGGCACGTTCTTCGCCGGATGAAGTGCTTCCGCACACCCAGCAGTGCTTGTCAGAGGGTGCGGCCGAACAGGTCGAGCAGGCCCGCCCAGTGGCGCTCGTCCGCAGCCTTGTCGTACAAAGGCAGGAGATCGCTCGCCGAGAAGCCGTGCTGGGCGTTCGCGTACATCTCGCTGCGGTGGCGGACACCGGCCGCGGAGAGGACCGCGTTGAAGCGCCGGACATCCTCGGGCGGATTGACCGTGTCCTTGTCGCCGTTGGCGAAAAACACCTCAGCCTTGATGTGGCCGGCCATCAGGTGGGGGCTGTCAGGTGCGTCGGTGATCAGATGGGAGCCGTGGACGATGGCCGCGGCGGCGACCCGGTCCGGGTAGGACCCCGCCGTACGCAGGCACAGCATGCCCCCGTTGCAGTAGCCCGTGATTCCCGCCGGACCGCCCGTGGTGAACTCACTGGACTCCAGCCAGTCGAGCCAGACCAGGGCGTCGCGCATGGCGTCCGTCGGAGGCAGCGCCTGCGCCACCGGCGCCGCTTTGCCGACGATGTCCCACAGGATGTCCGCGGTGACGGCTTCGGGCATCTCCACGACGGGTGCCGGGCCGTTGCGGTAGAAGACGTTGGGAGCCAGCACCGTGTAGCCCGCCGACGCCAGTCGGTCCGCCATCCTCTTCATACTCGGACGCACGCCCATGATGTCGGTGTAGAAGAGGACGGACGGGTGCGGGGCGTTGTCGTCGGGGCGCGTCAGGTACGCGTCGGCGACGCCGTCCTGGGTGGCAAGCGTGAGGGCCGTCGAGTGGACTCCAGTCACGGGATTCTCCATTCATGGGGAGCGGAGCCTGGTCCTGGCGCTGCCACCGCTGAACGCGAATGGCTGCGCGGCAGGAGCGGCGAGGCCCGTCACTTCGCCCTGACGGTGTCGTGCGGAGTGCGCGGGGCGGCGAAAGCGGCGTCAAGGAGTTCCGGGCGTGCCCTGATGGACGCCTGACGCGGCGATGCAGGCCTCAAACGGGCGATCGTCCGATCGCGCCGACCGTACTGGACAGCCGTCCGCTTTGCAAGGTGATGTCTGCGGGCTACTGGGGCGGGGCCGATCACACAGACCGCAGTCGTACGTCGGCGTCCTCCCGCGGTACGACGTCATCTCCGGGGTTCAGTCCACGGGTCGACCGAATGGGCCCGTTCGTTTCCTAGCGTTGCCGGTGGAGCGCGGGGTCCACCCTTGAGGATTCATTATCAATTGTTAATGTCCCTTCAGTTATATTAACAAAGGTGACCTAGACCGCTGCGGAAGCTGCCCTGCCCGTTCCGGCGTCGAGCCCGCGTCCGAAAGGAAGAGATCATGACCACGATGTACCGCGAGCAGGCGCCTCCTTCCTCACCTGTTGTGCCGCGCCGCTCCCCGGCGACACCGTTGCTGGTTTTGCTGTGGGCCGGTGTGCCCGCGGTGGTCGCTCTGTGGTGGCAGGACACCGGATCGGTGGTAGGCGCTGCGGGCTGGCTGACCGCGGCAGGACGGATCGCGGGGCTGCTGTGCGGTTATGCCTGCGCGGTGCTCGTCGGCCTGATGGCCCGAGTGCCCCTGCTCGAGCGTCGGGTCGGCTCGGACCGGGTGGCCCGCTGGCACGCCATGGCCGGGCGGTACACCATCTCCTTGCTGGTCGCGCACGTAGTGCTGATCATCGCCGGGTACGCCGCCCAGGCCCACGTCTCCTTCCTGGACGAGGCGAACACCGTCATCTTCCACACCGACCGGGTCCTGCCCGCCGCCTTGGGCACGAGCGTCCTGTTCGCCGTCGGGATCCTCTCGGCGCGCGCCGTCCGTCGCCGTGTCAGTTACGAGTTCTGGTACTACGTGCACCTGCTGACGTACGGCGCGGTCTTCCTCTCCTTCGGGCACCAGATCCTGCTCGGTGCCCAACTCGCCGGGAACTCGGTCGCGAAGGGCGCCTGGTTCGCCATGTACCTGAGTGCCCTGGCGCTGGTGGTGTGGTTCCGGGTCCTCACCCCGGTGTGGCTCAACCTGCGTCACCGGCTGAGGGTCGAGTCGGTGCACCAGGAGGCGCGGGGCGTGTGGTCCGTCGTCGTACGGGGTCGGCACCTGGAAAAACTGGGTGCCGAGCCCGGGCAGTTCTTCCGGTGGCGGTTCCTCACCAGCGGCATGTGGTGGACGTCGACGCCGTACTCGTTGTCCGCGCCACCCCGCAGCGCGCAGCTGCGCATCACGGTCAAGGCGCTCGGCAACCACAGCACGTCGGTGTCGCGTCTGCGGCCGGGCACCCGGGTGTGGGCGGCGGGCCCCTACGGTTCGTTCACCGCCGGGCGCCAGGCCGCGGGCAGGTCTCTGCTGATCGGTGCCGGAGTGGGCATCACCCCGCTGCGTGCCCTCTTCGAGACGCTGCCGGGCGAGGTGACGCTGCTGTACCGGGCTCACTCGGCCGAGGATCTGGCCCTCGGCGCTGAACTGGAGTCGATAGCCCGATGGCGCGGCGCCAAGGTGCTCTACGCCCTCAACCGCGAGGACGGCTCACGGCCTCGGCTCACCCCCGGCACGCTGCACGGCATGGTGCCCGAACTCGCCGACCACGACGTGTACCTGTGCGGGCCGTCCGGCTTTGCCGAGCACATGTACGAGGTGCTGCACGCGGCGGGGATCCCGGACCGTCGTATCCACCACGAGTCTTTCGAACTGTGAGGTAGTCGTGCACCCGTTGAAGAGGAACAGCTCGCTGCGCCGGATCGTCCTGGCCTGTGTCGCCACCGTCTCCGGAGTGGTGCTTGTGCTGTCGCTGAAGCCGCACTCGTCGCCCGGGATCACGGTGGCCGCGCCGGCCCCGTCCGGCGGTGGCCACACGGCGCCCGGGCCGGTCGGTCCAAGTGCTTCCCGCGGCTCGGGCGGCGATTCGGGGACGGCAAGTCCGCGCAAGAGTCCAGGCGGCGGATCGACCTCGACGGTCACGAAGACTGTCACCGGTGACCCGGCCGAGACGATATTCGGCCCGGTGCAGGTCCGTATCTCCCTCAAGGACGGCAAGATCACCAAAGCTGAGGCTGTGACGTATCCGAAGGCCAACGCTCTGGAGGAGCAGCTCAATGAGTTCGCCGTCCCGCAGCTGAACCAGGAAGCACTCAAAGCGCAGAGCGCGAACATTGATGTGGTGACCGGGGCTACGTACACGAGCCAGGGCTACGCGCAGTCACTTCAGTCGGCTCTGGACTCAACGAAGGGCTGAACAGGCGCCCACCTGCGCTGACGTCGTCTCGCTGCCCCGTGTCACTCACTCGATTTAAGTGAACACTGTCTTCTTGTTAAGAGGACAGCGTTCGGATAACTTGACCGCGGATGAATGAGCCGAGCACACCGTCAGGCATGCAGCCGGGTGATCACGCTCGGATTCGACCGCATCCGCATGGAAAGGGGAGGCTGATCATGGCCCCAGTGACGTCCGGTACCGTCACCCTGATCATCAACGGCGAGAAGTGCACGTTGACCGTGGACCATCGCACGACCCTGCTGGACGCACTGCGTGAGCGACTCGAACTGACCGGCACCAAGAAGGGCTGTGACCAGGGGCAGTGCGGCGCTTGCACCGTCCTGCTCGACGGCCGCCGGGCCGTGTCCTGCCTCCAACTGGCGGTGGCCGCAGAGGACCGTGAGATCACGACGATCGAGGGTCTGGCCAAGGACGGCCGACTGCACCCGGTGCAGCAGGCGTTCCTCGACCTGGACGGCTACCAGTGCGGCTACTGCACCCCTGGGCAGATCTGTTCGGCCGTCGCGGTGATCGAGGAGCACGCGGCGGGCTGGCCCAGCGCCGTCAGCGGCGACGTGCGGCCCGAGGCGGAGCCGGTGCCACTGAGCCCGGAGGAGATCCGGGAGCGGATGAGCGGCAACCTGTGCCGCTGCGGCGCGTACGTGGCCATCGTCGAAGCCGTCGGCCAGGCCGCGGCGACAACCGCGGAGCAGAGCGGGACCGAGGAGGTCGCGGCGGCATGAGGGAGTTCGGGTATCAGAAGGCGGCAGATGTCGCCGGTGCGGTGGCGCTGCTCGACGCCGATCCGGAGGCACGGTTCCTGGGCGGTGGCACCAACCTCGTCGACCTGATGAAGACGGGCGTCGAGCGGCCCGCGCGGCTCGTCGACGTACGTGAACTTCCGCTGAATCGTATCGAGTTGACCGACGACGACGGTGGCCTGCGCATCGGGGCGACCGTCACCAACAGCGACCTCGCCGCCCACGAGGAAGTCCGGCGGCGCTACCCGGCACTGGCGCAGGCCGTGTTGGCCGGAGCCTCCGGACAGCTGCGCAACATGGCCACCGTCGGCGGCAACCTACTCCAGCGCACCCGCTGCGGCTACTTCACCGACGTGACCAAGCCCTGCAACAAGCGCGTCCCCGGCAGCGGCTGTCCCGCCATCGAGGGCGAGCACCACAACCACGCTATCCTGGGCGCCTCCCAGCAGTGCGTGGCCACCCATCCCTCCGACATGGCCGTGGCCCTGACCGCCTTCGATGCCGTCGTGTCGTACGAGGCGGCCGACGGCCCCGGTGAGTTGCCGCTCGCCGACTTCTATCTCCCGGTGCGCGACACCCCGCAGCGGGAAACCGCACTGCCGCCGGGCGCTCTGATCACCGGTGTGACCCTGCCTGCCGCCCAGGTCGCCGCCCACTCCCGCTACCGCAAGGTGCGCGAGCGGGCCTCGTACGCCTTCGCGATCGGCTCGATCGCCGCCGCGCTCAACGTCCAGGACGGTGTCGTGACGGATGCGCGTCTGGCGTTCGGAGCGGTCGCCTCCCGACCGTGGCGCGCTCGCGTCGCCGAGGAGACGCTGACCGGGTCGCCGGCCGACGCGGTGAGTTTCGCTGCGGCCGCAGACGCCGAGCTCGCGGCCGCCACGCCGCTGGCGCACAACGCCTACAAGGTGCGACTGATGCACAACCTCGTAGTGGTCGTGCTGACCGAACTGGCCCAGGAGATCGCCCGATGAGCACGACAACAGAGGTCCAGGGAAAGGCCGTCGGACTCCCGCACGTCCGAGTGGAGGGCCGTGACAAGGTCACCGGTGCCGCTCGTTACGCCGGGGAGGTTCCCTTCCCTGGCCTCGTCCACGGCTGGCTGGTGCTGTCCACCATCGCACGAGGCCGGATCCGCTCTGTCGATACGGCTCATGTCCTCGGCATGTCCGGTGTGCTCGCGGTCCTGCATCACGGCAACGCCCTTCCGGTGGACGCCGGCTTCATCATCCCGCTGCTCGGAGCCCCGCCCGACTCGACCGTCGGTCTCTTCCAGCACGACCGGGTGCCCTACCTGGGGTGGCCGGTGGCACTGGTGGTCGCCGAGACACCCGAGCAGGCACGTGAGGCCGCCGAGGTGCTCACGGTGACATACGAGGAGGACCCGCACGACGTCGCCTTCTCCTACGACCGCCCGGACGTCTACCCACTGGTCGGCCCCCTGCGGCCGGCGCAGGAGGAGAAGGGGGACCTCGACGCCGAACTGGCGGCGTCCGCCGTCGTCCTCGACGCCGAATACACCACTCCCCAGGAGCACCACACCGCGATGGAGCCCCACGTGGTCACGGCCCACTGGGACGAGGACCGCCTCGAAGTCCTCGACTCGAACCAGGGCAGCCCCTTCATCGCCGAGCACCTCTCCAAACTCTTCTCACTCGACCCTGCCTCCGTCCGGGTGCGGACCGAGCATGTGGGAGGCGCGTTCGGCAGCAAGGCGGACGTCCGTGCGCACCATGTGGCCGCCGTGATGGCCGCGCGCATGCTGAGCCGGCCGGTCCGCGTGGTGCTGACCCGTCGCCAGATGTTCTCCCTGACGGGCTACCGCAGCCCCACGATCCAGCGGATCCGGCTCGGGGCGGACACCGAGGGCAAGCTACGGGCGCTGGAGCACCGCTCTTTGTGCCTGACCTCGACCACGTACGAGTTCGTCGAAGCGGGCACCATGATGACCCGGGTGATGTACGACGCCGACGCACACCACACGGTCAACCTGGCAGTGCGCCTGGACGTACCGACCCCCTCCTTCATGCGCGCACCGGGAGAAGCACCGGGGTCGTTCGCGCTGGAATGCGCGATGGACGAACTCGCCGAGAAATGCGGCATCGACCCGATCGAACTGCGCCTGCGCAACGAACCCGAGCAGGGGCCGCTCTCCGGACTGCCCTTCAGCAGCCGTAACCTTGTCGCCTGCTTCCGTGAGGGAGCCCGCAGGTTCGGCTGGGCCGAGAGGGACCCCCGTCCCGGTGTGCGCCGCGAAGGGCGCTGGCTGCTTGGGACCGGCACGGCGGCGGCCACCTACCCAGCAGGGGTCGCGCCGTCCTCGGCCGCGGTGACGGCACACCCGGACGGAACCTTCACCGTGCGGATCGCGGCGTCGGACATCGGAACCGGGGCCCGCACCGCGCTCACCCTCGTCGCCGCCGACGCGCTGGAGGTGGCCCCGGAGTGTGTCCGCGTCCATATCGGCGACAGTGACTTCGGGCCGGCGATGGTGGGAGCGGCTTCGATGGGAACGCGTTCCTGGGCCTGGGCCGTCAGGATCGCGGTGGGGGAACTCCGGGAGCGGCTGGCTTCGGACGCGACCATTCCACCAGAGGGCATCACGGCGCGCGCCAACAGTCTCGCGGGGGTCGGAGCTCTCCACCAGCAGCCGAAGGAACGGCATGCTTTCGGAGCGCAGTTCGCCGAAGTCGCTGTGGACCCCGCCACGGGTGAGGTGCGCGTGCGACGCATGCTCGGCATCTTCGCGACCGGCCGCATCGTCAATCCGCTCACCGCCCGCAGCCAGTTCATCGGCGGTATGACCTGGGGCCTGTCCATGGCCCTGCACGAGGAGGCGGCCATGGACGCCGCCACGGGTGGCCTGGTCGGTGCGGACCTCGCCGGATACCACATCTCCTCGCACGCCGACGTACCCGCCATAGAGGCGGACTGGGTGGACGACCCGGACCCGGACGACCCCGTGGGGATCAAGGGCCTCGGTGAGATCGGCAACGTGGGAGCCGCCGCGGCGATCGCCAATGCCGTCTGGCACGCGACGGGAGTGCGTCACCGTCACCTGCCGATCCGGCCCGACCGCATTCTTCTGGCAACACAACGTGCGTGAAGAGACCAGAGAGTTGAGCCGCCAGACTCGAGGGCAACTATGAAACCCCGCCGACTCAGAGGTGAGACACCTTTGGACACCAGGAATGGTCGGCAGGCCGCGGCGCCGGGCGGCCCCGAGGGGAACGAGCGGCTGACCGCCGCGACCGGTGCGGTACTGCTGGTCCTGTTCGCCGTCGAGGGTGTCACCATCCCTTTGCTCGGGCAGCTGCTCACGCTGCACTTCTTCGTGGGGCTGCTGCTGATCGGTCCGGTCTGCCTCAAGATCGGTTCGACCGGCTACCGGTTCTATCGCTACTACACGGGATCGTCCCCATACCGTCGCAAGGGGCCGCCGGCACCCTTGTTGCGCGTGCTCGCCCCACTCGTCGTGATCACCAGCGTCACAGTCCTGGGCACAGGGGTGGCACTGGGCCTGCTCGGGCCCGGCGGCAGTGGTTCGGATTCCGTGCTCATGCTGCACAGAGCGAGCTTCCTCGCCTGGCTCGCCGTCATGACCGTGCATGTCCTCGCTTATGTGTGGCGCCTGCCGCGCCTCATCGGCGCCGACCTGCGTCAGCGCCCGGGGCGCGACGGAGAGGTGATCTCGTGGCGTGCCGGACGGGCGTCGCTGCTGGCGGTGTCCCTGGGCGCAGGGCTGGTCGTGGCGCTCGCGGGAGTTCACATGGTCTCCGGATGGAACTGACAACGCGTGGCCCTGCAGCCGGACCCTGGGTTCAGGCCTGGCCCGAGACCAGTTCCACAACTGTCACGTCCGAAGGGGCACCGACGCGGGTCGGCGGGCCCCACGCGCCGGCACCCCGGGACACGTACAGTTGCGTGTCGCCGTACCGTTCCAGGCCCGCCACCGTCGGGTTGGCCAGCTCGGCGACGTAGTTCATCGGCCATAGCTGACCGCCGTGGGTGTGCCCCGACAGCTGCAGGTCCACTCCCTGCCGCACGGCCTCGTCCACGAAGACCGGCTGGTGTGCCAGCAGGACCGATGTCCGCGACGGGTCACGGCCTTTCAGCGCGGCCGTGAGGTCGGGTCCGTCGCCGTGGTTCTCACCGGTCACGTCGTTCACTCCGGCGAGATCGAAGGCCGGAAGTTCCATCCGCTGGTTCGCCAGCAGCGTCAGCCCCAGTTCCTGGACATGCTCGGTCCACTGCTGGGCGCCGGAGATGTATTCGTGGTTGCCTGTCACGAAGTACGTACCGTGGCGCGCCCGCAACCCGCCGATCGGTTCGACCGCATTCCCCAGGTCTTCCACCGACCCGTCCACCAGGTCGCCGACCACGGCGATCAGGTCCGGCTGGGTCGCGTTCACGGTCGACACGACCTTCTCGGCGAAACCCCGCCCCAGAACCGGTCCCAGATGGACGTCGCTGACCACCGCGATCCGGAAGCCGTGCGCGGATCTGGGCAGCTTCGCCAGCGGCACCTGCACCCGCTTCACCCGCGGTCCGCGCAGCACCCCGTACGTTCCGTATCCGACCGTGCCGACCGCCACAGCGGCCGACGCCCCGCCGACCAACCGCGCCGCGAACATCCGCCGGGACAGGTCCGCGGGCGCTTCGCCGCCGGTGTCGGTCGCGGACTGGGGGACGGGCGCCGGAGCGGGCTCGTCGTCGGCAACCGCGAACGGTTCGGGGACCGGCGCCGGCGTACCGGTCGACGTCCGCGCGGCCCGGCGCCGCAGCCACCATGTCAGTGCGGGTCGGATTCCCTCGCCGGCGAGGACACCGAGGAGAAGGTAGAGGGCGACAGCGACCCACAGGTAGGCGGGCCATGAGAGGACCCGGACCAGCGGGAACGGCAGGCCGATCCACGAGCCGAGGAAGGCCGTCACCATGAACACGGGCCCCGCCACGAACACCGTGGTCCCGAGCCGCCGCCACATCGTGCCGGGTACGCTCGCCTCCCGGACGGTTCGGCGCCACACGTACCAGTGCAGACCGCCCAGCACCCCCACGACCACCGGGATGACCAGGACGAAGACGATTCCCACGGTGTAGCAGCCCTCTCAGATGTTTGACGTCTTGCGTGCGACGCCACGGTGTTCCGCGCGGGTCCCCGGCGGGCGTTGCCTACGCGAGACCGACCATGGCCGCGCTCTCGCGCCACAGGAGGTCCTGAGCGTCTCGGCTCCGCGCCAGTTCCGAGGGGTCGGGGAAGGTCGGATCACCCTTGACCAGGGATACGTAGGTGCGGCCGGGGGGCGGGGTGACGGTCCCGAGAGCGACCTCGGCCAGCATTTCGCCGGAGCGTTCGGCTGTGCCCATGACGTATTCGGGCTTGAAGAAGCCGGCGACGCGGAAGACCGTGCGCATCAGAACCGTGAGGAGTACGCGCCTGGCACGCGAGGCCTCACGGCCGAGCGAGGTGCCACCGGTTAGACCGGGATTGAAGGCGACCACAGAGATGTCGCGGGCCTCGACCTCGTCCAGCGACGCGAAGGACAGCGCGGTGAGCATGTTGCAGAGCTTGGACGACGAATAGGCGCGCACGCCGATACCCTTGCTCGGGTGCGCCAGCTCCTGCGGCTCAAGGGTCTTGGGCCCGATCGGGGTGATCTTGGGATCATGGGTGTCGCTCGTGGTGATCACCAGGCGGCCATGGTCGGCCATGCGCGGCATCAGGAGCCGGGCCAGCAGATAGTGAGCCAGATGGTTGACCGCGAAGGTCAACTCAAAGCCGTCCGCGCTCTGTTGGTCCCCACCGACGGCCTGCCTGCCGGCGTTGAGGATGAGGATGTCGATGCGAGCATCCCCCAGCTGCCGTGTCACCGCGTCGGCGAATGCGCGGACACTGGCGAGCGAGGCGAGGTCGAGGGGTATGACCTCCGCGCCGCGCGGCACCCTTCCGCTTCCACGGGCACCGATGATTACCCTGGTGTCCGGGTGGGCGGCGATGCACTGCACCGCATGGGCGCCGAGCCCGGCTGTGGCGCCGGTCATGACGACAACACGCTGCGGTGTCACTTCGTCCATGGCTGGTTGTCCCGTCCTGATCAATGGGGGAGGGCTGTCGCCGCAGTCTCGATCGCGGCCCGCGGGTGACCGCTCACCGCCGGTTGCGGGCACGGCGTCACCTCTGAGAACATTGTTAATATAACCCTTCAGATATTGTCAATTGATAAGGACTGAGGTGTCGAGATCGGCCAACCGCTCGCACGGGCCGGGCGGGACCACTTCGCCCGTGACGGGCCACCAACTGCTCGCCGGGTTCGCGGGCCTGCGCAAGGGCCTGAGGCAATGGATGCAGATGAACATGCCCGCCGGTGACGGCGGGATGACGGTGCCCCGCGCCACCCTGCTCCTGGGCCTGACCCTCAAGAACGAACCAGCCGGCATGAGCGAACTCGGCGAGTCTCTGGGCATGTCCCCCCGCAACATGACCGTCCTGGTGGACGGACTGGAGAAAGAGGGCCTGGTCCGTCGGGTCAGCCATCCGCACGACCGTCGGATCAAGCTGGTCGAGCTCACCGAGGCGGGCACGCGGGTGGCGCAGCAGGAACTCGCCCCCTCGCATGCGGCTGCCGCGGCACTCTTCGACGACTTCACACCCGAAGAACGGGCCGAACTGCTCCGACTGCTGACAAAGGTCGGCGACTCCCTGCGCGCACGCGGAATCGAGACACCCTCCCACCCGCAGGACTGACCCCGACCCCGAATGGCAGTTCGTCGACTGTGTCCGGCCTCGCAGGTCAGGCCGGACACAGTCGACGAGGGAGATCACCTGGGAGGTGAGTCGCGTTGAGTTCACTGTCATCCTGGCGCAAGCATCCGCTGACCATGGACGTGCTCCTTGCTGCTGCGGTGTACGGGATCTCGATGCTGGTCCCGGTCATGGACGGCAGTGGTCGGCCGTTGACCGCAGGAGGGGCGTTCCTCGGGGCAGTCACCTGTGCCTCGCTGGTCTTCCGACGGCGCTGGCCGCCGGCGGTGCTCCTCGTGACCGCCTCTGGAACGGCGGTCTACCTGGCATCCAGCGCATCCAAGAGCCCGCTGATGCCCGCCACGATGGTCGCGATGTACGCCTGCGCTCTGCATCGGCCCCGGCGCGAGGCGCTGTTGGAGGTCGGCGTCGTCGCGGCGCTGCTGACCGGGGTGAGTGTGGTGTTCGGCCATCGCGGATGGATGGGCCCGGAGAGCGTCGCTCTGATCGCGCTGAGCGCGTCGGCCGCGGCGGCCGGGATGGCGGTCCGTAACCGGCGTGCCTACGTCGCCGCGGTCGAGGAGCGGGCGCGGCGGGCGGAGCGGACGCGGGAGGAGGAAGCTCGCCGCCGGGTCATCGACGAGCGGCTGCGGATCGCTCGCGAGCTTCACGACGTCCTGGCCCACCACATCGCGCTCATCAACGTGCAGGCGGCGGTGGTGGAGCACGTGATGGAGACGGAACCCCGACAGGCCAGGGAGTCCCTTGCGCACATCCGGCGGGCCGCCCGGTCCTCACTGGAGGAGGTCCGCACCACGCTCGGGCTGCTCCGTCAGCCGGACGCCGCCCCGGACGAGGCGGTCGTGGAGCCGTCCCCCGGACTGGACTCCCTGCCCGACCTGATCGCGGACTTCACATCCGCCGGCCTCATCGTCGATCAGAAGGTCGCCGGAACGCCCGTCGACCTGCCCGCGGCTGTGGGCCTCACCGCGTACCGGGTTGTCCAGGAGGGCCTGACAAACGCAAGCAGGCACGCGTCCCGCCCGCATGCCGAGCTGGAGCTCGACTTCCTGCCGTCCGCACTGCGGATCACCATGCGCAACCCGACTGACCCCGGACCGCGGCCGCGGTCCTCCCGTCCGGGTTCGCTGGAACTCGGGGAGGGCGGACATGGACTGCTCGGGATGCGTGAACGCGCACACGCCGTCGGCGGCACGTTCGCGACACAGATGACGGAGGGCCGGTTCGAGGTCTGTGTCCTCCTGCCGCACAAGGGAACAGGAACATGACGATCAAGATCGTGCTCGCCGACGACCAGGAACTGGTCAGGGCCGGCTTCAAGGTGCTGGTGAACGCCACGCCCGACATGGAGGTGGTGGGCGAGGCGTCCGACGGACACGAGGCCGTCCGGCTCGCCGCCGAGGCGGACGTCGTACTGATGGACATCCGGATGCCCGGCTCGGACGGCCTCACCGCCACTCGTAGAATCACCTCCGCGCTGCCGCACGTCCGCGTCCTGGTGCTGACCACGTTCGAAGTCGACGAATACGTGTTCACCGCTCTGCGCAGCGGGGCCAGCGGGTTCCTCGGCAAGGGCGTGGACCCGAATGAACTGCAGCAGGCGATCCGTCTGGTGGCCAGGGGCGAGCAGTTGCTGTCCCCTGGCGCGACGCGGGCGCTGATCGCCCGGTTCCTGCGCGGGCCCCTGCAGGACGCGGACGCGGCCACCGAGCGCCTCGCGGTCCTCACCGGGCGGGAGCGCGAAGTTCTCATGCTGGTGGCGGCCGGGCTCGGCAACGACGAGATCGCCCGAGGGCTGGGGATCAGCCCGTACACCGCCAAGACGCACGTGAACCGGACACAGGCCAAGCTCAAGGCGCACGACCGGGCGCAGCTCGTCATGCTCGCCTACGAGACCGGCCTCGTCCGGCCGGGTTCGCCCCCTGCCGCGTAGGCCGTTTATCCCTAGGGCGTACGGCGGTACTGCGATCGCGGTACGGCCGATACCGTCCGCCAGAGGGACAATTGGCGGACGCGGGCGCGCGAGATTGGAAAGCACGATTTGTTCGGCCTCGCTCGTCAGGAGTTCCTCTTGTCCGCCCTTGCCCGCTGGTGCTATCGGCACCGGCTCCTCGTCGTGCTGCTTTGGGTAGCCGTGCTTGGCGGTGTGGGCATCGCCTCAACCGCCGCCGGCACCAAGGCCAGCGACAGTTTCTCCCTCCCCGGTACCGAGTCGTCCAAGGCGCTCGAACTGCTGCAGGAAACGATGCCCGCTCAGTCCGGCGCCACTGCGACCGTCGCGTGGGAGTCGCAAGGCAGCGTCCGCGACACCGCCGTCAAGGACCGGATGACCACCACTCTCGATCAGCTCGCCAAGATCCCGGAAGTGGCCGCGATCACCAGCCCGTACAGCGAGCAGGGCGCGAAGCAGATCAGCAAAGACGGGCACATCGCCTACGCAGCGGTGAACTTCACCAAGCAGAGCATGGACCTGGAGAAGGCCGACCTCGAGAAGTTCGTCGACACGGCCGAGAAGGCCCGTGGTGACGGCCTGAAGGTGGAGCTCGGCGGCGACCCGATCAGCCAGGTGCAGGACTCCGGGCAGAGCCTCAGCGAACTCGTCGGCGTCGTCGCCGCCGCGATCGTATTGTTCGTGGCGTTCGGCTCGCTGTTCGCGATGCTGCTGCCGATCGCCACCGCGATCGCCGGAGTCGGCGTCGGCCTCATGACCGTCACCCTGCTCACCCATGTCATGAACATCGGCGACGTCGGTCCCATCCTCGGCGCGCTGATCGGTCTCGGTGTCGGCATCGACTACGCGCTGTTCATCGTCACGCGGCACCGGTCGAACATGAAGAACGGCATGGAGATCGAGGCCTCGGTCATCAAGGCCATCGACACCTCCGGCCGCGCGGTGCTGTTCGCGGGCGGCACCGTCGTTGTCGCCCTGTTCGGCCTGTTCGTGCTCGGCGTGGACTTCCTCAACGGTATGGCCGTGGCTTCGGCGACCGCAGTCTTCTTCACCGTCCTCTCCGCGGTCACCCTGCTGCCCGCGCTGCTCGGCTTCATCGGCAAGCGGGTGCTGAGCCGTCGCGAACGCCGCGCGCAGACCGACCTCCCCGAGAACCGGCCCGGCATGTGGGCTCGCTGGGCCGTGATCGCCGAACGGCGCCGAGTGATCCTTTCGGTGATCTCCCTGGCGGTGGTCACCGTGCTCGCCCTGCCGGTGCTCTCGCTGCGGCTGGGCTCCTCCGACGCCGGTAACGACCCAGCGGACACCACCACCCGCAAGGCGTACGACATGCTGGCCGAGGGCTTCGGCCCCGGCTTCAACGGCCCGCTCCAACTCGTCGCGGAGACGCCCGCAGCGCCCGATCGGCAGGCCCTGGAGACCCTGGCCACACAGGTCTCCGACGACAAGGGCGTCGCCGCGGTCACGACGCTGCCGGCCAAGCCGGGCGCCAAGATCGGCATCGTCCAGGTCTACCCGAAGACGTCGCCGCAGTCCGCGGATACCGCGGATCTGATCAACCACCTCCGCGACGACGTGATCCCGCAGGCCGAGAAGGGCACCACGCTCCAGGTCTACGTGGGCGGCCAGACCGCGATCTTCGACGACTTCGCCGACGTACTGACGGGCAAGCTCCCGTTGTTCCTCACGGTCATCGTCGCGCTCGGCTGCGTGTTGCTGCTCCTCGCGTTCCGCAGCCTGATGGTGCCGGTCGTCGCCGCCGTCATGAACATCCTCGCCACCGCCGCCTCCTTCGGCGTGATCGTCGCGTTCTTCCAGTACGGCTGGGGCTCGGAACGGCTCGGTTGGGGCGCCGCCGGACCTGTCGAAGCGTTTCTGCCGGTCATCATGCTCTCGGTCCTGTTCGGCCTGTCGATGGACTATCAGGTGTTCCTCGTCAGCCGTATGCACGAGGAATGGATCCACAGCCGCGACAACAAGCGGGCCGTGTCAGTGGGCATCGCCGAGACCGGGCGCGTGATCACCGCCGCGGCGACCATCATGTTCTGCGTGTTCATCGCGTTCTCGTTCGGGGGCCAGCGGATCGTCGCCGAGTTCGGGATCGGCCTGGCCGCCGCCGTGGCGATCGACGCGTTCGTCCTGCGGACGGTCCTGGTTCCGGCCACGATGTACCTGCTCGGCAGGGCCAACTGGTGGATTCCCGCCTGGCTCGACAAGCGCCTTCCGCACCTGTCCGTCGAAGGGCCCGCGGAGAAGGTCGAGGAGAGCCGGGAACCCGAGCCGATTGCTCGTTGATCCCCGATGTCGTTGAGCCGTTCGTGCCCTGCTCCGTTCGCCGCGGGGTGGGGCACGAACGCCGTGCCTGCTTGGCCGTCAGCGACAGGCCGTACTTCGGCGGATGTGCCCAAGCTGGGAGGGGGCGGCGATGCGTACCGGGGTTTCGCGATCAACTCGTCGCGCTGCGCGCGGTCTGCGGCCGCAGGGCCGGCAGCCCGGCGGCGACCGCGCCGAGCAGCCGCTGCATGGTCGGCAGGAACGACAGCTGCGCCGCGGCGAGTTCCGGGTTCTGCTCGTACGCCTCGGCGAGGGTGGGGGGCGGATTGGCCGCCGCGTACACAGCACCGGCAAGCCCTGTCGCGGCCGTCACGAGCTCGCGAGCCTCGTTCTCGCTCAGGCGCAGGTCGGCCGCGGCCACCGCCGTGCCGAGCTCGTCCATAACGGCGATCATGGTGCGCTTGTGATCGCGCGCCGCAGGTACGGAGACGTTGTGTTCCAGACTCGTCCACGTGTGACCGAGCAGGTCGCAGAACATGGGCCGTGCCTGCAGCGTCTCGGCCAGTGCGGTGACGACGTCGTCACCGCTCGAGAGCCGTTCGGTCACGGCCTCGCGCCAGTCGCGCCAGCACTCGGACGCCAGCTCAAGGTACATCTCCTCCCGCGTACCGAAGTAGCGGCTCATGTTGGACTTGGCCAGTCCCACTGCGGCCGCGACACCGCTGAGGGTGACGTTGTGGACTCCGGAGTCGGTGGCGAGCCGGCGCGCCGCCGAGAGGATGGCCTGACGCCGCTGCTCCTTGTGCTCCGGCCGCCTGGCGCGCAGAAACTCGGACATGCGTGCATCATCCCACGAACCGCGTTAACAGAACAGCAGACCCCTTGTTAAGAGAACGATGTTCTGTTAGTTTGGGGACGGTTGAGCGAGCGGAGCGCAGAGAAGTGAGCGACGTCGACGCGGTCATCAACGCCCTGCGTGTCGGGCATGACAACCTTGCCGCCGTGGTCCAAGGGTTCGACGAGGCCGATCTGTCGCGACCCTCGGGTGTGCCCGGTTGGGACGTCTCACAAGTTCTCGGCCGCCTGGGCGGCGGCGCCGAGATCGCAACAGCCCTCATCCAGACCGCCCTCGACAGTGACGTGACCCTCGGCAACGACTTCGGCTTCGCGGTGTGGGACAGGTGGAACGCCATGTCCCGGCAGGCGCGAGCACGTTCGTTCCTGAGGGCGAACGAGTTTCTCGTCGCGCTGTACGAGTTGCTGGACGCCGACGCTCGCGAACGTCTGCGCATGAATCTGGACTTCCTGTCCGAACCGTTCGACGTGGTGGCGAGCACGGCGCGCCTGCGGCTGAGCGAGTTCGCCGTGCACTCATGGGATGTGCGCGTCGCCTTCGACCCGTACGCCACACTTGCCGCGGAGGCCACGGCGGTGCTGATGCACGGAAAGCCGGGCCTGCTTCCCTGGATCAGCGAGGCAGAACAATTGAAGGGGCTGCAGGCGGTGATCAAGGTCATTACGACGGATCCCTCGTCCACGTTCGCGCTACGTCTTCAGGTGCCCATCAGCGTGGACTTCGACGTGCCTGAACAGCCCGACGGCATACTCACCCTGCCCGCAGAGGCATGGGTGCGGCTGGTCGCCGGCCGACTCACACCCTGGAATTCCCCCGCCGGGGTGGTGTCGGCCGGCGCCGCTGATCTCAACGTTCTCCGAACCGTCTTTCCCGGTTACTGGCTGCGCTGACGCGCGGTGACCGCTCGTGGCGCGGTTCCCTGTGAGCGCGTGGCCTTCGGTGGTCCCTGGACGTGCGTTCACCAACGACTACCATGCTGGGGTGGACGATCTCATTGCGCAGCTCCAGTTCGTAGGTATGTCCGGGTACGAGGCCAAGGCGTACCTCGCGCTCATCTCCGCCGGTGAGGCGCTCAACGGTTACGAGGTGGCCAAGCGCTCCGGAGTCCCCCGGAGCACGGTGTACGAGATCCTCGGCAAGCTCAAGGCCAGAAACGCGGCGTACGAGGTCAAGGGGGAGGGCGGTGCGACGGCCTATGTGCCCATGCCGCCAACCATGCTCCTGAGCAGGATTCGCCGGGAGACCGAAGACTCGCTCGACAGCCTCGAACGCTCGCTGCGCCACGTGACCACGCAGCAGACGACGCACCTGACGCATCCGCTGAGCGGCCGCAAGCAACTGATCGAACGTTGTGAGGACCTGATCGGCGCCGCGCAGCAGAGCATCCTCCTGTTCTCCTGGCCGACCGAGTACGAGGAACTTCTGCCGCTGCTGCGCCGTGCGGCCGACAACGGCGTCCGGATCGAAACGGTGTACTCGAGCCTGATCGAACCGGAAGAGCAGGTCGGCTACACCGTGCTGCACCGCACCACCAACGACGAGGAAGCGCTTACCAGTCTGGGCTGCCGTCTGCTGATCGTCGGAATGGACAACGAGCAAGTCGTCATCGGCGGCCTGGTCGAGGACGAGGCATGGGGGGTGTTCGCGGACGATCCCGCGATCGTGCTGGTCGCGACCGAACTCGTCCGGTACGAACTCAGCATGCAACTCGTACTGGCCAAGCTGGGAGTCGAGCGGGAGGCGCGGGAGGTGCTCACCACCGATCCCGAGGTACAGCGCTTCCGGACCCCGGGGCGCGCGGCGGCCCTGCTGCAGCGCCTGAACCAGTCGGCCTTCGCCGTCGAACCGTCGCGCGAACCGCTGCGGCCGGCCGGGACTCGTCGCGGGGGCGACACGAACGGCCAGCAGACGCCGACTCGCCGCAAGACGCCGCGCGCCGGCTCCTGAAGCGAACCCGGTCCAAGCCGCGGCCCCCTTGCATCCGCCATTAGTCGTTTGTAGGCTAACTACGCACTAGCGTGGACCGAGGCTGGATTTCACATGGCTCGTGATGGCCATGGAGCCCGAAGAGTCATGAGCGTGTGCGTTCCCGACGGTCCGCTCCGCCAGACAGCCCGTTCCCCTGGCGGCGGTGGTCCCGCCCACCGTTGGGCCGGGCGAGGCCCGCGCCGCACTCCCACGCCAGGTGCGTACACCACTGCCCGGAAGGAGCACACCGGTGACCACCTCCGACATCGTCAGCCAACTTCCTGCGGACGACCTGCGGCAACGGTTCTCCGCATTCCTCGACCGCGCCGAAGTGACCGAGCTCGTCCTGCGGTTCCACGCACACATCGACCGCTGGGACTGGGACGCGGTGCCATCGATGATCACGTCCGACTGCAGCCTTGCGACCCATATCGACGGCGTTCCGGTCTTCGTCAACTGGGACCAGGGGCAGAACACCGGACTCAGCAAGAAGACCAACTGGCGTGAGCAGGCGGGCATCACGGGCCAGCACCAGTGGACCAACGTCGTGGTGGACCTTGACGGGGACTGCGCGCAAGTGATGATGTCCGGGACGCAGACCAACGCCTGGCCGGACGGCGGCTTCGAGGTCTCGGGGGTGCTGGGGCAGGGTACCTGCCGTCGGACCCCGCACGGCTGGCGTATCGCCGAGTTCGTCGGCAACTACCGTTCCAACCACACGCGCCTCAGCTCCTACTTCACCACCGAGCCCGCGCTTCGCGGCGACGCGACTGCCTAGCCGCGCACATCCAACACCTGTCCAGGCAAAAGGCAGGCATCTCGCCGACGGCCGCGCCTCGGCGACACCCCCGCCGAGCAGAAGGCGCTGTGCGCGCCGGGCATGCTCGCCACCGCCCCTGAGGGAGTTCCGCAGTGGTCGCGTACACACTCGAAGACCGATACCTGAAAGAAGACGGCGGGGTCTATCTCACCGGCATTCAAGCCCTCGTGCGGATCCTGTTCGACCGTGCCCGGCTTGATCGCCGCAGCGGTATGGAGACGTCCGCGTTCGTCTCCGGCTACGAAGGCTCCCCGCTGGGCGGGTTCGACCTGGAGCTGGCACGGCGGGGCCGCCTGCTCGGCGAGTACCGGGTCGTGCACCAGCCCGGTCTGAACGAGGAACTCGCCCTGACCTCCGTGATGGGCAGCCAGCTGACGGCACGCCTCGCCGCCCACACCGACGGCGTGACCGGCCTCTGGTACGGCAAGGCCCCGGGCCTGGACCGGGCGACCGATGCCCTGCGCCATGCCAATCTGGTCGGCACGGATCCGCGCGGCGGAGCCGTGGCCCTCGTCGGTGACGATCCGAACGCCAAGTCCTCAACAGTGCCGTGCGCCTCGGAACGCGCCCTGGCCGACCTCGTGGTCCCCGTGCTCTACCCCGCCGATGCGCAGGACATCCTGGACTTCGGCCGACACGCGGTCGAGCTCTCCAGGGCCAGCGGACTGTGGTCCTCGATGAAGATGGTCACCAACGTCGCCGACACGGCGGGTACGGCTGTCGTCAGCGGCGAGTGGGCGCCTCCTGAGCTGTCCGAGGCCGCCTATCGCCATCGGCCCAGTGCCCGGCTGCTGGGCAAGGAACTGACCGGCCTGGAGGAGAGCCTGTTCGGGACGCGGCTGCCGCTCGCGGTGGACTACATACGGGCGAGCGGGCTGAACCGCATCGTAGGCAGCGGCAGCGGCGCCCGGGTCGGCATCGTGGCGGCGGGAAAGACCTACCTGGACGTCCGGCAGGCCCTGGGCATCCTCGGGCTCGCCGAGGAGGACCTGGACCGGTTGGGCATCCGGCTGCTGAAGCTCGGCGCGGTCTACCCGCTGGAAGCCGAGACCGTCCGGGAGTTCGCCGCCGGCCTGGACGAGATCGTGGTGGTCGAGGAGAAGCGGGCGTTCATCGAGTCCGCGGTCAAGGAGGTTCTCTACGGCCGCCGGCAGGCCCCCGATGTGCGGGGCAAGGAGTTCTTCGAGGCATCCGGCGAGCTGGACCCGGACAAGGTCGCCCGGGGACTGCGGAGCACGCTGGCCCGCTATGCCGAGCTGGCTCCCACCCCCGCACCGCGAGGCCGCATCGATCTGCCGCTGCTGAGCCGCACCCCCTACTTCTGCTCCGGCTGCCCGCACAACTCGTCGACCAAGGTTCCCGAGGGAACACTCGTCGGTGCCGGAATCGGCTGCCACACCATGGCGCTGTTCATGGAACCGGAAGCCGTCGGCGACGTGATCGGGCTGACCCAGATGGGTGGTGAGGGCACCCAGTGGATCGGGATGGCGCCCTTCGTCGACGCCGAGCACTTCGTGCAGAACATCGGTGACGGAACGTTTACTCACTCCGGCAGCCTGGCTGTGCGCGCGGCGGTCGCGGCCGGGGTGAACATCACCTACAAGCTTCTGTACAACTCGGCGGTCGCCATGACCGGAGGACAGGACGCAGTCGGTGCTCTGCCGGTGCACAAGGTCGCCGAGCTGTTGCTGCTCGAAGGCGCAGCCAAAGTGGTGATCACAAGCGACGCTCCTCGCCGCATCAAGGCCGTCAAAGGCGTCGAGGTCCGCCACCGGGACGAACTGCTCCGCACACAGGAGGAGCTGGCGAAGGTCCCGGGCGTCACCGTGCTCATCCACGAACAGGAGTGCGCGACGGAAAAACGCCGCAAGCGGCGCCGCGGCACCGAGCCCGTACCAGCCGCCAAGGTCTTCATCAACGAACGCGTCTGCGAAGGCTGCGGCGACTGTGGGGCCAAGTCCAACTGCCTGTCCGTGCAGCCGGTCGAGACCGAGTTCGGACGCAAGACCGCGATCCACCAGTCGTCGTGCAACGTCGACTACTCATGCCTCGCGGGAGACTGCCCCTCGTTCATGACCGTGACGCCCACCGGTCGGCGCGCACGCCGGGTCTTCGCCGAACTGCCGGCGGACGCCTTTTCCGACCCCCAGGTCACCAGCGACTTCACCGTCCGCATCACCGGCGTCGGCGGCACCGGAGTGGTCACCACCGCGCAGATCCTGGCCACCGCCGCCTTCCTGGACGGACGACAGGTGCGGACCCTCGACCAGACCGGGCTGGCCCAGAAGGGCGGCGCCGTCGTCTCCGACATCAAGGTCACCTCGTCGTCCGTCGAGCAGGCGGCGAAACTGGCGGCGGGGGAGTGCGACCTCTATCTCGCCTGCGACTCACTCGTGGGCGCGGACCCGGAACACCTGCGCGCCGCCCACGCGGCCCGGACGACCGCCGTGGTGTCCACCACCGAGGTCCCCACGGGAAGCATGATCGTCGATTCCGCCGTCTCGTTCCCCAGCGCCTCGTCCCTCAGATCGGCCATCGACGGGGCGAGCAGGCACCAGTACTACCTCGACGCCCGCAGTCTGGCCGAAGCGCTCTTCGACGACGACCAGTTCGCCAACATCCTCCTGCTGGGCGCGGCCTATCAGGCCGAAGCCGTGGGTGTCACGGCCGCGAGCATCGAGCGAGCCATCGAGCTCAACGGCACGGCGGTGGCCGCCAACATCCAGGCGTTCCGGCGCGGCCGTCAGGCTGTCGCCGACCCGGCAGGTCTGGTGACGGCCCTGTCCGCCACGCCGCCGGCCGCCGAACACGCCGCCCCTGCGGAGATCCGCTCGCTGGTGGCGGCCGAACCCGGCAGCGAACTCGCCCGGCTGCTCGACATACGGATCCCCGACCTGGTCGAGTACCAGAGCGAGGCGTACGCCGCGCAGTACGCCGCCTTCGTCGAACAGGTTCGCCGGGAATCGCCCGACGCGGCTGAGACGGTCGCCCGGAACCTGTACAAGCTCATGGCCTACAAGGACGAGTACGAGGTCGCGCGGCTCAGCCTGGATCCGAGGCTGCAGGCCGAGATCGAAGCGCAGTTCGGCGTCGGCTCCCGTGCGACCTACCACCTCCACCCGCCGATCCTCCGTGCGGCCGGCATCGACAGCAAGATCAAGCTGGGGCCGTGGTTCCGCCCGGCATTCCGCGCGATGCGCGCGATGCGCACGCTCCGCGGCACCTGGCTGGACCCCTTCGGCCACAACCACGTCCGCCGCACGGAGCGCGCGCTCATCGCCGAGTACCGCGAGGCGGTCAGCCGTGCAGTGCGCATCGCGCCGGGCCATCCGCTCGTGCACGAGCTGGCCGGGCTGCCTGACATGGTCCGCGGCTACGAGGAGATCAAGCTCGGCAACGTGGCTCGGTACCGGGGCAGGCAGGCCGAGATCCTGACCGCTCTGGAGGCCGGCGCGGCCGATCGGCCTTCCTCCGGTCTGGCCGACACGTTCCGTGCCGGCCAGTGACGAGGCGGGCGGGCCGGCACGTCGGGAAGCGCCGCCCTCAGTAGCCGAGGTCCTCGTCCACGAGGATCAGCTTGATCCGGTCCGGCAGCGGCTCGTGCTCGACCAGCAGGAGCTTCCCGGCGAAGGCCGGCTGACCCATGTCCTTGCGCATGCGCTTGTCCTCCAGCGGAAGGACGTACGCGCGCACGCGCTCGATGGCCTCCGTCAGGGTCGGGGTGATCTTGTTCCGTCCGACGATCCAGATGACCTGCCCGGCACCGTAGGCATAGCCGCCGACCCTGGTCCCGCCCGCGTCCAGGCAGACGGCCTCGCCGGTCACGGCCAGCGCGTTCACACTGCCCACGATGTAGTCGGCGGTAGTCGCCCAACGACGCAGCTCCACCCGCTTCTCCGGCTCCGTGGTGGCGTAGATCTCGGCCCGGCGCCAGCGCCAGCGCCGCGAGGTCTCCAGCTCGGCCATGATTCCGGTCTCGTGGAGTGTCACCGAGCTGCCGTTGGTGACGTCGGCCCCCATAGGGATCAGATCACGGACTCGCCGTAGGGCTGCTTCGCGATCGGGGACCACCTCGGGATTGAACCCTCGCCCGGCGCAGTTGGCGGCCACGGACTCCAGATCTGGCATCGGCATGGGGCGCACTCCCTCTCGTCGGCCCAGTCACGCGTTGCGGGTTGTAGCCACGCGTTGCAGGCTCATAGTAGTGTATTGACTAACGACGTAAGGAGATGAGGGTTGATGAGTTCTCCTATCGAGGTACGGCTGCTCACGTCCGGCGCCAACTGGCTGAGGATCGGGAGCATGCTCGGGCTCGGCCTCACCGGCTACGGAGGAGCGCTTCCCGAGGGTTCGTCCGTCTCGATCCACACCATGGACACCGGCTACGCGAGCGTTCACGGGATGCGGCTGGTGGGCGAGGGCACCTACGACTTCGGTATGGCGTCGCCGCCCTGGACGGCCAAGGCCGCGGCAGACGGAGTCACCGCCTTCGGGCTCACCGACCGGCCGCACGAGCTGCGTGCGCTGTGCGCGTTCCCCCATTTCGATCAGCTCGCCCTCACGGTCCGCGCGGATCTGGGCATCACGTCGCTCCGGCAGGTGTTCGAGGAGAAGATCCCGCTGCGGATCTCGACCGGCCCGACGCACCTGAAGCACGCGCTGGGCTGGGTCATGGACCTGCTGCTGGCCGAGTACGGGGTGAGCGTCGAGGACATCGAGGCCTGGGGAGGCAGCGTCTCCTACGGCGAACGCCAGTTGAACTTCCTCGAGGTCACCGACGGTGGTCTGACGGGACGGGCGGCTCTGCTCGCGGAGGGAAAACTCGACGCCGTTTTCGACGAGGGCCTGATGTCGAAGTCCTGGCTGGAGCTGACGGAAGCCGTGCCGATGACCTTCCTGCCGATCGAGGACGAGGTCCTGTCGTCCCTGGAGGCGAAGTACGGCGCACGCCGGGCCGTGATCCCCGCGGGGCGGCTGCCGGGCGTCGAGACCGACATCCCGACGATCGACTTCGCGGACTGGCTGCTGTTCTGCCGGGCCGACGTGGACGACGAGCTCGTCTTCCTGATGATGCAGGGTCTGGAGGCTCAGCTGCCCCAGCTGGAGACGCTCTTCGAGTCCCAGGGCATCCACAAGGGCCTGAGTGAGCCGATCGACCTGGCGAAGACCTGGCAGAACACCGAGCTCCCGTTGCACCCGGGCGCCGAGCGGTTCTACCGCTCCAGGGGCTACATGTGATCGCCGTCGAGAAAGGAAACGAGAGCGAATGAGTATCACCGAAGCCACACCCCAGACCCTCGGCGCGCAACGCGTCGCCTTCGTCGACGAAGTGCACGCCTTCCATGCGAGTCCGGTCTTCATCACCCAACCGGGGTTCATGCCGGCCGAGCCCTCGTCGGCCATGGAGCCCTACTTGTGGCGTTGGGCGGACATCCGCCCGGCGATGCTGAAGTCGGCGGACCTGCTCCCCGTCGGCGCCGACGGGGCGGACCGCCGGGTGCTCAACCTGATCAATCCCGGCATGGAGCCGAAGATCGGGACCACGCACACCCTCACCGCGTCGATCCAGATGGTTTTGCCGGGTGAGGTCGCGGACGCTCACCGGCACACGATCAATGCGCTCCGGCTGATCCTGGAGGGCCGCGGCGCGTCGACGACCGTCGACGGCGAGATGTGCGAACTCGAGCCCGGCGACGTGGTGCTGACCTCCGGCTGGCGCTGGCACGACCACCGCAACGACGGGGACGAGCCCGTCATCTGGCTGGACGGGCTGGATCTGCCGCTCATGAGGTCGCTGGAGAGCATCTTCTACGAGGAGTTGGAGCAAGGCGCCCAGCCGGTCAACAGCAGCGGCGACTCGATACGGCACTACGGTGTGGGCCAGCTCCTGCCGACATGGACCCGCTGGGAGGGGCTGGACTCCCCGCTGTTCAACTACAAGTGGGCCGACACCCGTCGCGCGCTGGACGCGCTGCGCGACGCGGAGGGCGATCCCTTCGACGGAGTCTCCCTCGAGTTCCGCAACCCCACGACCGGTGGCTCCATCGGACCGACCATGTCGTGCGGTGTCAACCTGCTGCGCGCCGGGGTGCGAGCCGGAGAGCACCGGCACACCTCCTCGACCGTCTACCACGTGATCGAGGGCGACGGCGTGACCGTCGTCGACGGCAAGGAATTCGTGTGGACCAAGGGCGACACGTTCGTGGTGCCCACCTGGGCCTGGCACCGGCATGCCAACACCTCCTCGGCCACCGACGCCGTGCTGTTCAACTTCAGTGACAGGCCGCTCATGGAGAAGATCGGCCTCTACCGGGAGGAGTCCGGGTAGCAGCGCATGGACCCGTGACCCCGGTGGCCGTGGCTTGCCACGCGCTGATCGCCCCTGTTGCGGACAGGGGCGATCAGCGTTCTGCGATCGGCGGCCGGAACGCGCGTGCTAGATGCCGGCCGCCATCGGTACCTCGCCCCGGTCGCGGGCGGCGTGACGGGGCAGGAACAAGGCCGGGATGATGATCACCGCCGTGAGCGCGAAGGTGGCCCAGAAGGCGAATCCGAAGGACTCGGCCAGGAACGGCCCGACGATGCGCATCTGCTCCGGCGGCACCGAGCTGATCTGGTCGGCCCCGCCGCCGGCCGCCCGGATGCCGTGTGAGGTGAGCTGGTGTGTGAACTGCTGCGTCAGCGCCGTCACCAGCACGGCGCTGCCGAAGGACGCCCCGACCTGCTGGATGGCCGACAGCGTCGGCGCCGCCCGCGAGACCGCGTCCCTGCTGAGCTTCGTGTACGCGGCGGCGATCGTCGGCATCATCACCGCCCCGAGCCCCATGCCACGCACGAAGAGCGCCACGCTCAGCCAGGTGTACGAGGTGTCGACGCCCACCTGGGTGAACGGGAAGGTGCCGAGCAACCCGAGCACGATGCCGACGGGCACGACATAGCCCGCGCCGATCCGGTCCGTGAGCCTGCCCCCGATCACCATCGCCACGATCGCGCCCAGGCCCTGCGGGGCGAGCAGCAGCCCGGCGTTCAGTGCCCCTTCACCGCGGACGGTCTGGTAGTACAGCGGAAGCAGCAGCATGCCGCCGAACATCCCGATGGCGACCAGGAAGATGGCCACGGTGCCGCTGGCGAACAGCCGGTTGCCCAGCAGCCGGACGTCGATGACCGACGCGGCTCCCCTGCGCAGACTGTGCCAGATGTAGAGGGCCAGGCCCACGGCGCCCGCGATAAGCCACCCGACCACGCTCCACTCGCCGAAACCGCCGTGCGAGCTGGCCTGGGAGAGTCCGTAGAGCAGGCAGGCGAGGGTGCCGGAAAGCAGGACCAGACCCCGCAGGTCCAGGCGTCCGGGCTCGCTCAGAGCGCCGCCGGCGGGCAGCTTCCACACCGCGAGCGCGACGGCGAGGATACCGACGGGAACATTGACGAGGAAGATCCACTGCCAGCTCGTGTACTCGACGAGCAGGCCCCCCATCACAGGGCCGAACACCGGCCCCAGCAGCATGGGAACACCCAGGATGCTCATCGCGCGTCCCAGGCGCTGCGGTCCTGCGGCCCGGGTGATGATGGCCTGTCCGCCGGGCAGCAGCATGCCGCCGCCGAGGCCCTGCAGCACCCGGAACGCGATCAGGCTCTCGATCGACCAGGAGGTCGCGCACAGGGCCGAACCCGCCACGAACAGGGTCACGGAGGTGATCCATGTCGCCTTGGGCCCGAAACGGTCCATCGCCCAGCCGGTAAGCGGAATGACCAGGCCCACCGCGAGCAGATAGCCGGTGACCACCCACTGGGTGGTGGACAGTGGCGCGTCGAGCTTCCCGCTCAACGTGTCCAGGGCCACGTTCACGATCGTCGAGTCCAGCACCACCATGATCATTCCGGATACGACGACGAGCCCGGTGACGATGACGCTGCGGTCGAGTTTCTCCGGCTGCTGGGTGGTGGTTGTTGCCATACCGGCTCCACATGGCTTGAAGTTTCAAGAGGACGGGCTGAGCGGGGGAGAGGCGGTCAGTCGAAGAGGGCGGCTGCGCCGTCGAAGACACGCATGTAGTGGTCGACCAGGCTCGTCCTCGGGTCGGCGACGAAGCTCTCCAGCGCCAGGTCGAACAGTGTCAACGTCACCGTGGCGACCGCTCGCCCGCGGAGCGGATCGGCATCCTGGCCCTCTCGTGCCACGATCGCCTCGGCGAAGAACGAGGCGACCCTGCCGAATCTGTCGTGCATCGCCTTGTGCAGCCGGGGGTCGGAAGCGATCAGGCGCCGGACACGCTCCACGTCACCCGGGTCGGTGTCCTTGCTGTCCAGCAGCGCACCAATGATCGCCTTGACGTCGTCCCCGAGCTGACCGGTCGGGCCGCCCGACAGGAACTCCGAGAACAGCGCGGGGTCCGGTTCCGGCGGCACGCCGAGGACCGCGTCCAGTTTCCCGCGCACGTAGTTGAACAGCGTCCTTCGTGAAACCCCGGCGCACTCGGCGACATCGTCCATCGTGAAGCCATCGATGCCGCGCTCCTCGGCGAGCGTCTGGGCGCAACCGGTGATCCGCGCCGCTACCCACTTTCGCTTCAGCTCGGTTGCACTTTCACTCATAAGTGCAACGTTTGCACGATCGCCTTCCTGGTGCAATTCCGGTGCCCGGACTGGGTTCGTTCCAGTGGACCGAACCGCGCACCGCCGTACGTGGCCCGACGAGTTCCGCAGCGAGTGACCGGCCCGCTGTCTGGCTTCTGCCCGCCGACCTCTCCGTGGGATCTGACGGCACCGGGAGGGGACCCAGAGCAGAGAGGGCGCACCATGTCGGCCGGCCACGGTGTGCGTGAGTCGGCTCGGCTGCGGTTCTGGGAGGTTTCTGAGAACGGGTGAGTGAATCGCCCGGGGTGTCCCCCGTGACCTGGGCGGCTCTTCCACCGGCGCTCAGAAACCTCCCAGAACCTCTCGGGACCGTCGTAACCACAACCGCGAAGGTGTGCGGGTCCCCATGGCACGCGGCGCCGGAACCCCCCCCGTTCGGCGCCGCGTGCTCCCCGCGAACGAAGCGGAGTGTTCCCGCATGGCTGCCACCACGCCCCGTGTTCACAGCAGGCCCGGGCCCGGTCCGAAGCCGGCCGGCAGCCCACAGCCGGGCCGCAAGCGGCGGGAGGTCAACCACCCACCGTCTCCGCGGCGCACCGTACCGGTGCGGTTGATCGGGCCATGGCAGAACGCGGCGGAAGGGGCGGCGGCCGCCTTGTGCGCCGTGGCGGCCATGGCCGCCCTGTCCGTACTGGCACTGGCGTTGCTCGGCGCGAGTTCCTTCGGTTCGCTGTGGCGGTTGACGATGGCCGTGACCGCCATGGCCGTCGGAGGCTCGGTCACCGCGGGTCCGGACGTCTCCGCTGACTCCAGCTCGACGGACGCGATGGCCTCCATGTTCGGCGATGGCGGCATGGGAATGTCTATGGGCGGTGCGGCGCATGTGGTGCCGCTCGGAGTGACGCTGGTCGGCGCCGTCGTCCTCTGGCTCGCCTTCTCCCGGCGACTGCGCCAGGGGCAGCAGCGGCGGTTCACCGGCAGCGAGGTGGCCGTACGGGCGGCCGGCGCGGCGGCTGCGGCCATGGTCATCTTCATGATCCTGGCCGGCCTCGGACACGGATCGGGCACTCTGCCCCAGGGAGCGATGTCCGGGATGAGGGGAGGAGGTGACCCGTCGGCTGAGGGCATGGGCGGTATGAGCGGCCTCATGGGCGGTGGCGGCACGGGGGCACAGTCACCAATGGCGTACCAGGTGAACGCCGGACTTGCGGCCCTGGGGGCGTTGCTGTGGGTGGCCGTCGTGATCGGTGTGGGATGCCTGATCAGCCGCCGGGTAGGGATGCCGCTGGGCGGCGCGCTCGACCGACTGCGTACCGACTGGGGACGGAGCCTCTCGTCGGTCGTCCGCACGGTTCTCCTCCTTGTGACCATCCCCGGGGTGGCCGTGGCATTCGTCGGGGTGGTGGCCGGTGGCAGGGCCGGCTCGGCTGCAGGCGCCGCCTTGTTGTTCGCTCCGAACGCCGTGGCGGTGTTTCTCACTCTGGGCGTCGGGTCCTCGTGGACGGCCGCGATGCGCCAGGTGCAGAGCGACGGCAGCAATCCGATGGCCGCTCTCATGGGTGGTATGGGCGGTGGTACAGCCGGGACGGGCGAGACTCAGCAGCCCGACCGTGTCGAACACTTGAGGTCCTTGTCGGCGGGTGGTTGGCCGCTGTGGCTCGTGGCACTCGCGGTGACCGCACTCATCCTCACCGCCTGTGCCCGTCGCGCAGCCCGAGCCACGATCCCCGGCCACAAACAGCCGATGCTTCCCTACCGTGGCCCGCTGTCCGGACACTTCGGCATGGCCGAGCGGTTCGGTGTCGTCACCGCGGTCGTCCTGGGCCTCGCGGCCTGGGTGGTCGACGCGTCCGGCAACCTCGGCATCAGTATGTTCGGCAGCCAGATGGGTGGCATGCGGGCCGAGTTGAGCGGCAGTGTGCTCAGGACCCTCGTCTTCGGGCTGCTCGTCGGGGCCGTGGCGGGATTCGTCGGCAGCTTGCTGTCCGTGGTGCGTGGTGGCCGGTGCGTCGGCGCGGCCGCAGGAGTCTTCGGCAGCATCTCCTCCGCCGTGCGCCGCCGTTGAGCGCGGTGACCACGAACTTACGCGGTGACGACAGCCCCTTACGTATCCTCCCTGCAGGATCCCGGTCGCCGTGGACGGTGCCCCTTCCGTAGCATCCCGTGTCCGGCGGCGCCGGGAGTGCATCCCGGTTGCTTGGAGATTCCTTTGACACCTGTTGAGCGCGCTGCCCTGTCTGGCGCGGGCGTGGGAAACGAGCCGGCGGTGAGCACCTCGGGTGTGAACCTGCTGATCGTGGATGACGAGCCCACCGTCCGGGAACTGTTGTGCGCGGCCCTGCGATACGCCGGTTTCACGGTCGCCGCGGCAGGGACGGGGCAGGAGGCCCTGGATCGTGCGCGCGAGGTCTCACCGGATCTGGTCCTGCTGGACGTGATGCTTCCCGACCTGGACGGCTTCGAGGTGATCCGGCGGCTGCGTGAGCAGCAGCGACCCACCGCCGCGTCCCGCACCGGGCACATCCCGGTCATGTTCCTCACCGCCCGGGACGCCACCCGGGACAAGATCGCGGGTCTGGTGCTGGGCGGTGACGACTACGTGACCAAGCCGTTCGATCTCCAGGAGCTGATCGCCCGTATCCGTGCCGTGCTGCGCCGCACCAGCGGTGACCCCGCCGCCGTTCTGCGCGTGGCCGACCTGGAAGTCGACCCCGAGGCCGTCCAGGCGGCTCGCGCGGGCGAGCCGATCCGCCTGTCGCCCACCGAGTTCCGGCTGCTGCACTTCCTGATGGCCAACGCCGGGCGCACGGTGTCCAAGGCGCAGATCCTGCAGCGGGTGTGGGACTACGACTTCAACGGCGACACCGGAATCGTCGACACCTATATCAGCTATCTGCGCCGCAAGATCGACAATGGTGGTCCCAAACTCATCCACACCGTGCACGGGGTGGGTTACGTGCTGCGCGGACCGAAGTCATGACCGGGCCCCAGCGGGCGCGTGCGCTGCGGGCACGCGCGTCCCTGCGCAGCCGGGTGCTGGTACTGGCCGTCGCCCTCCTGACGGCCGGGTTCACGGCGTTCGCCCTGGTCACCGGCAACGCCCTGCGCGGCTACATGCAGGGGCGCGTCGACTCTCAACTGCGCGCCACCGCCCAGGTGTTCGCCGTACTGCCGCCGGACGTGGCGCAGACCGGCGCCGACCGGAGACAGCCGAAGGCACTGGCCGACCTGCGCGCCAACGTCCTGGGCAACCCGGTCATCACCTACGTCGCCGCGGACGGCACCGTCGAGAGCAGCATCGACTCCCTCGGGGCGCAGAAGCCGGCCGAGGATCCGCGGGGTCCGGTCCTTTCCGGTCCGGACACGGCCGCCGTCGCCGCTCGCGGCGGCCGTCCGTTCACCGTGCGCGGCCTGCGGGGGGACGGACGCTGGCGGGTGATCGCTGTACCGAGGAGGACGGGTGTACTGCTGTCGGAGGCCACGATGGAGCCGGCCACCGACGCCGGCAGCGTGGTGGTGGCGACGTCGATGGAGCAGGTGGACGGCACGGTGGGCCGCATGTGGCAGAACTACCTCACCGCCGGGTTCGCTCTGCTCGTGGTCCTGGCCGTGGTGGGTTGGTTCGCCGTGCGCTCCGGGCTGCGCCCGCTGTCCCGGGTCGAGCGGACGGCCGCCGAGATAGCAGGCGGCGACCTTTCCCGCCGTGTGCCTGAACTGGCGGGCCCAAAGACGGAGTTGGGGCGACTGGCCGGGGCGCTGAACGGCATGCTGGGACAGCTGGAGACGGCCTTCGCCGCCCGCGCCGAGTCCGAGGCGCGGATGAGCCGGTTCGTCGCCGACGCCAGTCACGAGCTGCGCACCCCGCTCGCCGGCATCAAGGGCCTGACCGACCTGCACCGCATGGGGGCCCTCGCCGACCGGGATGCCGTCGACGCCACGATGGCCCGCATCGCTCGCGAGTCCGAACGCCTCACCCGCCTCGTCGAGGACATGCTTCTGCTGGCACGCTTCGACGAACAGGCACTCAAAGCCACGACCCGCAACGCGCCGGAATCCCCGCCCGACCTCGACCTCACCCCCACTGACCTGCGCACACTCGCCGCGGACGCCCTGCACGACATACGCGCCCTGGACCCGGCCCGGACCGTCACCCTCACCGGCCCGGCCGGTGAGGGCCCACCCGCCTCCGCCCCGGCTCTCGCCGACGAGGCCCGGCTGCGCCAGGTCGTCACCAACCTGGTCGGCAACGCCGTCACCCACACACCACCGGGCACCCCCATCCGTATCGGCGTGGGCACCGTCGCCGACCGCGCCGTCCTGGAAGTCGCCGACCAGGGCCCGGGGCTGACACCGGGCCAGCACGAGCGCATTTTCGAACGGTTCTACCGCGCGGACACCTCCCGCACTCGCGCCACCGGCGGCTCCGGCCTGGGCCTGGCCATCGCACTCTCTCTCGTCACCGCCCACGCGGGCACCATCGAGGTGGATGCCGCCCCCGGCCAGGGAGCAACCTTCCGGCTCCTGCTGTCCGGGCTCCCACGCCACCGCACGTCGGCCGATCCACCCGAAGCGACAGCCCGCCGTGCGTTGACCGGTGGCGATCCGCAGGAGGCGGGCGCGCGCGAGCAGGGGGTTTCACGGTGAGGACGCCGCGCGGGGCGCCCGGCCACCGGACCCGTGGTGCGGACGGTACGGCTCCTCGGCCTGCGACCGCAGCTCAGCCCTTGGGGCCGATGACCCCCAGGTGCATCTCGCCGATTCCGCCGATGTGGGCGCGCAGGCGGTCGCCTGCGTTGATGGCGCCCACCCCCGGAGGGGAGCCGGTCGTGAGGAGGTCGCCCGGCTGCAGGGTCATCACGCTCGAGGCGTAGGCGATCATCTGGTCGATCGGGACCTTCATCGTCCTGGTGTTCACGGACTGCCGCCGGACACCGTTCACGTCCAGGGTGATGTCGAGCTGTTGGGGGTCACCGATCTCGTCCGCGGTCACGAGCCAGGGGCCGACGGGGCAGAAGGTGTCGTAGGACTTGCGGCGTGTGCGGTCGCCGTCGCCGCGGACGGTCACGTCGATGAGGATGGTGTAGCCGAGAACGTGGTCGAGGGCCTCGGAGGGGTCGACGTTCCGTGCGGTCTTGCCGATCACCAGCGCGAGTTCGCACTCGTGGTGGATGGCGTTGGGCAGGTCGGGCAACTCGATGTCGCACCCGGGTCCGATGAGGCTGCTGGGTGCTTTGAGGAAGACGTCGAAGGCCAGGAACCAGGCCGCGGACGCGCGTTGGGCGTCGGTCAGGATGGGTTCCATTTCCGTGAGGTGTTCGTCGTAGTTCGCCGCCGCACAGACGATCTTCGACGGGTTCAGTACGGGCGCCTCAAGGCGGACTTGCTCGATCGGCATGCGCGGACCGGTTGCGGCTGCCCGCTCCAGCGGGGCCCGGAGTTCGTCGAAATCGGCACACAGACGCAGCCAGTGGTTTTGGGCATAGTCCGAGTCAAAGTCCGGAGCGGCGGACGTCACGTCCACAATCTCGGAGTCTTGGACGACGCCGATCCGGCCGCCGTCGAAAAGGGCAAGCTTCACAGGGGTCTCCCTTCGCAGGCATCAGCGTGAATATTACACATAGCAGTGAGTTGCCTAACGACTATAGGCAGCGGGAAGACCCGAGTCGAGGGGCTTCGCGCGCCGCATGGCCGAGCGCCATCCGAATATGCGCGCAGCGATGTGCGGCCTCCCGTGCGGAACGCCAGGGATGAAGGGATCGGACAGCGAGGGGTGGGGTGACTTCCTCCTCATGCCCTGGCCGGCGGCCGAGATCGCAGGCGGAGCCGGCACAGGATGACAGTTTCGGCTCGCACCTGCTGGCGACGCGTGGATCGTTGTCCGTTTCCGTGGACGCACGCCTCCTTGGCCTGGGGGTCCCGCACCCCTTTCCGCAGCCGCTCGGCGCGCCGTCCATGTCTCCAGTCTGTTTTCCAGTGACGTCGTGCTTCCCGTCGCTTCGATCGGAGGGTAGTCTCCTGACCTGCGGACAGTTGTCCGCTTAGGATCCCGGTGAGGCGCGTCCCTGCCGGTGGCCGCCGGGTACGGCGAGGTCTCCGGTCTTGCGTCGACCGATAGTCGTTCCTATGCTAACTACGCACTGCTTCTTACTTGTCCACGCGGAGGCCACGTGTCTGACGGTCGTTCGTTGTCCGGGCTGAAGGTGGTTGAGCTCGGACACCTGATAGCGGGTCCCGTCTGCGGCCGGATGTTTGCCGATCACGGCGCGGACGTCGTCAAGGTCGAGCCTCCGGGCGGCGACCCGATGCGGCGCTGGGGCCGTCTCTACAACGGTGTGGGACTGCACTGGTCGTACGTCGGCAGAGGCAAGAGCTCGGTCGTCATCGACCTGTCCACACCCGAGGGGCGAGAACAGGTGAAGCGGCTCCTTGGTGACGCGGACGTGGTCATCGAGAATTTCCGTCCGGGCACTTTGGAGAAGTGGGGCCTGGGCTGGGACATCCTGCATGAGCTGAACCCCGCTCTGATCCTCATCCGGATTTCTGGTTTCGGGCAGACCGGCCCCTACAAGCACCGCGCGGGCTTCGGCCTGATCGGTGAAGCGATGAGCGGCTTCCGGTACATGACCGCCGAACCCGGCCGGCCCCCCGTGCGGGTGGGCGTCTCGATCGCCGACACGATGGCCGGCATCTACGGATTCGTCGGGGCCCAGCTCGCCTTGCGGGTGCGGGACCGGACGGGAACAGGCCAGATGGTCGACGTCGCGCTTTACGAGGCCATGTGGAGCCTGATGGAGTCGATCGCGGCGGAGTACGAGCTGATGGGTGTGGTCCGGGAACCGCAAGGGGCCATCCTGCCGGGTATCGCGCCATCGAACGTCTACCGGACATCCGACGGTGTGTGGATTGCGATCGGAGCCAACCAGGACGCGGTCTTCGAGCGATTCGCCCGCGCGGCCGGCCGTGAGGAGTGGCTCCTTCCCGAGGCCTACGCCACGCACGACGAGCGGGCTCGCCGGCAGACCGAACTCGATCAGGAAGTCGCCGAATGGGCCGAATCACTCGACTCGGAAAAGGCGCTTTCGCTGCTCGACGAGGCCGGTGTCCCGGCCAGCCGCATTTACAACGCGGCTGATATCCACATCGATGAACATTTTCGTGCCCGGGACATGATCCTGCGCATCGCCGACCCCTCCCTCGGCGGGGAAATGGTGCCGATGCCGGGCATCGTCCCCAAGCTGTCGACCACTCCGGGATCAGTGGGGCGGGGCGCACCAAAACTCGGCGAGCACAACCATTTGCTCGACTGAGCGCAACACGTTCGAAAAATCCATCACCGCAACAAAACGCATGGAGTGAGCCGTGACCACAGAGATCACCAAGACATTCCTCGACCACGGAATCCGGTTCGACATCCCGAAGAACTCGGTTGGCCTCACGGGTTTGGACCACGTCGGAATGGCCGTCCGTAACCCGCTGGAGGCCGGGAAGTTCGTCGAGCAGGTCCTCGGCGGGGTCGAGGTCTACCGGGCGGGCTGGGACGCCGAGGACATCAAGCTGGGGCGCCCGCAGCACATCTTCTACCACGTCGGAGCGACGCTGCTCGAGATCGCCAAGCCGAAGGACGACAGTTCGTACCCGGACCTCAACACGCTGGAACCCCAGCCGCACTGGGCGTTCGGCACGAGTGCCGAGGGTCTGCTCCAGTTCGCCGACCACCTCAAGGCCCAGGGTGTCCCGTTCGACGGCCCGCGCAGCCACCGCGGCATGTCGGCGGTCTCCATCTACTTCCGTGACCCCGACGGCAACAACCTCGAGGTCACGACGTGGGAGGAGGTCCCCGAAGACAAGGTCACCCCCATGGGCGGCCCCTTCGGGTTCCCGTCGTGGCCGGACCTCTGCCACAACTGGACCCCACGCGCCTAGGGGTCGGACATGACTGAGCCGGTTGTCTCGATTCGCGAGGTCGCGCCGCGCGACGGACTGCAGCTCGAGAAGCCACTCGACCGCACCGACAAGGCGCGGGTGCTGGAGTCCCTCGTCGCCACCGGGGCCACGCGCATCGAGGCCACCGCGTTCGTCTCACCCCGGGCCGTCCCGAGCATGGCCGACGCGGAGTATGTCGCCGAACTGGTGACGCAGTGGCCCGGAGTCGAATGGTCGGCGCTGGTGGCTTCTGTCGGCGGTGCGGAGCGGGCGATCAGAGCCGGGTTCCGAACGATCGAATACGTCGTCTCAGTGGCGGACGGCCACAGCCAGGCCAACGTGCGCCGTACCACGGCCGAGTCGCTGGACCTGGTCGGCCGGATCACGGAACTCGTCCACGAAGCTTCGGGCCGTTGTGAGGTCATTCTCGCGACGGCGTGGGACTGTCCGTTCGACGGGCGGACGAGCACCGAGCGCACGGTGCGTCTGGCCGCCGGGGCGGTGACTGCCGGTGCCGACATCATCGGGCTGGGAGACACGGTCGGGACGGTGGTCCCCGGGCGGGTCACGAGCACGATCGACGCGGTACGGACTGCTGTGCCCGGCACGCCTCTGGCGGTCCACATGCACAACACCCGAGGGACGGGCCTGGCCAGCGCCTGGGCGGCCATCGAGGCGGGCGTCACGATGGTCGACGCGTCGGCGGGCGGTTTCGGTGGGTGCCCCTTCGCACCGGGGGCGACCGGGAACATCGCGACCGAAGAGCTCGTCTACCTCCTCGAAGACAGCGGCATCTCAACGGGTCTCGATCTCGACGCGGTCATGCGGGCGGGACGCCTGCTCGAAACCGTGCTCGGTCACCCCGGTGAGAGCCAGCTGCTGCGCGCAGGGGGCAGGCTGCGGACGCGGCCACCGGTGACCGTGAGCTGACGAAACTCCCCCTTGCTCAGCTCACCTTCGGTGGCCGCCACGAAGGGAGCTGGCTCTCCGGCGCTTCCCCCTGCCCGGCGGGCCAGCTCCCGAGCACCTCACACAACGCTGTCGCTGAGCATCCCCCCACGCCGCGGGCACCCGCGCCCGCTCCATGCCCACCAGGATCGAGGGACTTCCTCAACGCCCGGAGCCGTAGGAGAAGTTATGACCCAGCACAGACACTTTGATCACGTAGTCGTGGGTGGCGGCGCGGCGGGCAGCGTGGTAGCAGCCCGTCTCAGTGAGCGCGATGGATCTCACGTTCTTCTCCTCGAAGCCGGTCCACTCGACACGACTCCCGCGAACGACCTGATTCCGCCCCTGGGCGTGTTCCAGTTGCAGCGCGGCGAGTTCGACTGGTGCGACGAGACCGTTCCCCAGCAGGAACTCCAGGGCCGAACGGTTCCGATCTCGTCGGGACGCGTGGTGGGCGGCGGCGGCGCGATCAACTTCTTGTCCTGGTGCCGCGGAGCCCGTGAGGACTACGACGGCTGGGCGGAGCGGGGGATGAAGGGCTGGGAGTGGGAGGACCTCCTGCCCAGCTTCCGCCGTAGCGAGGACAACGAACTCGGTGAGTCCGTCCTGCACGCTCAGGGCGGTCCCATCGCGGTGACCACGGCGCGCGATGTCAATCCCATGTCGCTGGCCTTCGTCACGGCCTGCGTGGAGGCCGGGCTCGACATCAACCGCGACTTCAACAGCGGCGACATGTCGGGCGCGGGCCTGGTCTACAGCAGCATCCGAGGCGGTGAGCGCAGCAGCGCGCGCGGCTACATCATCCCCGCCATGGACCGCGCTAATCTCACGGTCCAGGTCGGCGCCGTGGTCCAGCGCCTCGTGCTGGAGGGGCAGCGCGTCGCCGGGGTGGAGTACCTGGACCGCTCCGGCAGGCTTACGACCGTACCGACCGAGTCCGTGGTGCTGTGTGCGGGGGCCCTGCGATCTCCGCAGATCCTCATGCTGTCCGGGATCGGGCCGGCGCAGCACCTGACCGACCTCGGCATCGAGGTGGCGGCGGACCTCCCGGGCGTCGGGGCGAACCTCCACGACCATCCCACGGTGCCGGTCATCTGGCCGGTGGTGCGGGGCCGTACCTGGAACGACGCCCACACCGAGGAGAACATCGCGGCATACGCCGAGCGCAGACGCGGGCCGCTGGCGGTCCTGGCCGAGGTCGCGGCCTACCTGCGGTGTGGCGAGGCCTCCGACGTACCGGACATCCAAGTACTGCCGGCGGCGGTCGACTTCTCCGGCGGCAGCGAGCGCTCGCTCACCTGCATGGTCAGCCTGCTGACTCCGGCCAGCCGCGGGCAGATCCGCCTCCGGTCCGACGACCCGACGGCAAAGCCCCTGATCGATCCCCGGTACCTGACCGAGCCGTCCGACCGGCAGACCCTGGCGGAGGGGATCCGCCGGCTGGTGGAGATCGCGAGCGCGCCCGCGTTCCGCGCCTACATCGCAGAAGAGCCACGAAACCTTTCGCCAACGGCCGGCTTCGACGCGGTGCTCGGGTTCGTACGGCGCGCGATGATGTCGATCAACCACCCGGTCGGCACGTGCCGGGCAGGCACCGACAGCCTCTCGGTCGTCGACCCCGAACTGCGGGTGCACGGCGTCGACGGACTGCGTGTCATCGACGCCTCCGTCATGCCCGACATCACGCGTGCCCCGACGCACGCGGCAGCGGTCCTGATCGGCGAGCGGGGCAGCGAACTCATGGCACAAGCGGTGTGACCGACAAAAGCCCGTCAGCCATCTCACGCCACTCAGTACCACAACTCAACCGATGGAACAGGGCGTCGGCAGTGCGCCCACGGGGCTCCCGCACTGTCTCCTGCGCTCCTGCCCCCACACAGAGAGAAGGCCCGCAATGACCGAGAACGCCACGAAGAGCAGTGCCGCGGACGGCGTGCGCCCCGGCCCCGACCCCTCCCTGACCGCGGACGACATCTTGCGGGCGGCCGAGGAGATGGTGCCGCTGCTGCGCGAACGAGCCGCCGCGACCGACGAGTCGCGGCGCATCGGTGACGACATTCTCCGGCGGATGGAGGACGCCGGCTTCCTGCACATCCTCAAGCCCAAGAAGTACGAGGGCCTTGAGCTCACCGACCACGAACACGCGATGGTCACCCTGACGCTCGCCCGCGGCTGCCCCTCCACCGCCTGGGTCTTCTCGGTCCTGAGCGCCGGCAACATCGCCCTGCTCGGCTTCCCGGAGGAGGTGCAGGAGGAGGTCTGGGAAGCGGACCCGTACGCGACGCTCACCGGGAACATCAACCTGAACCCGAAGGCCAAGGTCGAGCGGGTCCAGGGCGGTTACCGGCTGAGCGGCCAGTGGGGGTTCTGCAGCGGTTCGGACTTCTCCAAGTGGCTGATGTTCAACGCTCCCGCGGGTGAGAACGGCGAGGGGCACATGTTCCTCGTCGACCAGAAGGAAGCCGCCACGATCGACGACTGGTTTCCCACGGGCATGCGGGGCACGGGCAGCCGGTCGATGGTCGTCGAGGACGTGTTCGTCCCCGACCGCCGGGTCATGCCGATGCGCGACCTCGGCCGGCGGATCGAGGAGCGGCGCTCTTTGCACCCGACGTTCGACGCGCTGTGGTCGTCGTTCCCCGCCGCCTGCCGGTTCCCATTCGCAGCGGTCGCCGTCGGGGCCGCGCTGGGTGCGGCCGACCACTTCGCCGAGGCGGCCGCGTCGGCGACCCGGGTCGCCAGCGCCGTGGGCGGCGTCAGCAAGCTCGCCGACCAGGAATACGTCGCGACCGAGTTCGCGGAGGCCGCCGGGGAGTTGGAGATGGCGAGGATGCTCGTCGACCAGCGCAGCAGCGAGGCTGCGCAGCGTGCCGCCGCACACCGGCCCACGACCCTCCACGAACTGACGCGTGACACGCGCGACAACGCGCTCGTCACCCGCGTCGCGCTGCGCAACGTCCAGCGGATCGCCGCCCTCGTCGGTGCCAAGGGAGGCAATCCCAAGCACCCGGTCTCCCTCGCCAAGCGGGACGTCGAGATGGCCGCCCACCACGTCACTCTCAACTGGCGCCGCGCCGCCATCGACTACATGGCCACCGTGGCGAAGGGCTGAACAGCCCTACTGCACGCCTTTTGACGATCACGAATTGAAGGTAGCGACATGAACGCGTATTCCCCCCACAGTGAGGGCCCAGGCGCGCAGAACTCCGGAGTGGCCGTGGCCGAGCCGATTCCCGTACTCTCCGCGGACGACTTCAAGATGGCCTTTCGCCTCTACCCGGGCGGGGTGTCGCTCATCACGGCCGACGCCGGCGCCGGGCCCGTGGCACTGACCGCGACGTCGGTGTCACCGGTCAGCGCCGAGCCGCCCCTCCTCATGTTCTCCCTGTCCGCCCTGTCCTCCAGCACCCCCACCCTCAGGGAGGCGGAGACGGTCGTCATTCACCTGCTCAACGCCGGCAGTCTCGATCTGGCGAAGCTGGGAGCCACCAGCGGGATCGACCGGTTCGCCGACGCGACACGCTGGGAGCGGCTCGCGACGGGAGAACCCGTCTTCACGGAGGCGCCGGTGTGGATACGAGCCCGCGTCCACAACCGCATGGAGGTCGGCGGCTCCACGGTGATCGTGGGGGAGGCCCTGGAATCCAGCGTGCTGTCGGAGTCTTTCGACGCGTTGGCCTCCAGTGACGGGCTGGTGTACGTCAACCGGGCCTGGCACCGCATCGGAACGCACTCCCAGATCCACTGAACGGTGCCCTGCTCAAGGAGTCCGGATATGCGCACGCCCCATCGTCGGATCAGGAACAATCTGGAGGCCGGTGACCGGGCCTACGGCATAAGGCTCCAGTTGCCGAGCCCGGACATCGCGGAGATCGCCGGGTATGCGGGAGCCGACTTCGTCTGGCTCGACGCCGAACACGGCACGATGGATCTCCGGGACATCGGTGAGGTCGTCCGTGCGGCCGACGCGTCCGGCATCGACGCGCTCGTCCGTGTGCCGGACCACTCGCCGAGCTTCATCCAGCGCGTACTGGACACAGGCGCAGCCGGCATCATCGCGCCGCATGTCCGTACCGTCGAGGAAGGAGCGGCGATCGCCGAGGCGACGCGGTTCGGCCCGACCGGCAGCCGGGGTGCGTGCGCCTCCGCCCGCGCGTTCGGCCACCACAGCCCGAACTGGCCGGCCGACCGCCGACGCGCCGACGCGGACGTCCTTGCCTTCGGGGTCGTCGAGGACACCGAGGGCATGGACAACGTCGAGGCCATCGCCCGCGACTCGGGCCTGGACGGACTCATGTTCGGCGCGTTCGATCTCGCCCAGGACCAGGGACTCGAAGGCGACGTGACCCACCCCGACATCAAGGCTCTGCACCAGCGATTCCTCGCGGCCGTCCGGGCGGCGGGCACGGAATGCCTCGCCGTCCCAGGCTGGGGATCAGGCGACATCACCGCGCTCGCCGAGCACGCCCGGCTCTTCAGCCTGTCCGGAGACCGCGCCGCGCTCGCCGACGCCTTCCGAACCGCACTCGCCGGGGCGGAGACGGCCCTGACGGCACGGGTGAGCGTGATGGCCCGGGACGAGGAGGCAAGACGGTGAAGGAACTCCGGTACCAGCGCGCGGCAGACGTCCCCGGCGCCATCGCGCTGCTCGCCGCCGATCCGGCCGCTCGCGTCCTGGGCGGCGGCACCAAGCCCGTCGCCCTCATGAAGCGCTGTACGGAACGCCCCGCCCGGCTCTTCGACATCCGCCGGCTCCCGCTCTCCGGATCGTGGCGGCCCGTCGGAGCAGCGGCGCCGCGGCCGTGGCGTACCCGTAGGGCCTACCGGCTGCTGATGGGCCGCCCGGTAGAGGCGGAAGGCTTCGCTGAGACAGCCGACGGCGAACTCGCCGCGGTGAGGCCGCCGGCCGACAACGCCTACAAGGTGACGCTGATCCGCAACCTCGTCGTGTCCGAGCTCACCACCCTGGCCCAGGAGGGGACCCGATGACCATCACCGCGGAAACAGCAGCCGCCAGAGCCGTCGGTACGGCGATGATCCGTCTGGAGGGCCGCGAGAAGGTGACCGGAGCGGCCCGCTACGCGGGCGAGGTCCCCTTTCCCGGCCTGGCCCACGGCTGGCTGGTGCTGTCCAGTGTCGCCCGCGGCCGCATCCGTTCGATGGACACCGCCGATGTCGTGAAGATGCCGGGCGTGCTGGAGGTCTTCCACCACGGCAACGCCCTGCCCATTGAGGCGGGCTTCGTCATCCCGCTCCTTGGCACTCCTCCCGATTCCCTGGTCGCCTTGTTTCAGCACGACCGGATTCCCTGGGCGGGCTGGCCGGTGGCGCTGGTCGTCGCCGAGACCTCCGAACAGGCCAGGGAAGCCGCCGAAGCGCTGGTGGTGCACTACGAGACCGAGCCCTACGACATCGAGCTCTCCGGCGAGCGCCCGGACGCCGTCGCGCTGGACAGCCAGGTGACCGGTCCTGCCGTGACGCGGAAGGGAGACCTGGAGGCCGAGCTCGCGGCGTCGAGCTTTGTCGTGGACGCCGAGTACACCACCCCGCAGGAGCACCACAACCCGATGGAGCCGCACGCGGCCGTGGCCCGCTGGCACGAGGGCGTACTGGAGGTCGTCGACGCCAACCAGGGCAGCGCCTACATCGCGCAGCTCCTCGCACAACTGTTCTCGCTCGACCCGGCCACCGTGCGCGTCCGCGCCGAGCACGTCGGTGGCGGCTTCGGCGGCAAGGGGCAGATCGGCGTGCACCAGGTCGCCGCCGTGATGGCCGCGACCGTGCTGCGCCGCCCGGTCCGCGTGGTCCTCACCCGCCGTCAGATGTTCTCGGTCACGGGCTACCGCAGCGCCACCGTCCAGCGGATCCGTCTCGGAGCGGACGCCGACGGGCGACTGCGGGCACTGAGCCACCGGTCCCTCGCCATGACCTCGACGACGTACGACTTCGCCGAACCCACTACCGCCGTGGCCCGTGTGATGTACGACGCGGCCGCTCACCACACCTCCAACGAGATCGTCCGGCTCGACGTGCCGACCCCGTCGTTCATGCGCTCACCGGGCGAGACGCCTGGGGCGTTCGCGCTGGAGAGCGCACTCGACGAACTCGCGGAGAAGAGCGGCATCGACCCGATCGAGCTGCGCGTCCGCAACGAACCCGAACGAGGGCCGGTGTCCGGACTGCCCTTCAGCAGCCGCAACGTGCTCGCCTGCTTCCGTGAAGGGGCACGCCGGTTCGGGTGGAGCGACCGAGACCCCCGCCCCGGCATACGTCGCGACGGGCGCTGGCTGATAGGCACGGGCACCGCGGCTGCGACCCACCTCGTGATGTCCGTGCCGTCCACGGCCGCCGTGACCGCGGAGGCGGACGGGACTTTCACCGTCCGGATCGCCGCGTCCGACATCGGCACCGGCGCGCGGACCGTGCTCACGATGATCGCCGCCGATGCCCTCGACGTCGTGCCGGACCGCGTCCGGATCCACATCGGGGACAGCTCCCTCCCTCCGGCGGTCATCGCCCTCGGCTCGACGGGGACGCGATCCTGGGGCTGGGCCGTCAAGGCCGCGATCGCTGAGCTGCGGACCATGCTCACCCCTCCTACGGCCATTCCGCCCGAGGGAATCACGGCCAGATCGGACACCACCGCCGCCGTCGTCGGCCTCCTGCAGAACGCACCGAAGGAACGGCACACCTACGGAGCCCACTTCGCCGAGGCCGCGGTGGACACCACCACCGGCGAGGTACGGGTGCGGCGCATGCTGGGTGTCTTCGCCGCGGGCCCGATCGTGAACCCGCTGACGGCCCGGTCCCAGCTCATCGGTGGGATGATCTGGGGCATCTCCATGGCCCTGCACGAAGAGGCGCACCTGGACCAGCGCACAGGCGGCCTCGTCGGAGCCGACTTCGCGAACTATCACATCGCGGCGCACGCCGACGTACCCGCCATCGAGGCGGACTGGGTGGACGACCCGGATCCGGACGACCCGGTCGGCATCAAGGGGATCGGCGAACTCGGCAACGTGGGGCCGGCCGCGGCGATCGCCAACGCCGTCTGGCACGCGACCGGCGTACGCCACCGACACCTGCCCATCCGCCCCGACCGCGTGCTGTCGACACGCGGAGACGCTGCCCCAGGAAAGGCGACCCGATGAACATCCCTCAGCAGTTCGCCACTACGACGACGGACGGTGCGGCTCCTGAGCACGGCTCCGACATCGTGGTCGTGGGCGGCGGGATCGCCGGTCTTGCAGCGGCTTTTCGTCTGCATCAGCAGGGTTGGAGTGTGACCGTTCTCGAAGCTTCGACGTCGGTCGGCGGAAGGATGTCCAGCATCGAGCGCGACGGATACGTGCTCAACCGTGGGGCGACGATTCTGCCGGCGTCCTTTACCAACATCATCCAGCTGAGTGAAGACGCCGGTCTCGGGAAACCGTTCAAGCCACTGGCCGTGTCCGTGGGCATGCCGCGCGACGGCCGCATGCGCTTCCTCGTCCGCAGGAACGGTGTCGGTGGAATTCTCGACCTGGTGGGGACGGATCTGCTCTCGCTCCGCAGTAAATTGTTGATGCCTCGCCTCGCGATGGACCTGGTCCGCTGGCGCCGCCGATTGGCGGGTGACAAGTCCTATCAAGTAGCGGCACGACTCGATAACGAATCCGTGGCCTCGTACGCCCTTCGCAGGCTCAATCAAGAGATTTTGGACTACGTTCTGGATCCCTTCCTTCGTGGCCTCTACCTGGGGGAAACAGCCGACATGTCGGTCGTCGACCTTTTCCTCTCGCTGAGCAAGCTCGGCGGCGGACCGATGCAATATCCGAGCGGAATCGATTTCCTGCCCAAACGGCTGGCATCCTTCGTCGACGTGCGCACCGGAGCCACCGTACGGGAAGTCCGGCATGTCGACGGTGGTGTACGCACCGTGTGGGAGGACGGCGAAGGCGAGCACGCGCTCTTCACGCGCGGCGGCGTTCTCGCTCTGAACGGGCCGGACCTGCTGCAGACTTACCGCGACCTGTCCGACCGGCAGCGTGAACTGATCCAGTCGGTCCGCTACAAGAGTGCTCTCAAGGGAATCTTCGCCCTGCGTCGCCTGCCGCCGAATGTACCGACCCTCATTCCGGTGCCCCGCGCCGCCGGGATAGGCTTGGCCATCACCGTGGTCGACTCCGAGTCGATGCCTGATTCCGTTCCGCCTGGCAAGGCTGTGATTTCCGGTCACTGGGTCAGTGAATACAGCAGAGAAGTACTTGACCTTCCCGACGCCGAATTGCTTCCCGAAATGATTCGGGAAATCGAGACAGTCGTACCCGGACTCTCCGCCGAGCTGGAGTTCGCTCAAATCGTACGGTGGGGTTTCGCCACGAATGCACGATATCGCGGATTTTACGACACGGTGGCACGTATCCGCCGAACCCTGTCCCCGGATGATGTCATCCAGCTAGCCGGCGAGTATCTCGCGCTCTCCGGAACGGCCAATTCTGTTGAGAATGGTGAACGTGCGGCAGGAAACCTTGACGCACGCTTGCGTTCGCTGTACGGCGCACCGGCGAAACGTTCGAGTCCGTGAATCAGGCTAGTGCGACAGCGGCGGGCCAGGGGTGTACTCGCATCAATGACTGGGCGACGGAGAGTGGCAGTGGCACTATAGGCATAGGCGATGTGGAACCCCTGATGTGCAGGGGGAGGTGTTCATGGCGAACCTGGGCGAAAGTGCCGAAGGCGCCGCGGACGACAAGGTCGCCGTCCTTCTGCTCGATGACGCTGGGGCCGTCACGTGGTGGTCGGACGCGGCCGCTCACCTGTTGGGGCATGAGGCGCGAGAGGTCCAGGGTCGGCCAGTGGCGCAACTACTGGTCGATCCATCGCAGTGGCGCGTGGATGCATCGACGGGTTCCGCCGGCGGTGGCGGGCGGCGGATGTTCCGGCGCAGAACCGGACCGCCCGTCGAACTCGTGGTGCGCACTGCATGCGTCGACAGCAAGGAGGGTTTTTCGGAGGCTGTGCTCCTGTCGCCCCCCGCTCCGAAGAGGACCGTTGCGGAGCACGGATCGAGCCTTCTGACCTCCCTGCTCGGCCAGGACCGACTGGGCATCGTCCTCTTCGATGCCCGACTGGAAGTCGTACGCGCCAATAACCCGGTGGGGTCGGCCGGGTTGCCGCCCCTGCGCGCCGGTTGCCGCCTGCACGACATTGCGCGCGCGGAGGACGCAGAGGCGATGGAGACCCACCTGCGGCACGTGCTGGAGACCGGTATTCCACTGGTCGGTGAACAGTTGCGGATGCGCGCGGCAGGTGTCTCCGGTCAGGAGCGGTATCTGTCGGCATCCGCCGTTCGGCTGGACGACGCCGATGGCCGTCCGGTCGGCGTCGCAGCGTTCGTCGCCGACGACACGGAACAACGGCGAGCCATGCAGCGGGCGGCCATGAGTCATGAGGCGTCGGTCCGTATAGGCGGTTCTTTGAACGTGGCTCGTACTGCCCAGGACATCGCGGACGTGCTGGTGCCGACCCTGGCGGACCTGGTTTCGGTGGACATCGTCGAGGTCGTACTCGAAGGCGATGAGCCCGCCAAGGGTGTCCTGCCGAGCGGTCGGTGGCGGATGCGGCGTGTCGCAGCGGCTTCCGCCACCGGTCCCTGGCCGGCCGACCTCATCCAGGTGGGCGGCGTCATCCCGCCACTTCCGGACGTACCGCAGGCACGGCAGGCGGCGTTGCACGGCGACACCGTCCTCAAGACTTCACGCCAGGAGTTGGAGCACCAACTCGGAGACCCGGACGTGATCCGCGCCCTGCTGCCCGAGAAAGGGCATTCACTGGTCATCTCGCCGCTGTTCGCGCGCGGCCTGCTGCTCGGCTTCGTCTCGGCATGGCGGACCGAACGCGCCGAGGGGTTCCGGCAGGAGGACGCTGACCTCCTGTTCGACATCGCCTCGCGTGCGGCGCTCAGCGTGGACAACGCTCGCCGGTACACGCGGGAGCACCGGGCGGCGGTCACGTTGCAACAGCGACTGCTGCCCCACGCCACCACACGCTCCACGGCGGCCGACTCGGCTGGCTGTTACGTGCCTGCGGGGGGCGGGGCGGACATCAGCGGCGACTGGTTCGACGTGATCCCCCTGTCGTCGTTGCGGGTCGCCTTGGTCGTGGGCGACGTCGTAGGCCACGGCCTGCACGCCGCAGCCACGATGGGACGGCTGCGAACCGCCATCCGCACGCTGGCCGACCTCGAACTGGACCCCGGAGAGCTCCTCATCCACCTGGACGACCTCGTCCAGCAACTCGCCGACGAAGCCGGTCCCGAGGACCGGGAGACGATCGGCGCCACCTGCTTGTACGCGCTCTATGATCCGGTCGCCGGCACCTGTGCACTGGCCGGCGCAGGGCATCTGCCGCCCGTGGTGATCCCGCCCGACGGCGCGGGTCGACTCATAGAGGTCAGCCCGGGCCCGCCGCTCGGCGTCGGTGGCATGCCCTTCGAGGTCACCACGGTCCGCGTCGAGCCCGGTAGTACCCTCGCCCTCTATACCGACGGCCTCGTGGACCGGGCCGCACACGATCTCGACCAGGGCACCCAGGATCTCCTCGACTCGCTTTCGTCTCTGTGCAACAGCGCGCGGGGACTTGAGGGCATCGCCCACGACGTGGTGTCCGCGATGACCGAGGGACCTCCCCGCGACGACATGACGCTTCTTCTGGCCCGCACCCGTATGCTGCCGACCGCCGATGCCGCGCACTGGCAGTTCCCCGACGACACGTCCCGGGTGGCCGAAGCGCGCAAGGCCGTCGCCTGCCGACTGGCCGACTGGGGGCTGGACGACCTCACTTTCACCACCGAACTGATCGTCAGCGAGCTGGTCACCAACGCGATGCGCTACGCGGACGGCATGGTGGGACTGCGCCTCTTCCATGACGACAGAACACTGGTGTGCGAGGTCACCGACTCCAGCAACACCCAGCCACGGCTGATCCGGGCACGGGCCGGCGACGAGGGAGGGCGAGGCCTGTTTCTGGTGGCCCAACTCGCCAGGCGCTGGGGCAGCCGGTATCACCGCGACGGCAAGACCATCTGGACCGAGCAGACGATCGGTGCCGGCTCCGAGCCGCAATTCGACCTCGTCGACGTCTGGGACGCGGAGGAGACATAGGACCTGCTGTCGGCCGGTGCCTGGCTACATGCCGGCAGCAGGCGTATGGCACGATGCGCGGGACGGATGCGGAGGAACTCCGGTGCGGGCGTAACGGCCCAACTCGGGGGCGGGCCCGCCACTGTGACCGGGGAGCCGCCTCCCACGGATGGCCACTGGCAACCGGCGTGAGCCGGCCGCCGGGAAGGCCGGGAGCGGGCGTCGGACACGAGGCCGTGAGGCCCCGTACCGAGATCCGGGAGCCAGGATATTCCGCCCGTCCCGCAGCCAGGCACTTTCCGCCGGGGCACGGTCCGTCACGGTGGCGTGGTAAACCGCCGACATCGGAAGGTGCTCCTTCGTGATGCCCGCACCCGGCTCCGAGCCGGTCTCTGCCTCGTCCCTGGCCGAAGGTCTGCTGCTCCGAAGCACACTGGCCGCCGTTACCCCCGCGGACCCCGCCGCCCTCGCCGAGGCCCGTGACCGGCAAAACCGCCTGTCCAAGCCGCCCGGTTCGCTGGGATTCCTGGAGGACGTGTCGATACGACTGACTGGTCTGGCCGGCGTCTGCCCGCCGCCGATGCCCGAGTTGGTCGACCTGGGCTTGAGACTCGGCGAGGGCACCGGCGCCCTGTTGGCCCTGCCGCTCGTCCACGCGGCCGTCCGTGCCCTGCGTGACATGGCCACCTTCGACTCTGCCGGGGTCTGCCGAGATGAACGTCTGACGTGCCGGGCACGCCCGAGGCTGTGAGGGAACACACGGCCTCGGGCTCGCAGGGCCATCGGTCCGGACTCTGGTTCGGATGAGCAGCGGCGCGTTGACGCTGATGGTCGACGTCCCGTTTCAGAGCGGCCGGAAACCGGGATCAGGGTCAGTTGCCGCTGATCGCGGCCGCCGTGGAGCGCAGGGCCCGCGCGGTGCGGCGGAGGTCGGCGTGGAGCAGCCGCCCCGCGGACTTCATCACCCGTCCCGCGACGATGACCGTGTCAACGTTGTGAGGGTTCGCCGACTGGACCACGGCCGCGATCGGGTCACGTTCGGCAGTGAGCATGTCGAGGTCCTCCAGACGGAGCAGGACAACATCGGCCTGCTTGCCGGGGCGCAGCGAACCGATCCGGTCGTCGAGCCCCAGCGCGGAGGCGCCGTCGATTGTGGCCATCCGCAGGACGTCCTTGGCGGTCAGTGGGGAGTCGTCGGTGACCTGGCTGGCGAGCAGCGCCGCCCGCATGAGGGAGAACATGTCACCGGGGACCGAGGACACCGCGTCGACGCCGAGGCCGGCGGTGACACCGAGGCGACGGTAGCGGCTGGAGACGGGAGCACCGACGCGCATCCCGGCCTCGGAGCTGGGCGCGGCGGCGGCCTTGCCGCCCGAGTCGCCGATCAGCTTGATCTCGCTGTCGGAGAGCGAATTACCGTGCACGTAGAGCGTGTTCGGGCGCAGCAGGCCGCGCTCCTTCAAAGCCGAGATGGGCGTCTGCGTGACCGGGCCGGCGCTGACGTGGAAGGTCAGGGGCAGGCTCAGTTCGTCCGTCACACGCCATTCCTCGATCACCGTCTCGATCGGTGCGAACGACGGGCCGAGCGGACCGTAGGCCAAAGTGACGAGCGCCTTGTCGTCGAACAGGCGCTCGGTGCGGACCCTGCGGACGTCGGCGAGGTCGGCGGCCGCTCCGATCGGGGCGCCGTAGGCGAACACCGCGCGCAGACCGGCCGCTTGCATGGCATCGAGGGCCGCGTCGGCGTGGTCAGGCGAGTACAGACCGTGGTTGTAATCGAGCTGGGTGGTGACCCCGGAGTTAAGACTCTCCAGCAGGCCGGCCAGGGTCGCGTTGTACATGTCCTGGGGGCGCAGCCGCGGGCCGTACTGGCCCAGGACGCCGAGGTACGCGGTGAGGTCGAGGCCCACGGTCGAGGTGCGCAGCGCCGACAGCCACACGTGGCGGTGGGTGTCGACGAAGCCCGGGAGCACGATCCGGTCGGTGGCGTCGATGACGGTGGCGTTGCCTGCGCGGAGGTTGCGGCCGACGGCGGTGATCCGACCTCTCTCGATCAGGACGTCGGTGCCGGCGTGGGCGACCGCCTGGGGCTCGGTGTCGATCACGTGCCCGTTGCGCAGCAGGATCCGGCCGCTCGCCAGGTGTGCTGGGCCGGTGTGACCACTTCCCGCCGGTGCCGCGATCGCCGGTGATGAGGAGAGCGTGGCCGCTGCCGCGGTGGCGGCCACCCCCGTCAGGACGGTTCGGCGAGGCAGATTCATGGTGGAACTCCGTTGTCTCGGGAGATTGGCGTAGGCAGGGGCGGCCGGACGTCGCTGGTGGCGGCGCTCCCTCGGTGCGCCGTGTGCTGCCCCTGTCCGTCACGGAAACGACTAAGCGGACAATCGTCCGCTAGTCAATGGGACCGTACCGGACTGTTGTCCGGTTGGCAAGAGTGAAGAGTGTGGGCGCCTCAAAGGGGGACGCTTGCCGCCCGGGCAGCTGTCCGGGGATCCCTCGAGAAAGTGGATAGCTGCTGCTGCAGCACCGCCGTCGAGGGCGCCCCCATCGCCCTGGGCTGCGCACAGATGACCGTGGGCCGCATGATCGACGCCGCGTTGTCAGGCGAGGTCAGCTGGTTCGGCACGGCTGAGGGATACGGCCGCGGGGACTTTGGGTGAGCGCTGACCACCGGTCTGCGTGCGGTGGCAGAGCAGTGATCGCGACCACATGGCTGCCTTCGGCCGGCGGGCTCGAACGTCGCGCGCCCCATCGACGGCCGCTTCGGGGCGCTGCAGCGCTATCCCATCGGTCCCTGCCAGATCCATCAGCCCTGGAGCCTTTCGCCCGTCGAGCGAGATGTGCGAGATGGCGAAGATGTTGCGGGCTGACAAGATCCGGTCGGGTCCGTGTGAGCACTTCAGTGCTCGCCAGATGCACCGTGCCGCCGCGCTCGAGTGGCGGTGACGTGGCGGAACTGGTGCTTCGTCAGCGACCCGGGGTGGCGGTCGGCCGCGTAGGGATCGCGTCGAGGGCGGCAAGAGTCTCCTCGTCCAGGGTGATCGCGCCCGCTGCCAGGTTCGCTTCGAGATGGCCGGTGTCTGTGGTGCCCGGGATGAGCAGTACGTTCGGCGTGTGCTGCAGCAGCCAGGCCAGGCCGACCTGCGCCGGGGCGCATCCCAGCTTCTCTGCCGCAGCCAGCACCGCCGGCTCGTCGGTCACCTTCGGCCGCCCCGGAAATGCGCCGCCGAGGGGGAAGTAGGGCACCCAGGCGATCTCCTCGTCCGCACAGAACTGGGCCATGTCCTCGTCCTCGCGCGACACGAGGCTGTAGGGGTTCTGTACACAGACGATGCCCGCAGGCAGGCCGCGGCGCAGAACGTCCAGCGTCACGCTGCTCAGTCCGATCGCACCGATCTTGCCCTCTTCGCGCAGCGCGATCATTTCGGCGAGCTGGTCGTCCAGGTCGACCACCTGGTCCTCCGGGACGGGGACGCCCGTGTGCCCCCCATCGACACGGCGGAGGTTCACCACCGGGATCTGCTCGAGCTGGAGCGTGGCGAGTTCAGCTTCGATCTCGGCCCGCAGCTCCCCGGGCCGCTGCGCCAGGCGCACCGGCACCGGGCCGTCGGGGTCGGCGGTGGCGCCCACCTTGCTCACGATGAGGACGTCGTTCTGGGACTGAAGTGCCTCACGGACCACGTCGTTGACGAAGCCGTTGCCGTAGAACTGGGCGGTGTCCACGTGGTCGACGCCGAGGTCGACCGCATGGCGCAGCAGGGTGACAGCTGCATCGCGGTCGCTCTGCAGGCGCGCCAGCTGCATCGCGCCGTACCCGATGCGTGAGACGGGGCGGCCGGCGAGCGAACCGATGCCACCGGGACGCGCCTCCCCGGCGGGAGCGGCTTGGGACGAGGGAGTGCCTGCGGACGTCATGACTACCTGCTCTCATGGGAGAATAGAGAAAGCGGAGGATCCTCCGTTACGTTCACCGTAGCACTACCGGAGGAGCCTCCGTTTTGAGTCCGTCCGAAGCCTCACCGGGTCCCGCGCCAGCCAGCTCGCCCGATGCCGGCCGGCCGGCCCGCCGTGATGCGCAGCGCAACCGCGAGAAGCTCATCGCCACCGCTCAGGCCGCCTTCGCGACGGCCGATGGTCCAGTCGCGCTGGAGACCATCGCCCGCCAGGCCGGAGTCGGCATCGGGACCCTGTATCGACACTTCCCGACCCGCGAGAGCCTGGTCGACGCGGTCTATGCCGCCGAACTCGACGGCGTCACCGCGAGCGTCACCACCCTGCTCGGGCAGCATCCTGCAGATGTCGCTCTTCGAGCCTGGATGGGTCGTTATGCCACCTTCACCGCCACCAAGCGCGGGATGATGGAAACCCTGCGGGCCGGCTTCGCCGCCGGGCGCATCGCGCCCCCCTCGCGTGAACGCGTCACCGCAGCGATCGCCCAGTTCCTGGAGCGGGGCGCCGCGACCGGTACGCTCCGCGCGGACGTTGCGCCCGACGACGTCACCGCGATGCTCATCGGCGTGTTCTTCGCGATCGCGGGCGATGCTCCACGGGAGCAGGTCGATCGCCTGCTCGACCTCGTTCATGATGCGCTCAGGCCGCGGGAGAGCGTTGCTGGGGGCGAGGTTCGACCTCGATAAGCGGGCATTTGTCCGTTAGGTTTCTCGTGGCGGGCCGCCGGGGATTTACCGTTCCGGCTTGTGTGAGGTCGGCCGGGTGATGGGTGGCTGCCGCAGCCGCGAGTGATCGGCGGGTTGCCGATCCCGTCCTCGTCGGAGCCCTGAGGGCCGCGTCCGGAGTGGTGCGTGCAGCCTTGCTGGCGACTGCCTGCCGCTCTTCCGGTACCTCAATCGACGGCCCCATCCGGCCCCCTCCTCTGCGCGCACGGTAGAGACGCACCCCGCTGGGCCGTCCGGAGGGCGTACCCAGGCAGTTGCTCTGCTTGATCAAGCTTGGATGCTCCCTGCGCGGAGGGAGCCTTGGTGACGACGTCCTCGACTCGGAGCCGCGAAGTGTGGGGCCTGTTCTGCAGCAGATGGACCACCCGGCCGCCCGCAAAGCGCTGCTGGACATGCTCGCGGATGCCGCCTACACAGGACGCGTCGACCTCACCGCCCTGGAACCCGCAGCCCGTGCCGTCTTCGAACCCGGCTTCAGCCCGCTCCACCGCGCTGTCGGCCCTCAGCGCACCACTCACCGTCGACTCCCAGATCGGCATCATCGGCGCCCGCCTGCAGGCGGGTTGTGCGGCCTCGGCCTCCTGGCGGTCATGCCCTTCCTGTCCGCCACCCAGCACAAGACTGGCCGCGAACTCGGCTCTGCCTGCGCAGTAGCGGACTCCAAGCAGACGCTGTGCATCTACCTGTCCGCCGTGCTGCTGGTGGGCCTGGTCCTCAACGCCACCCTCGGCTGCCCTGGGCCGATCCCATTGCCGCCCTCGTCATCGCCGCCATCGCCGTCAAGGAAGGCCGCGAAGCCTGGCAGGGCAAGGGTTGCTGCGCCCCTTCCGCCGCCGCTACCGCCCCCGCCGCCAAGGCAGACGCCTGCGGCAACTGCCCGCCCGCATGCGACTGCTGCAACTAGGCCATCCGCAGACATGGAGCCCCGGTCGGTACCGGGGGAGGCCTCCACGTTCAGGCCGAACCAAGAGAGGACCTCCCCTGGGGCATGGCCGGTGCAGGTGCCTCCCGTTCCCGTGAACCCGACACCGCGTGGACCGGCCCGCCTCCCTGAGCCCCTCGCCAGGCAAGGACAGCAAGGAGCAAGCGGCCGCTCATGGGCAACCAGCACCGTCATCACGGACACGAAACGACTCGATACGCCCTAATCAATCACTAGCCACACACTTAGCGGCGAACCAGCGAAAAACCGCGAACCTCGAAACCGTTCGACACCACCCTGGAAGCATGACCGCACAGCTGGGCACCCCCCGAGAAGCGCCCGCCCTGAACATCAGCGTCACCCACGTCGGCCTGCGGACCCCGGAAATCGAAAGCGTGCGCCAGAAAGGCCGCAAGGTAGAGACCACCTTTGCCACCACACGCACCGTCCTGCTGGCGCTGAACGCAGTCGGCGGCATGCCGGAAGCCAGGCAGTTGAAGGACTTCTTCGCCTGGCCGACCTGGCAGGCTCCGGGCATCCCCGAGCCAAGCCACGAGTGGGCAGCCATCTTCGGTACCCAGACCAGAGCCTTTGAAGGCCTGCACGGCGACGCACCCGCAGGAGGACAGCCGACCATCATCCGCAACAGCGACCACATCCGGGTCACCGACGCGATGTGGCAGATGTTGCAGACACAGGAGTGCGTCGTTCTGTGCACCGGCCTGGCCGGCGACCCCACCGCAGCCCAGTTCGGTGCCGCAGCCGCCAACGGAAAACTCCAGGCCGTCCTGGCACGCGCACTGTTCCACTGACCTTCGCCCACCCAGCACAGCACGACGCACAGCCCCGACTGGACCCGCGCGGTCACCCACCCAGCAAATCCCTCACAAAGAGCCGCGCCCTACACCCACCGCATCCCCAGCTCGGACAACTCCTCGACCCGCTCGGGCGCGAGCCGTGCGCGGCGGGCGCGGCTGTTGGCGATGAACACCCCCAGTGCGCACGCATCACCCCTCACCTCCTCGACGTGCCGGTGAGGCACCTCCAGGTGCCCCTCACGCTCGTGGTACTGGCGGGCAGCGGCCACGTTCGCCGCCCAGACCTGAGCCCGCGTACGCCGCGGCGCTGCGATGGCCTTGTCGCTGTCCTGCAGCGGCCCGAGCCCGAGCTCTTCCCGCAGCAGCCACTGCCGCGCCACCCCCAGCGTGTCCCACTGACGCCGCTGCGACACCGCCCACTGCCCCAGATCTTCCCCCTGGACGACCAGACACCCCGCCTCCTCAGGCAGGGTCTCCCCGCTGCGCACGTGCAGTCGGGTGAGATGGAAGCACCGCTGCCAGGACACCGGCCAGGAGGGACACCAGGACGGGTCGATGTTCTCCAAAGCCCGCTGCCGCTGCGCACTCAGCCCACCCATGCCCTGCCGCACGGCGGCCCGCTGGTTCTTCAGCCACAGTCCCACCGGATAGCCCTCCCACATGGCATCAGCCGGCGCCAGCAGATGCCCGTGCTCGGCCGCCCACCCCCGCGCCGCCGACAGCCCTTCGGCGAACGCGACCTCGACATGCGCCCAGATCATGCCGAGCTCGTCCAGCTGGCCCATCCGTTCCTCGCTCAGCTCCCCGCGGGTGCGCGAGGAGCGCTGCCGGGCGATCCACACCCCCAGAGCAAACCCATCCGGAGCCCGGTACTCATACGGCACCGCCAGATCACCACGGTCGCTGCGGTAGGCAAGAGCGGCACCCAGGCCCCGCCGCCAGAACTGCGTCTCGGGCTGCAGCACCCGCAGACTGATGAACGCAGCCAACTGTGCCGGATCCCGCGGCCGGGAAAACGACAGCAGCTCCCCGGCAGCCCGGCTCACCTCGCCCGCCGCCTGTACCGCCTCACCAGCGGCAGCGCCGCCGGCCACCTGGGGAACGGCCAACTGCTCCACGGCCTGGGTGTCATGGGCCCGCAACGCCGTGAGAACCTTCACCAGCTCCCCGTAGGCCCGAGACACCAGCATCTCGTCAGGCTGCTCACCCGGCCCGAGGAAGACCGGCACCACCAGGGAGGCGACCTTCCCCTCCCCAGGCTGCATACGTAGCGCCCGTCCTACCGCCTGGACGATGTCGACCGCCGACCCCCGCACGTCCGCGAAGACAACCGCATCGCACTCCTTGGTATCCACCCCCTCACCCAGCACCCGCACAGACGACAGCACCCGCACCCACGCCGCCCCCAGATCCACCTCCGGCTCTGACGCGAACTTCTCCAGCACACGCCCCCGGTGTGCCGGCTTGTGCTCCCCACACAACCAGTCAGCCCACACCGCATCAGGCTCCGCATACAGCTCCGGGTCGCTCTCCCACAACTCCTTCGCCACCGCGCCGAGACCACTGGAGAATGCCTCGGCCTCACTGGTGCGGTAATGAAACGTCAGCAGCCGCCTCAGCTTCCGCTCCGCGGCCGCCTTCATCACCGCCGTCTGCAAGGCCGCCAGCCGAACCCCCCGAACCTGCGCCGTCCTCCCCGTACCCCCGGCCAACTCGACCACAGACAGCCCAGGATCCGCGATGTCGACACACACCACCTGGTACCGAGCGATCAGCCCCCGCTCAATCGCCTCCGACAACGACAGTCGATACACCACCGGACCGAACACGGCCTCGTCATCCATCGACGCAACCAGCTCACCACCCCCCGGCCCCTCCCGATCAGCCACCTCCCACAGCCGCGGCGTAGCCGTCATGTACAACCGCCGCAACGCCGGCACCCGCGCATTGTCATGAACCCCCGCCCACGTCTTGCCCAACGCCCCCGACGTCCGATGCGCCTCATCCACCACCACCAGATCCCAGGCGTCCAGCCCCGAGCGATGACTCCGCTCCAAGACCCCCAACCCCAACGAGGCATACGTGGCAAAGACCGTCACCAACTCCAGACCGGAAACCCAGCCCACCAACTCCGCCTCATCGGTGGTGCACTGAAGAACCTGCGCATCCTCGCCCGACAGAGAACAGGCACCGAACATCGGACCCCGGCGCCCCGCCTCACGCCACACCGAGACCATCTGCGTCAACAGCCCGAGCGTAGGAACCAACACCAACACCCGCCGTGCACGCAGTGCACGCGCCGCGTGCACGGCGATCAGGCTCTTGCCCGTCCCGGTAGCGGCGACAACCTGGGCCCGCACGCCACCTGATGACTTTCCATCAGGAACGTGCTCCAAGGCCCGCACCACTGCGTCAACAGCCTCGACCTGATGAGGACGAAGCGTCCACCGTGTCGACACAGCACATCACCTCTCAACCCCCGGGGCCGCCCGCCAGAGGCACTCCCCGCTGAGCGTAGACTTTATCCGCAGCCACTTTTGATTGCATTGCTCGGAGACCGAGCTTCCACCCCACTATGACAGGGCCATCACCGACGCCATGCGAGCTTGGACAAGAGGACTCCGTCTGAGCCCAGGTGGAGGATAATGGCCCAACTCCCCGCCCCCACCCCTGTAGCCAGCCGCCCGCGCAGCGGGCCATGCTTGGCGGCGAAGCCGGAAAGCCAGAGGCAGGGGAGCGCAGCGGACCTGCCGAACCGGACTGCGCTGTCGTAGAGGCCGAAGTAGCGGGCGGCGGTGTCCATGTCCTTGTCTCCGCGGCCGGACAGGTTGACCACGATC
>NZ_JBEXRA010000042.1:0-82669 GCF_040612855.1 Streptomyces sp. NPDC006332
CGGGAGTCGGCGTAGGCCAGCCGCACGTGCGCGGTCTCCGTCGCGGCGTGCTTGGAGACGTTGGTCAGCGCCTCCTGCACGATCCGGAACGCCGTCAGGTCCACGCCGGGGGACAGCGGCTGCGGCTCCCCGTCCGTGGTGACCGCGACGGTGAGCCCGGCGGACGCGCACGCCGAGACCAGCTCCGGCAGCCGGGCGAGGCCGGGGGACGGTTCCAGCGACACGGATTCCGGGTCGTCGCTCTGCCGCAGCAGTCCGAGGGTGGCCTTCAGCTCGCGCAGCGCGGCGGACGTGGTGCCGGTCAGGTCCGTGAGGATCTTCTTGGTCTGCGCAGGGTCGGCGAGCGCGAGGTGGGCGGCGGTGCCCGCCTGGGCGTTGGCGAGGGCCATGTGGTGGGCGACGACGTCGTGCAGTTCGCGGGCGATGCGCATGCGTTCCTCGGTGACGCGCAGCCGGGCCTCCTCCTCGCGGGTGCGTTCGGCGTGCTCGGCGCGGGCCTGCACGGACTGCAGGTAGGCGCGCCGCAGTTGGGTCATGTTGCCGGCGGCCAGGGGCAGCATCAGCCAGAAGATGGGGCCGATCGCCCGGAGCACCAGGGACAGGTGGTCCATCGAGTCGGCGAACACGGCCGCCAGCGTCAGGGACAACGTCGTGGTGATGCCGTAGACGCGGATGGTCTTGCGGTCGGTGAGGCTGGCCATCCAGTAGAGGGCCGCCATGACCGGGCCCAGCAGCAGGGGGGTGAGCAGGTATCCCAGCGAGATCGCGATCACCGTGCAGACGGCGGTCACGACGACGGCGACGCGCGGATGGGTGCGGTACCTCAGGAGGGCGAGACAGGACACCGCCATGAGGATGGTGGCGGCCCGGTCCTGGTCGGGCGGGTCGGCACCGGGCATGGTGAGCGAGCTGCCGAGGGTCGCGCAGCCCATCAGCGCCATGACCACCGCGACGTCGATGACGAGGGTGTGGCGCTCCGCGTACCGCTCGAAGCGGCCGGTGTAGCGCTCCAGGCTGGTGCTCATCATGCTCTCCGGGGGGGTGGACTGGGTCCATCGTGGACGCTTTCGGGCGGAAACGGCCGACGGGGCCGCCCGTGTCCTTCGTCACGGGCGGCCCCTGGTGGGGGGTGGGGCGGTGGTGTCAGGCGCGGGCCGGGGCCGGTTCGACGGTTTCGGACGGCGTCGGGTGCGGGTCCGTCCCGGGGCGTCGGCTCAGCGCCTCGCCCTCGACGTCGACGCGGGGCAGCAGCCGGTCCAGCCAGCCGGGCAGCCACCAGGCCTTGTGGCCGAGCAGGGCGAGTACGGCGGGCACGATCGCCATCCGGACGACGAAGGCGTCGAAGAGGACGGCGCCGGCCAGCCCGAACCCGATCATCTTGATCATGGATTCGCTCTCGCCGATGAACCCGGCGAACACCGCGATCATGATCATCGCGGCGGCCACGACGACCCGGGCGCTGTGCCGGAAACCGCTGGTGACCGCCTCGGCGGGCGAGTCGCCGTGGACGTACGCCTCCCGCATCCGGGAGACCAGGAACACCTCGTAGTCCATGGCCAGGCCGAAGACGATGCCCACCAGGAAGATCGGCATCAGGCTCATGATCGGCCCGGTCTGCTGCACGCCGAGGAGTTCGGCGCCGTGGCCCTGCTGGAAGACCAGCACGACCACGCCGAGGGAGGCCAGCACCGACAGCAGGAAGCCGAGGGCGGCCTTCAGCGGGACGAGCAGGGACCGGAAGACCACCAGCAGGAGCACGATCGCCAGGCCGACCACCACGATCAGGTACGGGACCAGCGCCGACTGGACCTTCTCGGAGATGTCGATGTTCAGCGCGGTGGTGCCGGTGACCTCGAAGGTCGCCCCGGTCTTCGACTCGACCGCGGGACGCTCGCCGCGGATGGTCGTCACCAGGTTCTTGGTCTTCTCGTCGGTCGGCGCGGTGGACGGCACGACCGAGAAGACCGCCGTGTCGCCGGCCTTGTTGAACCGCGCCGGGGAGACGGACACGACACCCTCGGTGGCGCCGATCTCCTTGGCGACCGTGTCCGCGGCGCCCTTCGGGTCGGAGTCGCCCTTGGCGTCCACGACGACGGTCAGCGGACCGTTGAAGCCCGGCCCGAAGCCCTTGGCGAGCGCGTCGTAGGCGCGGCGTTCGGTGGTGGAGGTCGGCTTCGCCTCGTCGCCGGGCATGCCCAGCTGCAGGTCGGTCACCGGTATCGCGAGGGCCCCGAGGCCGACCACGCCGAGGAGCAGGACGGGCAGCGGCCGGCGCAGCACGAACCGCGCCCAGCGGGTGCCCCCGTTGTCCTGCGAGGTCTGCTCGATCCGGCCGCTCCTGCGGGCCCGGCGGGTGAGCACGGCGTTCGGCCAGAAGCCGAGGAACGCCGGGACCAGCGTCAGCGCGATCAGTACGCCGACGACGACCGCGCCGGCCGCGGCCAGGCCCATTTTGGTGAGCATCGGGATGCCGACCACCGAGAGCCCGGCGAGCGCGATGACGACGGTGAGCCCGGCGAAGACGACCGCGGACCCGGCGGTGCCGGTCGCCAGGCCGGTCGCCTCCTGCGGGGTACGGCCCTTGGCGCGCTCCTCGCGGTAGCGGGAGACCACGAACAGGGCGTAGTCGATGCCGACCGCGAGGCCCAGCATCATCGCCAGGGTGCCGGTCGTGGTGGACAGGCCGAACGTGCTGGCCAGGGTCAGGATCGTGGCCATGCTCACGCCGACACCGAGGACGGCGGTCAGCAGCGGCAGCCCGGCCGCGGCGAGCGAACCGAAGGTGATCAGCAGCACGACCGCGGCTATCGCGACTCCGATCAGCTCGGCCGCGCCGCCCGCGCCACCGCCGTCGGACATCGCGCTCCCGCCGGCGTCGACGGTCAGCCCGGAGTCCCGCGCCTCGTCCAGGGCCTTGGTCAGCCCGCTCTTGCTTGCGTCGGTGAGGTCCTCGGCGGCGACCTTGTAGGTGACGGTCGCGTACGCCGTCGTGCCGTCCTTGCTGACCGTCTTCGCCTGGAAGGGGTTGACGGCGCCCGCGACCTGCGAACCGTCGCCCAGCTCGGTCACGGTCCGCTCGACGATCCGCTTGTTCTCGGCGGCGGTGACCTTCTCGCCGCTCGGCGCGACGAACACGACCCTGGCGGTCGCGCCGTCGGCGGTGGCGCCGGGGAAACGCTGTTCCATCAGGTCGAACGCCCGCTGGGACTCGATGCCCGGCATCGAGAACCCCTCGTCGGCGCCTGCCGGGGCCTTGACGGCGCCCAGGCCGACGGCGGCCAGGACGGCCGCCCAGACCAGGGCGACGTACCAGCGCCGCCGGAAGGCCAGGCGGCCCACTCGATACAGGAAAGTAGCCACGTCAGGAGGTCCCCACTCTGGTGCCGAAGGTGCCTCCAGGCTGTCCGGTGCGGGGCCGTCCTGTCGTCGTGCGGCTGCCGACACTCTCCGCTACTCAGAACGCAGTAGAAACCGGCCGCCGGGTCAACCGCTGGTACGACGGGGCGGGCTCCGGTGTCAGACCGAGGTCTTGCCGGACGGCCGCGTGACGGGCGCGGTGAGTGGCGGCACATCGGCCCGAGGAGAGACACCAGCACGCCTCCGCCTGCGCCCAGTGGACCGGCGGACACGTCAGCCGCGCGGACACGTCAGCCGCTACGACGCACGCCGCGAAGCCCTTGCCGCGATGCTCTTCCGCGGCGTGCAACCTTCCGGGATACCTGGTCGTCTCACCCGATACCAGCTTTACCCGGCCAAGCAACATCAAGGGGGACACCATGAGACGAATAGGAGCCGCAGTCGCAGCGCTCACCCTCGCGGGCGGCCTGCTGGCGGCGGGAGCCGTCACCGCGGGCGCCGCACCGTCGGCCACCGCATCCGCCTCGGCCTGCCCGACGGGCTGGGGCAGCGGCGCCAAGGGCGGATTCACCGCCGGCGCCGTACCGCTGAAGAACATCAGGACCGGACAGCACGACTGCTACGACCGCATCGTGTTCGACGTCCCCGGCGGCGGCACCGTCGGCTACTCCGTCCACTACGTCGACAAGCTCTACCAGGACCCGTCCGGGGCCTACATCCCGGTGAGCGGCGGGGCCATCATCGAAATCCGGGTCGCCGCGCCCAGCTACGACCCGGAGAGCGGCCAACCCACCTACCCGGGCCGGGTGGCCAAGCCGCTGCCCGGTGTGAACATCAGCGGATACCGCACCTTCAGGGACACCCGGTTCGCCGGCAGCTTCGAGGGCGACACCCAGATCGGCCTCGGCGTCCGCGCCCGGCTGCCGTTCCGGGTGATCCAACTGCCCGACCGGCTGGTGGTCGACGTGGCCCACCGCTGGACCGCGTGAACGCAGGGCCTCCTGACAGCTCGGTGGTGGGACCCCATTCCGAGCGGTTGTGGAGGCCCTTTTTCGTTCGCATTTCAATCTCCCGCCGACCGGAATTCGCTCATCTTCAAACATTCCACAACCCGAAAGCACATCGAGTAATCCCAACTCCGAGTGAATACCACCGCAACAAAATGTGCGTATTCCTCCGGCCCCCGCTTCGCATGCAAATATTCCCCAGGGCGCAGATTCACCCCACCCGCAGCCAAGGGGAGTTTCATGAATGTCGCGGACGACATCGAGGTGCGTTTCCTCCGACCGGACGACGCCGAAGGACTCATGGCACTGGAGGAGGCCAAGTGGACACAGGAACAGTCAGCCAGTCCTGAAAGTCTCGTCCAGCGCATGACGGAGAACCCACGGCTCAACGTCGGTGCTTTCTCCCTCACCACGGGCGCGGCCCTCACCTCGCTGTTCACCAAACCGATCACTGCCGAGAAGGCGCGCACCGCACGTTCCTGGGAAGAATGCACCAACGCCCAACCCCCGGATCCGAGCGCCTGCCGTTCCCTCTTCGGAATCAGCCTCAGCAGTGTCGACGGGGACGCGGTGACGGCCGTCTTGTCATTCTTCCTTCCGCAGATAGCGGCACTCGGATACCACGACGTATATCTCGGATCCCCCCTGCCCGGCCTGAGCGACTGGAAGCGCGCCAACCCCGAGGCGCCGGTCGGGGACTACGTGTACGCCAAGCGCAACGGCCTTCCACTCGACCCGCAACTTCGCTACTACCACGGCAAGGGATTCAAGAGCATCACCGCCTGCAAACCCCATTACTTTCCCCACGAAAGGTCACTCGACCATGCGGCCGTCATACGGGGCGAGGTATCCGATTTGATTCTGGCGCTCCCCCAGGCAGCAGATCGCACGTGTCCCACGGGTCCCACGCATCCCTGAGGGGGGAGAGCATGCCCGCGTTCCGCCCGCTGCCCGCTTCCGAGGAAGCGCCCGCGACTCACGTTCGCTCCCGCACTCCCACGGTGTTCCGGGCGGCCGCCGCCGACTGGCCCGCCGTGCAGGAGTGGAGCTTCCCCCGCCTCGCCGCACTCGACCCCGGCCTCCCCGTACGACTGGTCGCGGGAAACAGGGAGACGGACAGGACCCGGTTCACCACGTCGACCCTGGGTTCCTACGTCAGCGGTCTGACACGCGAAGCCGCCCCGGACGACATACCGGTGTACCTCAAGGAGTTCGATCTGCTCCGGAAGTTCCCGCGGTTGCGCGCGGATCTCAGAAGCCGCGAACTGTTCCCGCCCAGGACGATGAGGTCGAGCGCCACCTGGATCGGTCCCGCCGGCGCTCGTACCGGCTTGCACTGCGATCTCCTGGACAATCTCGCCGTTCAGATCACCGGGACGAAGCGCTTCTATCTCGCGCACCCCGAGGCGGTGAAACGGGCCGGCCTGGAATCCCGGAAATACGACGCGTGGGCCCGCCTGTCCCTGATCGGCGCGGAGAAGCTGGCAGCCGGCCAGGAGGACGGCGAGTTCTTCGTGGCGGATCTCGAACCGGGCGACGTGCTCCACGTACCCGCGTACTGGTGGCACGAAGTCGTCAACCTGACCCCGGCCGTGCTCCTCAGCGGCTTCTTCGGCCCCAGCACCCGCGTGCTGTCCCGGTGGGCGTGGGTCCAGGCGCGTGAAGCCCTGCACCGGGCAGGGCTTCTCGGCCGCGACGGCTGCACCTGCCACGCGGGCGCCCCAGGTCGGCGAGGCCCGAGGCACTGACCGCCGCAGCGCCCGCGCCCGGGCCGGTGGTCAGTGCTCCAGGCGGACCGGCATCAGGATCGAGAAGGTGTCCTCGGTGTCGGTCCGGCGGACCGCCAGGGGCGCCGTGGGGCCGCCGAACTCCAGGATCAGCTGGTCCCGGGCCCCGGCGGCCAGGGCATCCAGAAGGAACGCCCGGTTGACGGCGACGTTGTCCGGGTCGTCGTCACCCTCGTCGCAGACGGTCACGCCGTCGGCGGCCACCTTGAGCACGCTGAGGTCACCGCAGACACCGTCCTGCCGCGCCTCGCTCGCACGGACGGGGCCGTTTTCCACCGCCTTTTGGAAGGCCCTGACGTCGATGAGCACACGGTGCCCCGCCGGCAGGTGCAGCAGGCGGCGGTAGTCGGGGAAGTCGTGGTCGAGGCACTGGCCGGCCGCCTCCCGGCCCGCCGTCTCCAAGGCCACGCGGTCACCATCCACGGTGAGCTGGACGGACGCGTCGTCGCTCGACAGCGCCCGCATCGCGTCGACGAGCGGGGACGGCACGATGACCTGTACCCGGGGTCCGCCGTGCCCGGTGGTGCCGACTCGTGCGACGGCCATCCGGTACCGGTCGGTGGCCACGACGTGGAGCGCGTCGCCCTCGATGTCGAACAGGACACCGCCGAGCATCGGCAGCTCCGGGTCGGTACCGGCGGCGAAGCGGACCGCGTCCAACGCGGCGGCCAGCTCGGGCGCGGAGACGGTCATCCGGGCTGTGGCGGTGCGGAGCATGGTCATGGGTCTCTCCCTGCGTTCGAGTAGTGCTCGGAGCGTGGAGAACTCACCGCGGGCATCGGACAGCCCCCGTTCAAGACGGCGCAGATGTGCCTCGAGCAGCTTCCGGACCAGGCCGGTGTCCGCGCTCGACCAGCCGGCCAGTACCAGCCGGATGTCCGCCAACGGCATGCCCGCCCGTCGCAGCCGGGCCAGCAACCGGGCCTCGTCCACCTGCTCGGGGCCGTACCAGCGGTAGCCGCTCACCGGATCCACCCAGGCCGGGACCAGCACACCGGCACGGTCGTAGAAGCGCAGCGCGCTCACGCTCAGTCCACTGTCCCGGGCCATCCCGCCGATACTGCGCATCTCGCTCTCCACACCCATGACTCTGCGCCCTCAACCAGGTCGAGGGTCAACGGCCGACCGCCAAGGTCCATTTCACCCAGGTGGAAATTTCGTGGATACCTCCGAGTAGCGCTCCCGCCGTACACGCAATGGCCAATTCGGACTGATAACTTCCGCTTCTCCGGCTCGGGGGGACCATCGAAAGCCGGACCAGACCCCCACAAGTAAATCTGGACGGAACGCCTTGCGTACCTCTCTTAACGACCCCCAGGGAAGACACCGTTGGCGGGTGCCGAGGAACCGACGCGGTCGCATACTCCTGGCCGGCGCGACCTCCGTACTGGCGCTGGCGATCGTCGCGCCACTCGCCTCGGCGGCACTGACCGACCCGCCCGCCCCCACCGCCCCGGCGCTGGCCGACCGGGTCACCGACACCTCTCAACTGCCGTCCGGCTGGCGGCAGTCCGACGACCGGATCGTCACCTACGACGGGGACGCCACCGGCCTGCACGTCCTGGTCGCCGACGCCTCGCGGGCCTACGCCTGGCGCACCGCGGCCACCCTCACCGAACCGGGCGTCGACACCGACCAGTGGATCGGCCAGAGCTGCGTCACGGCCTCGGGCGACCGCGCCGTGGTGGTCTACGCGCCCCGGCAGGCGGTCAACGACCAACAGGGCTTCCAGCTGGGCGGCTTCGCGGCCGTGGTCGACCTCGCGGACGGCACGGTGACCAAACTGCCGCGGCTGGTGTCCCTCGCCTACTTCAACCCCGGCTGCGGCGACGGCGAACAGGCCGTGCTGTCCCGGCCGCAGGGTGACCGCACGGAACTGCTGACCGTCGACGCACGGCAGGGAAAACTGACCCGTGACCAGACCGTCCCGGGCCAACTGACCTCCGCCGTGCCCTTCGGCGACGGCATCGCGGCGGCCACCGGCAACTCCGTGGTCTCGGTGGACGGCCAAGGACACCTGCGCACCCTCGCCCGTACGGCGAAGACGCCGTTCCGGCTGGTGCCGGACGCCCACGACGGCCTCGCCTACCAGGTCCCGGACGACGGTACGAAGGTGCAGGTCCGCCGGGTCACCGAGGACGGCCCCGACCGGCTGCTCGGCTCCGGCGCGCTGGGCGCCCTGGCGGTGCGCGGCACCGGCGGCCGGGTCTTCGTCACCGGGCCGGACGCGAGCAAGGCCGTCCCGGGCTCCGCCCTCCCGAAGAGCTGGCGGGCCCTCGACGTCCCGGCCTCGTCCGAGGTCTCCACCACCGGCGCCCTCGCCCTGACCGGTGTCGGCACCGGCGCCGAGGCGGCCGGCCGCAAGACCGTCGACGTCCTCCCCGCCCCCGGCACCGCCACCGACACCGCACAGCCGGTCGGCATCCACGCCGTGTCGACGGGCACCGACGCGTCCTTCGACTTCCGGGTGAAGCCCGCGGCGCCGCGGCGAGCACAGGGCACCGAGCAGTCCCCGGCGCTGCCCGCACGCACCCCGGGCGGCGACGGCGAGAGCCCCTCGGCCGGCCTGCGGCTGGACGGCGTCGACGACGACCCCGCGCACACCACCACCGACCCCGACCGGGCCTGCGCCGTGTCCCGCAACGACCCCGGGCTCCAGTCGCTCCAGCCGTCCCCCGCGATGGTCGAGTGGGCGGCCGACCTCGCCGTACAGGGCCGGCTCGACGTCCGCCGCGGCAGCGGGTGGAACGGCACCGACCTCGCGTCGTACACCCCACAGGGGCTGTTCCCGCCGGTCGCGATCAAGGGCGGCGGCCGGGTGCCCGCGCAGGTCCTGCTCGGCGTGCTCAGCCAGGAGTCCAACCTGCTGCAGTCCACCTCCAGGGCGTCCGCGGGGGAGAGCGGCAACTTCATCCAGGGCGGCTACTACGGCAACGCCGGCAGCGTCCACACCGTCGACTGGTCCGCCGCCGACTGCGGTTACGGCATCGGCCAGGTGACCAGCGGCATGGCCCGCACCGACACCGCCTACACCGCCGAGCAGCAGCGGGCGATCACCGTGGACTACGCGGCCAACATCGCGGCGAGTGTGCGGATCCTCCAGGACAAGTGGAACCAGCTGTACGCGCGGGGCATCCTCGCCAACGGCGGTGACCCCCGGTACCTGGAGAACTGGTGGTTCGCGCTGTGGGCGTACAACAGCGGCTTCAACGAGCCGGACGCTTCGGACACCACCGCCCCCTGGGGCGTGGGCTGGTTCAACAACCCGGCCAACGGGCTCTACCCGCCGGACCGCACGATGTTCCTGTCGTCCGGCGCCGACGACGCCCGTAACCCCAACCTGTGGACGTACGAGGAGCGGGTCCTCGGCTGGGCGGCGTACTCCCAGCAGAAGACCGACCCGGCGACCGGCGCCGCCTCCGCGGCCTTCGCCGTCGGCGACTGGCCGGCCGGCGGGGCGCCGGACGCCCAGCCGCCGCACGACGCGTTCTGCTCCCCCGGCGTCAACGAGTGCGACACCTCCAAGCCGCGCCAGGTGGAGGGTTCGAGCCAGCCCGCCGGTCCGTGCCAGCGGGACGACTTCAAGTGCTGGTGGCACCAGCCGTCGACCTGGACGGACTGCGCCACCACCTGCGGTACGGAGGTGCTGACCTACCGGGCGACCGACCCGGAGCCGAGGGTCACCGCGCCGCACCCGGCGTCCTGCTCGTCCTCCCTGCCCTCGAACGCGCTGATCGTGGACGACGTGCCGAACACGGTGACGTTCCGGGTGGGCGACACCAACCCCTGTGCCGGCAAGCACAACTGGACCAGCCGGGGCACGCTGTCGTTCACCTTCGGCTCGGCGGTGCGGGAGGACGGTACGACCGTCTACCCCTCGAAGATCGACTTCCATCAGCTCGGTTCGGGCTTCGGCGGTCACTTCTGGTTCACCCACACCCGGGTGCCGAGCCTCACCGACTCGGTGGTCACCGGGACCTGGACGCCGGACCGGCCGGTCGAGGGCTGGGCCCGGGTCATGGTGCACCTGCCCGACCACGAGGCCGACACCGGCCAGGCCACGTACCGTGTCGACCTCGGTGACGGCACCGTCCTGGAGAAGACGATCTCCCAGGACACCGGGGGCGAGAACACCTGGGTCTCCCTGGGGTCGTACGAGTTCCACGGCACCCCGAGCGTCTCGCTGAGCTCGGACACCGCGGACGGCACCGGCGACGACTCGATCGCCTGGGACGCCCTGGCCTTCGAGCCGTTGCCCGACAGGCCCTCGGACGCCGTCACGGCGTCACCGTCCACGACTCCGGCTCCGTCCCCGTCCCCCGCGCCGCAGCCGTAGAGCGCCGGAGCGCCTCCCCGCTCGGCCCCGGACAGGCATCTCCTGTCCGGGGCCGAGCCGGTCGAGGGCGCGTCGCCCGCGATGGCGTTTCGTCCCTATTTACCTGGAATTCCCGATGCCGGACGGGTCGTCCGGTTCTACGATGACAAGTGGGCCGGCAGACAGGGAGCAGGCATGATCCGTTCAGCCGACATCCGCGAGTGGCGCAACCACGACGTGGTCGATCCCAGGGGCCGCAAGATCGGCTTGCTCGAAGCGGTCTATGTGGACACCGCCACGGACCAGCCCGCCGTGGCCACGGTCCGCACCGGTCTGCCCACCCGCCAGCGACTGATCTTCGTCCCGCTCGACGAGGCCGTCCTCGGACCCGATTACGTACGGGTCTCCCACGCCAAGGCGTCGGTGCGCAAGGCCCCTTCGATCGGGACGGACGACGTGCTGCCCGCCGGACGGGAGAAATCGATCTTCCAGTACTACGGGATGGCGTATCAGCCGGGCGTCAACGGGGAACGCCGGCTCGCCCGCCGCTGACCCGGGAGGTGGTCGCAATGATGGTGGCCTTCCTGCTCCTCGTCCTCGTGGCCGTCGCCCTGGGCATCATCGGCGCGGCGGCGGACGGTCTGGGTTATCTGCTGGCCATCGGCATCGTGGTGTTCATCGCCGCTGTGGCCTTCATCACGGTACGAGGGACGCGGCGGGTCCGGCGGCGGCCCGTCCGCTGACGAGGACCGCGGCACATCGACCCCCGCAGACCCGCGCATGTGCTGGTGGGAGCCCGGCCGGGCGCGGCGGCGGAACGCACCCGGCCGTGACATTGCGGTCCGGGCAGAGCAATATCTGTGGCCATGAAGTGAGAATTCGACGCCACGCGCGATGAGTATTCCCGGACCGGCGACCCGATCCTCTCCGGATCCGAATTACCAGACCGACGCAGCCGATCACGCCATGCTACTGTCGTTCCCAGTTGCAGTTGTGGTGCCCAGAAGGTTTTTTCCGACGGGCTGATCATCACGGCGACCGGAGGGCGCACCCCCGCGAACTCCGAACACCGTCCCGAAGGAGATAGACATGGCTACCGGCACCGTGAAGTGGTTCAACGCCGAAAAGGGCTTCGGCTTCATCGAGCAGGACGGCGGCGGCGCCGACGTCTTCGCCCACTACTCGAACATCTCCGCCTCTGGCTTCCGCGAGCTGCTGGAAGGCCAGAAGGTGAGCTTCGACATCGCCCAGGGTCAGAAGGGCCCGACGGCCGAGAACATCGTTGTCGCCTGATTTGGCCACTGACGCCTGATCGCAGCTGGGGCCCGCACCTTGGGGTGCGGGCCCCAGCTCGCTGCATTTCAGAGAACCTCGGAGAGCCTTCGCGCATCTCCGTGAATCCCCGGACAATTGCCGGGGATTCCGCACCCCGCATTCATCGCTCTCGGTGGGTGAAACACCAGAGCCCCCGGCTCGTTCTTGCGATTCCCTGCGCCGCTCATTCACCGCGGGAATTCCTTGATACGTGCCATATCAAGGAAGGTTCCGCATGAACCGCGTACGAACGAACGACCGATACGCCCGCAAGCGCACCGGGACGGCGTCGGGCTCCGGGAACTCCGGCTACGGCGGCGGCAACCGCTCCGGCGGCCCGCGCCGCTCCAGGGGCCAGGGAAGCCGCCCGGCTGCCCTCCAGGGCGAGTTCGCCCCGCCGAAGACGATCACGCCGGCCCTGCCCGCCGTCGAGGCGTTCGCCGAACTCGACATGCCGGCCCGGCTGCTGACCGCGCTCGGCAACGAGGGCGTGAGCGTGCCGTTCCCGATCCAGGCGGCGACCCTGCCGAACTCCCTCGCCGGACGTGACGTGCTCGGCCGTGGCCGCACCGGTTCGGGCAAGACCCTCGCCTTCGGCCTCGCGATGCTCGCCCGCACGTCGGGCCGGCGGGCCGAGCCGCGACAGCCGCTCGCCCTGGTCCTGGTCCCCACCCGCGAGCTGGCCCAGCAGGTCACCGACGCGCTCACCCCGTACGCCCGCGCGGTGAGCCTGCGGCTGACCACCGTGGTCGGCGGGATGTCGATCGGCAGGCAGGCCGGGGCGCTGCGCGGCGGCGCCGAGGTCGTCGTGGCGACGCCGGGGCGGCTGAAGGACCTCATCGACCGCGGCGACTGCCGACTCGACGACGTCGCCATCACGGTCCTCGACGAGGCCGACCAGATGGCCGACATGGGCTTCATGCCCCAGGTCACCGCGCTGCTCGACCAGGTGCGCGAGGGCGGCCAGCGGATGCTGTTCTCGGCCACCCTCGACCGCAACGTGGACCTGCTGGTCCGCCGCTACCTGTCCGACCCGGTGGTGCACTCCGTCGACCCGTCCAAGGGCGCGGTCACCACGATGGAGCACCACGTGCTCCATGTGCACGGCACGGACAAGCAGCAGACCACCACCGAGATCGCCGCGCGCGACGGCCGGGTGATCATGTTCCTGGACACCAAGCACGCGGTGGACAAGCTGACCAAGCACCTCCTGAACAACGGGGTCCGCGCCGCGGGCCTGCACGGGGGCAAGTCCCAGCCGCAGCGCACCCGGACCCTGGCGCAGTTCAAGGACGGGCATGTGAGCGTGCTGGTGGCGACCAATGTCGCGGCCCGCGGCATCCACGTCGACAACCTCGACCTGGTCGTCAACGTGGACCCGCCCACCGACCCCAAGGACTACCTGCACCGCGGCGGCCGTACCGCCCGGGCCGGCGAGTCCGGCACCGTCGTCACCCTGGTGACCCCCGACCAGCGCCGCGACATGAGCCGCCTGATGGTGTCCGCGGGCGTCACTCCGCTGATCACCCAGGTCCGTTCGGGTGAGGAGGAGCTGACCCGCATCACGGGCGCCCAGGCCCCGTCCGGCGTCCCGGTCGTGATCTCGGTGCCGGCGCAGGCGACGGAACGCCCGCGCCGCGGCAACCGCTCCTCGTCCCGGGGCCGCCGACGCGCTCCGGGCAGCGGCTCCACGGGCGAGGGCGGCCGTCGTGGCGGCGCCACCGGCGAGGGCGGCCGTCGTAACGGCTCCACCGGCGAGGGCAGCAGGCGTGGCGGCGCCACCGGCGAGGGCAGCAGGCGTGGCGGCGCCACCGGCGAGGGCAGCCGTCGTGGCGGCTCCACCGGCGAGGGCGGGCGCCGAGGCGGTTCCACCGGCGACGCCAGTCGTCGTGGCACTACGTCGCGGCCGCGGTCCAGCTTCGGCTCGGCCGCCTGAGTGCCGGAACCCCACCGGTCCCGCTTCCTCCCCAGCCCGCTCTTCCGCCCCCTGTGAGGCATCATGCGCTGCGTCATCGCCCGGTACCCGTTCGACCTCACCAAGGACGGAGTGCTGGAATCGATGAAGGGTGTCGACCCTGAAACCGTCGTCGGTGAGTCCGTGACCATCGGACGGCGCCGTTACCCCGTCAAGCAGGTGGGGCAGATCATCACCCGGCAGGACCGCCGCGACTTCACCAGCGGTGAGGTCGTCCGGGCCATGACCAAGCTCGGCTTCACCTGCCACCAGGAGCCCGCGGCCACGCCGGCCCCCGCGCCCGCGCTCAGTCCCGTGCAGGCGGCGTCGGCGATGCTCGGCGGCACGTCCGCCGACGAGACCGGTGGCCAGGCCGGGTAACCGGCACCCGCACAGCACCACAGCCACGAGGGCCCTGCCGACGCGCGTCGGCAGGGCCCTCGTTCTCGTTCAGGTACCGCCGCCCGGGTCACCGGCGCGGCCGCCGCTCAGGTCACTGGTCGGAATAGCTGAAGTCGCCCACGGTCCAGGCGCTGACATCCCCGATCGCTACCCGGTACATGCCGCCCGTCTCGGGGATGCCGGTGGTGCCTTGCAGGATCCGGGCGAGATGGAAGTGCAGATGTGTGGGCACTTCGCCGGGGTCTGGCCGGGGCTGGGTCCGGTCGGTGGTGAAGACGTCGGAGAACGGACCGAGACGGTCCGAGTCCTTGAGGACCTCCGACACTCGCTCCCGCCACAAGGATTCGGGAGCCAGTCGTCCGGTGATGACGGCACCTGCGACGACGACGGTCAGCGACATCTGGTTGCTCTGCTCCCGCTCCACCATGACGGCAAGGGCGGCGAGCAGTTCGTCGGGGTTCGACATGAGAGCCGATTCTATGCCTGACCGCTCCCTCCGACCCCGTACTCGATCAGAAGGCGAAGATTCCTTGCGCCCTGGCAAGCTGAAATCTACGTTGGTCAACATAGACATTACTGATTTGCATGGGTATGGTTTCTGCGTTCAGTTTTCTCGGGGCCCTGGTGCCGTACGGCGTCAGGGCCCCTTCCACGCGTTGCTCAACGAGGTGACATGCCAGCGGATACTCCGCTCAGCGATCGTCTGGACGACGATGACTACCCCGCATACACGATGGGCCGGGCCGCCGAGATGCTCGGCACCACCCCCGGATTCCTCCGGGCCATCGGAGAGGCCCGTCTGATCACTCCGCTTCGTTCGGAGGGCGGACACCGCCGCTACTCCCGCTACCAGCTCCGGATCGCCGCGCGCGCCCGTGAACTGGTCGACAACGGAACCCCGATCGAGGCCGCCTGCCGCATCGTCATTCTCGAGGACCAGCTGGAGGAAGCCCAGCGCATCAACACCGAGTACCGCCGGGCGGCGCGCGACGGTGCCGGCACCGGCAACGGCACCGGCTGACCCGACGGGACGGCGGACGGCGGACGCCCGCGCGCACCGCGCTCAGGCCCCCGCCCGGGCCGCCTTCACGAACGCCGTGATCAGAGCGGGATCCTTCACACCGCGGGTCTGCTCCACGCCGCTGGACACGTCGACACCCCACGGACGGGTGGTGTCGACGGCGTCCCGGACGTTGCCCGGGCTGAGACCGCCGGCCAGCAGCCACTTCTCCCCGGGGGCGGCCGACGGCTTGCCGGACCAGTCCCAGGCGAGTCCGGAGCCCGGGACGGGAGCGTCGAGGAGGAGCATGTCCTCGCCCATCTCCCCGCAGCGCGGCACGCGGTCGCCGAACGCCGTCGCACGGATCAGGGTCCAACCGCCCGCCGCGAGGTCGTCGTAATAGCCGCGGTCCTCAGGTCCGTGCAGCTGGACGGCGCGGATGCCCGCCTCGGCGGCCAGGGACCGCACCTCGGCCAGGGGCTCGGCGCGGAAGACACCGACCGTCAGCACGTGCTCCGGTACCCGGTCGCACAGCCGTGCGGCCGTGGCGGCGTCGACGCGGCGCGGGCTGTCCGAGAAGACGAACCCGATGGCGTCGGCTCCCGCCTCCACCGCCGTGTCGACGTCCCGCTCGGTCCGCAGGCCACAGATCTTGACGAACAGGGGATCGCTCACGTGCTGCTCCATCGCGTTCGGCGTACGTCGTCGGACGGGGGCAACGCTACTGGGACCCGTCCGACAAACCGGCCGGTCAGCCCGCCGGGACGGCGGCGAGGGGCCTTCACGGGGGCTACTCGAGGCCGATCGCCGCGCAGTCCGACGCGTACTTCGGGGTGCAGATGTCCTTGACGGTGTAGACGCCGTCCTGGATCACCGTGTCCTTGATGTTGTCCTTGGTGAGCGCCACGACCTTCACCAGCTGCGACGGGATGCGCTTCTGCGTGGGGCTGTCGACGGAGTCCGGGGTCAGCGCGTCGAACTCGATCGAGCGGCCCTGGACCTTGGCGACCGCCATCTCCGCGGCGTTGTCCGCCTCCAGCAGGAACGACTTGTACACGGTCATGAACTGCTCGCCGGACACGATCCGCTGCACCGCGTCCAGATTCGCGTCCTGGCCGGTCACCGGCGGGATCTTGGTCGCGCCGGCCTCCTTCAGCGCGTCGATGACGGCGCCCGCCATGCCGTCGTTGGCCGAGTAGACGGCGGCGATGTTGTTGAGCCCGATGGACTGGATCGCCTTCTTCATGTTGGCCTTGGCGACCTCGGGCAGCCACTCCCTGGTGTCGTACTGCTTGGCGATGATCACGTGACCCTCGAGCTCGCTGAGCGCGCCCTTCTTGAAGCGGGCCGTGTTGGGGTCGGCTACCGAGCCGTTCATCATGACGATCTTGCTGGTCGCGGCCTTGTCACCGAGGGCACCGACGATCGCGCGGCCCTGCACCTCACCGACGAGCTCGTTGTCGTGCGAGACGTACGCGTCGATCGGGCCCTGCGCGAGCCTGTCGTACGCGATGACCGGTATCTGCGCGTCCTTGGCCTTCTGGATGGCCGGCGCGATGGCCTTCGCGTCCACGGCGTCCACCAGGATGACGTCCACCTTGTTGGCGATCATCGTGGCCATCTGCCCGCTCTGCTTGGACTGGCTGGCCTCGGCGTTGGCGTAGAGGACCTTGCCCTTGTCGTTGGTCAGCTCGGCGACCCGCTTCTTGATGAGGGGGTAGTCGAACCTGTCGAAGCGTGCCGTCTCCTTGTCGGGCAGGAGGAGTCCCACCGTGATGTCGTTGCCCTTCTTCGGGACCGCGGAGCTGCTGCTGTCGCCGACACCGTCGACCACACCGCACGCGGCGAGCGTGAGGGCCGAGGTGGAGGCGGTGACGGCGACGACGATCCGACGGACCGCGGGACTACGGGTGGGGGAAGCGTTCACAACGGGTGCCTTCCGGAGGCGAGAGAGCAGCCTGTCGACCAGGGTGGCTGAAAGCCAACGCGGTTGCGGTACACACCGTCAAGGGCTGCGGTTAACGAGATCGCAACAGCAACTACTGACGAGTTGCACAACGAGGCCTGCGGGTGGGGGGCTGGTGACCGAACTCCGGTGAGCGTACTGCGGTGGATCATCCGTCGTCGGGAAAGCGTCAGACCTGTCCACGTCTCCCACCGCACCGCCGGCGCCCCCGAGTTGACGGGCCGACCGGTACCCGGGCCGCTGTCCGCGGCCTTGGCCCCGCTATCCCCGCGCCCCCTGCAGCGCGGCCCGCAACTCCGCCCTGCTCCGGATGCCGAGCTTGCGGTACGTGCTGGTCAGATGGGTTTCCACGGTGCGTCGGGCGATGTGCAGGAGTTCCGCTATCTCGGTGTTCGTACGGCCGTTGGCGGCGAGTTCCGCGATACGGCTCTCGCTGCCGGTGAGCGACCTGGATCCGGTGAACGCGGCGGCGGAGCGGCGGGCACCGCCCGCTCGCAGGGCCTCCTCGACGTGGGTCCGCAGCCGTGGCGCGCCGAGCCGTTCGGCACGCTCGGCCGCCTCACGCAGACAGTCCCGGCCCCGCGCCCGCTCCCCGGCTGCGGTCAACAGCCGTCCCTGCGTAAGCAACGCCTCGACCAGTGCGTGCCCGCCGGGTGCGGGGCGCAGCACGGCGACGGCCTCCTCGGCAAGCTCCAGGCCACGTCGGCCGCCGGTCGCCAGACCCAGCACCCGCAGCGCACGGCCCAGCGTGCGCGGGGTGTTCCACACCCGCGCCAGCCGCAGTTCCTCCTCGGCCAGGGCCAGCGCCTCCCGGGGCCGGCCCAGCGCGAGCCGGCACTCCGCGGCGGCCGTCCGCCACGGCGTGACGACGGGACTGACCACGGCCCGGGCCTCCTGACGTCGGCCGCACTCCAGGAAGTCGTGCAGGGCGCCCGTGACGTCCCCCTCGGCGAGACGCAGCACCCCGCGCGCGTACAGGAAGCGGTTCATCTCCCAGGAGTCCGGCGCCCGACCGGGATCGAAGCGGTCCGCGAGCCGCCGTGCGGCATCGGTGCGTCCGGTTTCCACGAGCGCGATGACGGCGTGCGCGTCGGCGTTGGTCGGGCCCGTACGGTGCTGCGGCACGGCCCGCTCGCCCTGCTCGGCGAGGACCCTGCCGTACTCGCCGCGGGCGGCGGCGATGTCGGTGCGTACGTCCAGCAGGGCCCGCTCCATCGGGTGCAGCAGCGGGGTGTGCCGCACCGCCAGGCCGCGCTCCACCAGGCGTTCGGCGTGGTCGAGTTCGTCGGCCCACTGGGCGACGGCGGCTGCCGTGCCCAGCAGGAAGGGCTCGGCCAGTGCTTCGGCGGGCCGCGCCAGCAGCGTTCCCAGCCGGGCCATCGCCTCCTCGGCCGACAGGGCGCCCGCGGTGGCCGCGTACCGCACGAGCAGGGCCTGACCCGCGGGGCCGGCCGCCTCCGGGGACCGTTCGACGACGTCACCCAGCCAGCGGTAGGCCTCCTGACGGATGGTGTGGTCGTGGTCCGACAGCAGCGCGGACGCCGTCCGCACGGTGTGCGCCAGGTCGGGGTGGCCGGTCAGCCGGTCCTCCAGGGTGCGCAGCACGTCCACGGCCGCCCGCACCTCGCCCCGGCGGGCCAGTGCGGTGCCGAGGGCGATCCCCGTGCGCACCCGGTCGTCGGGACGGGCCGGTAAGTGGAGCGCCTCGGCCAGGCGGGGGATGCCGGGGGCGTCGGTGGCGGCGTACTCCAGGGAACCCAGCTCGGTCAGCAGCCGCTGCCTGAGGTCGTCGTCCAGCGGCTCCTCCAGGGCCCGGCGCAGATAGTCGACGGCGTCTCGGGGACGCGACTGCAGCAGGGCCGCCCGCGCGGCGTCCCGCAGTACACGGGACACCCATGGGGGGCCAGCGGTCCTGTCTGCGGGGGTCGGCGGAGTCGCGTCGTCCGGGGGGAGGGCGGGGTGGGTGGGGGTCGGTGGGTTCGCGTGGGGGGCGGGCGCTTCGGGGTCCGGTGGGTCCGCGTGGAGGGCCGGCGGTGCGGGGTCCGGTGGGTCCGCGTGGAGGGCCGGCGGTGCGGGGTCCGGTGGGTCCGCGTGGGGGGCCGGCGGTGCGGGGTCCGGTGGGTCCGCGTGGAGGGCCGGCGGTGCGGGGTCCGGTGGGTCCGCGTGGGGGGCGGGTCCTGTGGCGTACGGTGCGTGCTCTCGGTGTGCCGGGCGGACGTCCGCGTACTGGTGTGGATATCCCCTGGTCCGCAGTAACGGCCCGGCCACCGCCTCGGCGGCGTCACCGCGCCGTACCATCGCCTCCGCCGCCGCCAGGTACACCTCCTGTCGCCGCCCGACCGGCCATCCGGCCAGCACCGCGTCCCGCAGCAACGGATGCGCGTAACACGGGCGCCCGCCCGCATCGGCCCGCAGCACCCCGAACCGCAGCATCGCGGTGAGCCACCCCGCGACCCGGACGGGGTCGGCTCCCACGGCCTCGGCGAGAAGATCCACGGAGTCGGGCGCGGGCGCGGACGGTTCGGGCCCGGGGCCGAACCTGAGCGCCGCGGATCCGGGTGCGTTGCCCGCCGAGCCACGTAACGCGCGCGCGGGGCCACCGGACACGTCCCTCGCAGGCCACGTCGGTTCGAGGGCGGCGAGGGCTCGGGCGACCTCGGATGTCGCCGGGCCGGCGCTGTCCAGCCACCACTGGACGGCGGCCGGGTACGCGCCCGGGTAAAGGGCGGCGCTGGTGTCCGGCAGGGTCGGTGGGAGGGCCGTGGGCGGCATGGCGCCCAGGTCGTCTAGCAGGGCCCGCAGCAGGAGCGGGCTGCCCGCGGTCGCGGACCAGCAGTCCGCCGCCCAGCGCGGCGAGGCCGAGGGGAAGGTGGCGCGGACGAGCTCCGCCGCCGCGGTGGGGGTGAGCGGGGCGAGGGTGTGCGAGCGGACGAGGGAGGGGGACAGCGCGTGCGCGAGTCCGGCCGCCGGCGGGTCGACGTCGTACTGGCTGCGCTCGGTGGCGACGAGCAGCACCGGTAATCGGTCGACGCGGCGGGCCGCGTCGACGAGCCAGCGACGGGAGGCGTCGTCGGCGAGATGAACGTCGTCGACGGCGACCAGCAACGGGGCCTCGTCCGCGTACTCACGCAGCAGCCGCCACAGCCGGGCCGCGCTGCCGCGTTCGTCGTCGCCCGCCGTCACCTCCGCGAACCGCGGTACCGAGCCCAGCAGATGGAGCACCGCGGCGAAGGGCACGCCGGAGTCCTCGGGGGAGCAGCGCCCCCGCAGTACGCGCATCCCGCATGCGGCCGCGGCCACCGAGGCGGCCTCCAGGACGGCCGTGCGGCCGGTGCCCGTGGCGCCGCGCAGCAGGACGAGGCGGCCGTTCCCGGCGCGGGCACGCTCGGCCTCGGCGGCCAACAGCGCCTGCGCGGCCTCGCGTTCGTGCAGTGGTCCGGTCATCCCGGCCTCCCCTGGTGGATGCGTCGCCCTCGGTGAGCAGGACGCGGCGGCACCGGCCCCGGTGCTGTGATCTGCGTTACGGAAGGGGCCCGTCGCAGGCGTACCGACGGGTCGGTGAGCGGGTTCCCTCCCCGTGCTGTGGTGAGGCTCACGGCGCTGCCCGCAGCGACCGCTCCGAACCGACCATCGCCCCTTCGACCCCACTGACCTGCAACGTTGCCTGCCCGGAACGCCCCTGGTGGCGATCGCGCCGCTGGTCTCGTGGTCAGCCTCGTGGTGCTCCACGATTGCGCACGCCACAGCGGCCCCAGAAGTGTGGAACACACCCACCCGTCACCGGTCGGCACCGGACGGCGGGCTCGCGAACTTGGGGGAAACGGTTGCTCAGCTCACCCCGGACCACACACAGCGGCGCCACGGACACCGGCGCCACCGGACCCGGGCGGCGCACACCCGTGGCGGTGACGGCCTCCGACCCGCTGTCCCGTGAGGGCGCCGTCAGCCAGCTGCGCCGGCACCCGGAGATCGAACTCCGCGAGGAGACCGGCCCCGACACGGTGGCGCTGCTGATCGAGGACACCCTCGACGAGGCGGCGCTCACCCGGCTGCGCCGGACCGTGCGCAGCGAGGGCGCCCGCGCCGTGCTCGTCGTGGGCACGATCCGCGAGAACGAACTGCTGGACGTCATCGAGTGCGGCGTCGGAGCCATCGTCTGGCGCCGCGAGGCCACCCCGTACCGGCTGGTCCAGGCGGTCCTCGCCGCCGCCCGCGGGGACGGCGACCTGCCCTCCGACCTGCTCGGCAGGCTGATCAGCCAGGTGGGAACACTGCACCGGGGCGCGGCAGGCAGACCTGGCGCGCCGTCCCTGGGTCTCACGTCCCGCGAGGTGGACGTCCTGCGACTGGTCGCCGAGGGTCTGGACACCGGAGAGATCGCCAGCAAGCTGTCCTACTCCGAACGCACCGTCAAGAACGTCATGCACGGGCTCACCACCCGACTGCATCTGCGTAACCGGGCGCACGCCGTGGCCTATGCCCTGCGCGAAGGCTACCTCTGACCGGACGGGCAGATTCCGTCGCCCTCGCGGGCAGTACGGGTGCCCGGCCGCCGACCCCGGCGTGCCTGCGGCCCGGACAGCGCAGGGGGGACGATCGGTGACGGACGGCACGGAGCGCGTCCGACAGCACGGCAGGGCAGGAGCGAGACGGTGATCCACGAGGTGGACGAGGTCCTCAAGAGCCTGCTCGGCGGCGGTGCGCTCACGGGTTCCGGCATCGAGGTGTCCTTCGAGGCCCCGACCCGGGACTGGGCGGCCCGGCGCAACGCGCCCGTCGTCAACGCCTACCTGTACGACATCCGGGAGGACGTGGCCCGGCGCCAGCGCGGTCAGATGGCCGTGCGCGACGAACGGGACGTGGTGGTACGGCGCCGCCAACCGCCCCGCTGGTTCCGGCTGTCGTATCTGGTGACCGCCTGGACCAAGACACCGCAGGACGAACACCGGCTGCTGTCGGCGGTGCTGGCCACGATGCTGCCGCGCGAGCTGCTGGCCGCCGACGAACTCCCCGGATCCCTGCGCGCGTTGGGCCTCGCGGTGCCGGTGACGGTGGCGGGCAGCCAGACCGAGTCCCGGTCGCTCGCCGAGATCTGGTCCGCCCTGGGCGGCGAACTCAAGCCCTCTCTGGACCTGGTGGTGACCGCGCCGTTCCCGGCGTACCCCGAGTACGACGCCGGGCCGCCGGTCACCGAGGGCGCGGCGGTACGGGTGCGCGGCCTGGACGGCGACCCGCCCGAGTCCGCCGAACGCGCCCACCGCCCGCACCAGGTGGCCGCGGCGCGAGCCACCCGCGCCGAGGCCGCCGCGCGTCGGAGGGATCCGCGATGACGGCACCGTACGGCGACACCCCGGGCGGGACCTGGGACGCCGACGGAGGGGCCGCTGACCCCGCCCACCCGCTGCTCGTACGGCTCGCCGCGCTGCGGGAGCGGGTCGGTGCGCTGGTGGAGCGGCGGTCCGTCGACGACCCCACCGCCGGTGATCCGCTGCGTGGCCTGTACCTCTCCGAGGAGGCCGTACGGCATCTGCTGCACACCGCCCCGGCCGCCCCCGCCGGCTCCCTCGGGGACGCGGCGCTCGCGCTCGACTCCGGTGACCGTCTGGCCGCGCTGGCCGCCCGGACGGAGCTGACCGAGCTGGACACCGCCATCCTGCTGGTCGCCCTCGCCCCGGACCTGGATCGCACCTTCGAACCGCTCTACGGCTACCTCAACGACGACGTCAGCCGCCGCCGAGCCACCACCGCACTCGCCCTCGACCTGTGCGCGACCCCCGTGCACCAGGCGTCGGCCCGCGCCCGCTTCCACCCGTCGGCGCCCCTGCGGGCGCTCGGTCTGCTGGACGTGGAGGAGCCCGAACGCCCCTTCTTGTCCCGGTCGTTGCGGGTACCCGACCGGCTGATCGCCCATCTGCTCGGCGACGACACCCCGGACCCCGCGCTGCACGCCCACCTGAGCCCGATGGCCGAACCCCTGCCCGCCGACGACGACTTCGTGCACCGGCTGGCCGCCCGCCTGCGCTCCGGTCCGCTCACCGCCTACCTCCGTGAACACCGCGAGGGCGACGGACTCGCCGCGATCGGCGGCGCCCTGCGGGCCGCCGGTCTGGACGCCCTGCACTTCTCGGGCCCCGAGGACCGCGTCCCCGACCTGCTGCGCGAGGCCCGGCTCGGCGGCGGCGCCGTCGTCCTGTCGGGCCTGCCGGACAAACCCGGCCCGCTGCTGCGGGCGTTGACCGCGGCGACCGACGTCACGGTGCTGCTGACCGACCCGCACCCCTACGACCCGCAGTGGAGCGTGCGCGACCCTCTGGTGCTGGAGGCACCGCGGCGCGGGGCCGGCGGTACGGCCGCCTGGTCGGCGGCGCTCGGGCCGGACACCCCGGGCTTCGACCTGGCGGCCACCGTCGCCCCGTACCGCCTCGGCGGCGACCGGGTGGCCCGGGCCGCGCGGTCCGCCCGCGCCCTCGCCGCCTTCGATGGCGGCCCGCTCACCGCGGCCCACGTCCGGCTGGCGGCCCGTCAGCAGTCGGCGTCCGGCCTTGAGCGGCACGCCCGCCGGATCCGGCCCGAGGTCGGCTGGGAGGACCTGGTGCTGCCCGACCGGCCACTGACCCAACTGCGGGAACTCGCCCTGCGCGCCCGCCACCGCGACCGTGTCCTCGGCGACTGGCGGCTGAGCGCGGGCGGCGGCCGGGGCCGGGGCGTGCTCGGGTTGTTCGCGGGCGAGTCCGGCACCGGCAAGACCCTGTCCGCCGAGGTCGTCGCCGCCGAACTCGGGCTCGACCTCTACGTGGTGCAGCTCTCCTCCGTCGTCGACAAGTACGTCGGCGAGACCGAGAAGAACCTGGAACGCATCTTCACCGAGGCCGACCGCACCGACGCCGTGCTCCTCTTCGACGAGGCCGACGCCGTCTTCGGCAAACGGTCGGAGGTGAAGGACGCACACGACAAGTACGCCAACATGGAGAGCGCCTACCTGCTGCAGCGCCTGGAGTCCTTCGACGGCATCGCGCTGCTCACCACCAACCTGCGCGCCAACATCGACGAGGCGTTCACCCGACGTCTGGACCTGGTGGTCGACTTCCCGTTCCCGGACCCCGAGCAGCGCCTGGCCCTGTGGCGGCACGGGCTCTCCCACGTCCCGTGCACCGCCGGCATCGACCCGGCGCCGCTGGCCAAGGACTTCGAACTGGCCGGCGGTTCGATCCGCAGCGCGGTCGTCACCGCCGCCTATCTCGCCGCCGGCCGGGACGAACCGGTCGGCGCGGACGACCTGCTGGAGGGGGCCCGCCGCGAGTACCGCAAGGCGGGCCGGCTGGTGCCCGGAGAGGCCAACTGGTAGCCGGGGCGGCCGACTCGGGGGCGCGGGGCACCCGACTCGGGGGCGCGGGGCACCCGACTCGGGGGCGCGGGGCCGCCGGGTATCCGGCGTTGCTCCGCACGCCCCCCGCGCCGAGCACCCGTCAGATCGTGAACTTCACGGCTTCGAGCCAGCGGTCGTTCTCCAGGGCCCCACCGAAGATGTACTTGGGGCGCTGTTCCGCGCACCCCTGCGGTCCCCAGTCGAAGCCGTGGACGCGGGCGGTCTGGCAGACCTTGCCGCTGCCGATGTTGATGGCGAAGCCCAGCATGTCCGGCGAGTCCTTCTTGCTGCTGCCGATGTAGTTGTCCTTGCCGTCGGCGACGATGGCCGTCCAGGACGGCGACCACTGCCCCTTGCCGTCGGTCGAGTCGGACTTGTGGAGGAAGGCGTTGGCCGACGAGCCGCCGCCGCCGTACACCGCGAGGTTGAGGGCCCTGATCGGCTTGTTCTGGCCCGTCGTACCGGCGAACGTGCCGTCGCACACCGGCTTCTGCCAGCCGTCGCCGGTCACGAAGGCGCGGTAGCAGATGTGCCGGCCGGTCGGATCGTCCTTGGCCAGGCGGTTCACGGCGGTGGCGGCCGTGTCCTGCGGGGGCCGCGCGGTCACGGTGGCCGTGCCGCCGCCTCCGCCGCCACCGCCGCCCCCGCCGTCCGCGCCGGCCGCCGCGCCCTGCGTGTTCTCCACCACCGGGGCGGCGGGCGTCACGCTGGGCTGCGGCGGCGGGGTCGGTGTGGCGGTGGGACTCGGCGGCGCGAGGGTGCTGCCGACCTCCTCGGACTTCGCCTCCGCCAGGCTGACCACCCGGGGCTTGTAGGAGATCCAGATCATCACGAACGCGATCGCCAGGGCCAGCGTGATGCTCAGCGCGGTCGCCAGCCAGCGCGGCAGGAACCCCCGCTGCACGAAGGTGCCGTCCACCTCCGTCGGCTGGACGCCCGACCGGCGCACCGCGAGCCGGTAGGGCTGCTCCTCCTTCGACCCGAACCAGATGATCTGCCGGGGCCGCAGCGTGGTGTTCACGAACGCGGCCCGGCCGGGCTCGATCTGCACGTTGGCCGGCTGGATCTCGTAGGACAGCCGGTCCCCGGTGTCGCTGCCGCTGAGCGAGGCGGTGACCTTGGTGTTCCCCAGGTTGTCGATGGCCAGCCGCGGCCGTCCCCTGAACCGCCCCTTCACCGTATGCGGCACCAGCTCGGCCCGTACCTCGCTGAAGGGCGTGATGGTGAGGTTGCCCTCCGGGACGGTCACCGCGTCCGGATGCTCGGTCGGCGTGATCCGCACCGCGAACGGGTTCGGTCCCGCCGTCGCGTCCGGGGTGCGCGGCGGCGCGAACGTCAGCTCCACCGTGCCCGTCGTGCCCGGATAGAGCCGCAGCGTGGGCGGCTCCACCGTCGTCCAGGGCGCCACCGCCCCCACCGGCTCGAAGCGGTACTCGTCGACGACGTCACCGGTGTTCCTCAGCCGCAGGCGTACGCGCGTGCTGCTGCCGGGGTCGACGGTGGCGGAGGCGGGTTCGAGGGAGGTCCACAGGCTCACGCGAGGACGCTACGGCCGGCCCCCGGCCCGGGGCAGCGGACCGAGGGGCAGACGTGGGCGCGGAAAGTCACCCACGCGCTGCCCGGAAGTCCCTTTCCCGGGGCCGGCGCCCCCCGGGCGTTGGTCAACCGGACCCGGGGATCCCCAGTTCGGGCGCGGCCCCCTGGGCCAGCCGTCGGCCGTTCGCGGCGGACTGGACCTCGAAGGGGTCGTCGGCGGAGGAGACCTTCGCGCCCGCGCCGTTGTCGGTGCCGGGCACGGGGCCCAGGCTCTGCTGCCGGACGTGGTCGATCTCGTGGTAGATCGTCTCGTCGTCCAACTGCGGGGACGCGGAGACGATGTGCGCGCCGGTGGTGTAGGCGAGGGCGCCGAGCTCCATCGCCGAACGCTGCGCGACCGGACCGCTGTGCACCCGTACATGGCCCAGGTTCATGCCGTAGGCCTGCTCCGCCGTCGCCCGGATGCGCGCGTCCAGCGGACGCCAGGGCGACGCGACGGCGTCGTCCACCGACGGACTCCGCTGCACGCTCGGCTCCCCGGCGGCAGGCTGCGGGTCCGTGGACTGCTGGACGGCGGGCGACTGCGGGGCCGTGGACTGCTCTGCGGCCGTGGACTGCGGTGCCGTGGACTGCTGGACGGTGGGCGAGGGCGCGTGTCCGCACCCGGGGGCGTGCTCGTGCCGTTCCTGTTCGATGGCGCGGGCCACGGCCGCGTTCCCGGCCATGCGCTGCAGGGCCAGCAACCGATGCGCGGGCCCGTTCGGCGTGCTCGCCCGGCGGGACTGGTCCTGGCCACCGGTCTGCTGGGCCCGTGTTCCGTGTGCGCGCACGACGCTCCCTTCGACACCGGACGACTGGCCATCCAGCTCTACCGGACCGACCCGGAGGGCCGAAACGTCCTCCGGGGCAACCTCGCGGGCAGCGGGCCCACCCCGACGGGCCGAAGGCCGCGCAGAAGTGCCCTTGAGGGCAGGAGCGTTGCCCCCGATCCGGCACCCGTGGCCGTTTCGGCCGACGCGCTTCGCGCGTGAGGTGAGAGGCGACCTGACTCGTACCCCGAGGAGAGCACAGTTATGCCGTCCTACCTGTCGCCCGGCGTATACGTCGAGGAGGTGGCCAGCGGCTCCCGCCCGATCGAGGGGGTGGGCACCTCGGTGGCGGCCTTCGTCGGGCTCGCCCCGACCGGCCCTCTGAACGAGCCGACCCTGGTGACCAACTGGACGCAGTACGTGGCGGCCTTCGGTGACTTCACCGACGGGTACTACCTCGCCCACTCCGTCTACGGCTTCTTCAACAACGGCGGTTCCGCGGCGTACGTCGTCCGGGTGGGCGGTTCCGCGGCGGGCGCCTCCGGCGACTCGGCCGCGCCGGCCGCGGTGTCCGGTTCGGCCGCCCCGGCCGCGCTGCCCGCCGGTGAGCCCAAGCAGCTCGGTACGTTCGCCGTGACCGCCAACGCGACCGGCCAGAACGGCAACCCGCTGAGCGTGGAGGTCGCCGACCCGGAGGGCGAGGGCCCGGCCGAGCGGTTCAAGCTGATCGTCAAGGACGGTGACAGGCCGGTCGAGACGTTCGACGTGACGGCCAAGAAGGGCAACCGCAACTACGTCGTCACGCAGGTCAAGGAGCGCTCCAAGCTCATCACCGTGGCGGAGGCCGCGCCGGCCGCGCAGCTGGCCCGCCCGGACAACCAGACGATCGCGCTGGCCGCGCCGCCCGCCGCCCCGGCCGGTGTCGAGGAGCCGCCCGCGCAGTCCGTGGGCCCGGCGCAGTACCTCGGCGACAGCGCCGACCGCACCGGCTTCGGCGGCCTGGAGGCGGTCGACGAGATCTCCATGGTCGCGGTGCCCGACCTGATGGCCGCCTACCAGCGCGGCGCGATCGACCTCGAGGCGGTCAAGGCCGTGCAGCTCGGCCTGATCGCGCACTGCGAGCTGATGGGCGACCGGGTCGCCATCATCGACCCGCCGCCGAGCATGAACGCCCGTCAGATCCGGGTCTGGCGCCAGGAGACGGCCGGCTACGACTCCAAGTACGCGGCCCTGTACTACCCCTGGATCAAGTCCTTCGACCCGGCCACCGGCCAGGCCCGGCTGGTCCCGCCGAGCGGCCACGTGGCCGGCGTGTGGGCCCGCAACGACTCCGAGCGCGGCGTGCACAAGGCCCCGGCGAACGAGGTCGTCCGCGGCGCGGTCGACCTGGAGATCCAGATCACCCGGGGCGAGCAGGACCTGCTCAACCCGATCGGCGTCAACTGCATCCGCGCCTTCCCCGGCCGCGGCATCCGGATCTGGGGTGCCCGCACCCTGTCCTCCGACCCGGCCTGGCGCTACCTGAACGTCCGCCGGTACTTCAACTACCTGGAGGAGTCGATCCTGATCGGCACCCAGTGGGTGGTGTTCGAGCCGAACGACCACGCCCTGTGGGCCCGGATCCGGCGCAACGTCTCGGCGTTCCTGGTCAACGAGTGGCGCGCGGGCGCCCTGTTCGGCGCCAAGCCCGAGGACGCCTTCTACGTCAAGTGCGACGAGGAGTCCAACCCGCCGGAGTCGGTCGACGTCGGCCGGGTGGTGTGCGAGATCGGCATCGCGCCGGTCAAGCCCGCCGAGTTCGTGATCTTCCGGCTGGCCCAGTTCTCCAGCGGCAACGGGGAGCTGGAGGAGTAGCCGCGCCTCCGCTTCCGCACACCGAGTCAACTCCCTTAGAAGGACTAACAGATGAGTCTCCAGCCGGGTGACGCCCTCACTTCGCACAATTTCGGGCTGCAGATCGACGGCGTGATGGTCGAGTACCTCGCCGAGGTCAGCGGCCTCAGCCTGGAACAGGACGTCATCGAGTACCAGCAGGTCTCCGCGCAGGGCAAGCCCGTCACCAAGAAGCTGCCCGGCGTGAAGAAGGCCGGTACCTGCACGGTCGTACGCGGTATGACGCAGTCCGCGGCGTTCAACACCTGGATCACCGAGTCGATCAACGGTGTGATGGGCAGCGCCCGCAAGAACGCCACGATCATGGTGATGGACTACCAGAACAACCCGGTCAAGCGGTACAACATGCGCAACGCCTGGTGCAGCAAGATCGACACCAGCACGGTGAAGGCCGGTGAGGCCTCGGCGCTGACCGAGACCGTGACGATCACGTTCGAAGAACTGGTCATCGAGTAATGCGGCGCACCGCTGTCCGGGCGGCGGCGGGCGGGGAGCAGGTCGCTCCGGCGCCCGCCGCCGCGCCCGCCCCGGCGCCCGTTTCCGCTCCCGCGCCCACGGCACCGGCGTACCGCCTGCAGACGGAGTTCCCCTTCGAGCTGCCCCGCGGCTACGTCGACGAGGCGGGCACGGTCCACCGGGACGGTGTGATGCGGCTGGCGACGGCACGGGACGAACTCGTGCCGTTGCGGGACATCCGCGTCCAGGAGAACCCCGCGTACCTGTCGGTGGTGCTGCTGGGCCGGGTCATCGCCCGCCTGGGCACGCTGCCGATGGTGCACGACGGGATCGTGGAGAACATGTTCGCCTCCGACCTGGCGTTCCTCCAGGACTTCTACCGCCAGATCAACGCCGAGGGCCACACCCGCGCCTCGGTGGAGTGCCCGCACTGCGCGGAGCCCTTCGAGGTGGAACTCGGCGGGAGCCGCCTGGGGGAATCGTGACGTACGCGACCGACCGGCTGCACGAGGAGATCGCGTACGTCGCCTTCCACTTCCACTGGAGCCAGGACGAGATCCTGGACCTGGAACACCACGACCGGCGCCGCTACGCCGACCGCATCGCGTCCCTGGTGACGCGGGGCGGGGCGGAGGGCTGAGCCATGGGGCTTCTGGACCGATTCCGGGGCCGGGGGGCGAGTGCCCGTCCGGGGGTGAGTCCGGGCTCCGGCCCGCTGGTGTCCGCCGGCACGGAGGGGGCTGGGCGGGGCGAGGCCGAGGGCGGTTTCGCGCCGACTGGTCCCACGGCTGCCGACGCGGTGCGACCGCGCCCGGCCGCCTGGCCCTCCCTGCCGCCCATCCAACGGTCGGCCCGGGGCACGTCGGGTGTGGCCGACCCCGACTTCGGCAACCGCCTGGCCACCTGGCGCAACCCCTCCTTCGGCGACCCGCGCCCGCATGTCGTCCTGAACACGGCACCGAACGGGTTGACGGGCAACCGACTGTCCGCACCGGCGCTGCCCGCGGAACGGGCGCGGCCTGCGCAACTGGCGGCGGCTGCGGGGTCGGTTGGTTCTGCGGGGGCGGAGGGCTCCGCCGGTTCGACGGCAGGGGGTCCGGTTGGCTTTGCGGGGGCCGGGGGCTCTGCCGTCGGTTCTACGAGTGCTGGGGGCCCTGCGGGGCTTACGGGTGCTGTCGGTGCTGCGGGTTCCGCGGGACGTGGAGTCCAGCGGGTCCACGGCCGAGTAGATGCCGGTTCCGCGGGCGCCGAGGGTTCTGGCGGTTTCACCGGCGCCGCGGGTTCTGCCGGTTCCGCGGGCGCCGCGGGTTCTGCCGGTTCCGCGGGCGCCGCGGGTTCTGCCGGTTCCGCGGGCGCCGCGGGTTCTGCCGGTCGGGCCGGCCCCCCGGGTCCTGCGGGGTCGGTGGAACAGCCCGTCCCCGTCCAGCCGGTGACCGCACCGCCGCCACCGGCCGACCCGGCTCCTCCCATGCAACGGCGGGGTATCCGCGTACTCCCGACCCCCTCGACACCCCCGACACCGCCCCGCCCGACCACGGCACCTGCTTCGCTGACCAGGTCGACCACGCCTCCGGTACAGCGGCGCACGCTGCCCGCCCGGATACCGGGCACGCCCGCGCCTTCCGGGGCCTCCACGGACGGCAGCTCAGAAACGGGCGGCGGGGACACCGGTGGCGGCGGGACGGCCACCGGCAAGGAGCCCGCTCGGGGCAGCGTCCCACTGCCGGATGCCGGTCGCCTGCCCACGCCGGACGACCCCGCCCGGGAGTACGACACCGGAGCAGCGGCCGCCCAACGGACACCGCCTGTGCGACCCGGCATGACAGGTGACTCGCCCGACGCGTCGGATGCCGTGCAGCGGTCGGTGAACGCCGGGGAGACCTCCACGACTGCGCCCACCGCACCCAAGTCGGCTCCTTCGGCGGCCGGTTCGGTCCCGAGCGTTCAGCGGAGCGCCGCGTCCACCGCCTCCCCCGCGTCGCCGCGTCGCGCGGGCCTGGGTGCGCCGACACCACGGGCGGATGTGCCGACGCCTTACGGGGCCAGCGAGGCGTTGTTTCACGTGAAACAACGCCCCTCGTCCCCGCCGACCGGTCAACCGGCGGTCCCGCAGACCTCACCATCCACCGAGCGGGCGGTCACCAGGTCCGCCGGACCCAGCACGCCGTACACCCCGCCAGGCACACCTCCGGCCCCGCCCACCGCCCCGCAGACCCGGCCCTCCATTCAGCGATCCACACCCCCGGCCCCGCAGCCCGCCACCTCCACCGGGCCAGCGTCACAAGGGACTTCACCTACTTCACCGACGGCGCAAGAGGCCACGCCCGCGTCCGCAGGCACCCCGACCGACCCACAGGCGACCGCCCCCGCCTCACACGGCACACCTACGACCACGCCCTCCGCCCCTCGATCCACACCCCCGGCCCCGCAGACCTCCCGCTCCACCGGGCCCGCACCACAAAAAACCACGCCCGCACATCGGGGCACGGTCTCCGCGCAGCGATCCACCGCGCCTACCACGCACCGGACTTCGTCCGCGCCGCAGACGGCCGCACCTGCCTCCCCGGGCACGCCGACCGCTCCGCCGAAGGCCGCGGTGCCCCCCGCGCCCACGCACACCGCGCAGCGATCCACCGCACCGGCGCCGCAGGGGACATCACCCGCGCCACAACCAGCCGCGCCCGCACCCCAAGGCGCGCCAACCGCCCCGCAGAGCCAGACCCTCGCCGCACCCCGCACGTCAACGACCACACCGTCCGCAGCGACCGCACCCTCCGCCCAGCGATCCACCGCGCCTGCCCCGCCCGGGACTTCACCCAGCCCACGACGTTCCGCAGCCGCCCCCCAGGGCGCCACGTCCACCTCGCTGAGCCCCTCGGCCACCGCACCCGGCACGCCACCGCCCGCACAGGCCACGCCCTCCGTCCAGCGGGCCACCTCGTCGGCGCGGCAAGCCTCCCCCTCGTCCGAGCGACCCCCCGTGGACGCCCCGCAGGGAAGTTGGCCGGTCCCCCAGTCCACCCCCGCCCCCGCCACCGAGCCGTCCGACGCGCCCACACTGCAAAGAACGTCGCCCGGCATGCACCGCACGCCTCCGGGCCCACCCCCCGCGCCCCACACCCCCCGAGCCACGTCAGCCGTACACCCGGCCACGCCGTCCATCCCGCAGCCGACGCCGCCCGCCGGGCAGGCCACCGGATCCGTCCCGCACGAGGCACCGCTCACCCGACAGACCATCTCGCCCGCCCCGCACGGGACTTCATCCACTCCGCGAACCACACCGCCGACCACATCGCACGTACAACGAGCCACCTCATCACCCCCGCGACCCACGCCATCCACCGAGCAGGCCACCGCACCCACGCCGCAACGGACATCGTCCGCACACGCAGGCGCGACGCCAGGCACGCCCGTTCAAGCCCCGCCGTCCGTTGAGGCATCGCCCCCGGCGTCCGGGCCCCCGCCCACCGGACCCGGCGCCACGACACAGAGCCCACGGATCCCACGAGATCCACGGGACGCACGGCCACTCCCCCCGGTACAGCGCACCTCCGCCCTGGGCGCCCCCCTTCCGCACACCACCCCCGCCCCGCCGCGAACCCGTACCGCACCGGCCGTCCGCCACGCCCCCGCGTCAGCCGCTCGTCCCCCGCTCGGCGCCCCTCTCTCCTCCCGCCCCGTCGACGCGACGCCGCTCGGCAGGACGGGAACGGTGCCCGCCGTGCAGCGCACCGCCGCCACCCGCCCGGCAGGCGCGCGGAGTTCGGGACCCGCGACCCCGTCTCTCCCCACCGCGCTCACGCCCCCTCGCGCCGCCGCCCCGCTCCCGCCGCGCGCCCAGTCACCGTCCGCACCCGAAGGCCACCCCGTGCCCACGCCCTTCCCCTTCACCACCCCGGCGGCCCTCACCGCCCCCACCGTCCCCTCCGCCGCTACCAGCACCACCCCGACCCCCATGAAGCCCACCCCGCAGACCCCGCCCCACCCACCAACAGCCCTCACCGCCCCCACCATCCAGCGCCGCCCGACCCCAACCCCCGTACCGCTGCGTCGTACCGCACCCGGCGCCGAACCCCGGCCCGTCGTCCGCCCCCAGCACGCGTCGGCGCAGAGCACCACCCCCTCGGCGAGCCCCCAGCCCACCGCCCCCACAACGCAGGCGGCCCCAGCCATCCAGCGCACCCCCCAGAGGCCCCCCGCCACCCCGAGCCCCGCCCTCACGGCACCCCCGCCCGCCACCCCTCCGCCCCCGTACTCACCTTCCGGCAGCCCGCCCCCCTACTCCGAGGGCGCGCCTCCGCCGGCCTACAGCCCGGGCCCGACGCCGCCGCCCTCGTACTCGGCGGTCCCCAAGGACGCCTTCGACCCCCGTGCCCTGACCGACTTCCAGCTCGACGAGCTCACGCACCGTCTGACCGGCCGCATCACCCGGCTCCTGCGCACCGAACTACGCCTCGACCGGGAACGCATCGGCAGACTCCGCGACCCCCGCAGCTGACCCGCACCACACCACCCACCACCGGCAACCCTCACCGCAGCGCAGCGCACCACCCCGTAAAACCCGCCCGCCCCCAGAAAGGCCCCCGCGATGTCCCGCGATCTCGACCCGGGCTCCACCATCTTCTTCACCCTGACCATCGACGGCGAGAGCCTCGGTTACTTCAACGGGTGTGAGGGGCTGGCCTCCCAGGTGGAGGTCGAGCACCGGCAGGAGGGCGGCAACAACGGCTTCGTCTGGCAACTCCCCTCCCGTGTCACCTTCTCCACCATCCGGCTGACCCGTCCGCTCACCCCGGACACCACCAAGGTCGCCAAGTGGATCTCCTCGGTCACCACCGGCGTCACCCGCCCCACCGCCCAGATCGCCGCGCTGCGCGCGGACGGTTCGGAGGTGGCCCGGTGGGGCCTGATCGACGTGCTGCCGGTCAGCTGGAAGGGACCGTCTCTGGATCCCGCCAGTCCGGGGGTCGCGACCGAGGTCCTGGAGATCGCCCACCACGGGTTCACGGACTGACGGGAGCAACGACCATGGCCAAGGGAAACAAGGGCGGTGCGGGCAAGAGCCTGGTCCGCGCCACCCTCGCGATCCACGAACCGCCGGTGGGGACGAGCACCAAGCCGGGCGGACTGATCAAGTCGTTCGCGCTCGACTTCAACCCGTCGCAGCTGTCGCTGTCACGCCGCTCCCAGTGGAAGGCGACGCCGACACCGGCCGTACGGGACGGCGCCACACCGGAGTTCATGGGGCCCGAGCCGCGCGAGATGACCGTCGAGATCTTCCTGGACTCCTCCGACGAGCCGAGCAGCAACAGCGTGCTCAAGAAGGTGGAGTCGCTGCTGGAGTGCTGCGAGGTGACCACCAAGAGCATCGCGGCCAAGCAGCCCTCCCCGCCCTGGGTGGTCTTCCAGTGGGGCTCCTTCTCCACGGCCCGGTTCACCGCCTACGTCAGCAGCGTCGAGGCCACGTACTCCCTGTTCGGGACGACCGGGGTGCCGATCCGCGCCACCTGTCAGGTGAACCTGCACGAGATCCCCAGCAAGACCAAGGGACAGAACCCGACCTCCGGCGCGCTGACCGCCCAGCGGGTGCACCGGGTGGTGGCCGGCGACTCCCTGCAGTCCCTCGCGTGGCGCGAGTACGGCGAGGCGTCCGCCTGGCGGTCGATCGCCGAGGCCAACGGCATCGACGACCCGAGCAGGCTGCCCACCGGCATCGAACTCGTCCTGCCCGCCGCCGAGGAGGTGCGGTTCTGATGGTGCAGTCCGCCTACTCCAGCGTCATCCAGGTCACCCTCGGCGGCCGTCCACTGCCCCCGGACTTCGCCCCGCTGCTGGTGGACGGCTGGGTCGACCAGGGGCTCGGAGTCCCGGCCGCGTTCCGGCTCACCTTCCGCGACCCCTACCGGCTGGTCCTCGGCAAACTCGACGTGACGTTCGGCACGCCGGTGGTGATCACCCCCATCGCCGACGGCAAGGGCGGATCCGACCCGCTGCTGACGGGCGAGGTGAGCGGCCTGGAGGCCGACTACGACGGCACCGGCTCCTTCACCGTCATCCGCGGCTACGACCACGGGCACCGGCTGATGCGGCAGCGCCGGGTGGCCGCCTACCGCAACCAGAGCGCCTCCGACATCGCCCGGAAGCTGGCCGCCCAGGACGGCGTCCCGATCGGGCGGATCCAGTCGACGAAGACGGTGTACGAGTTCATCAGCCAGGCCAACGTGACCGACTGGGACTTCCTGGCCCGCCTCGCCGACGAGAACGAGATGGTCATGTCGATCGACGCGAAGGGGAAGTTCCAGTTCGTGAAGCCGGACCCGGCGTCCGGCGCCCCGGCGGTCAGCACGCCCGGCGACAAAAGCCCGTTCGTCCTGGAGGCCGGCACCGACATCCTGCGACTGCGGGCCTCGGTGACCGCCGCCGAGCAGGTCAACACCGTCGAGACCCGCGGCTGGGACGTGACGACGAAGAAGAAGCTCACCGCGACCGCGCCCGCCACATCCAACCCCGGCATCAGCATCGGCACCACGCCCGGCGAGGCGGCGGCGAAGTTCAAACCGGCCAAGCTCGTCGACCCGCAGACGCCGTACGACCGGCAGTCGGAGGTGAAGTTCGCCGCCGAGGCGCTCGCCGACGACGTCACCGGCTCGTTCGCCGAGCTGGAGGTCATCGCGCGCGGCACACCCAAGCTGCGGCCCGGCCTGCCGGTCACCCTCGCCGACGTCGGCCCGCCCTTCGAGGGCAAGTACACGGCGACCTCCGTACGGCACGTCTTCGGCGACGGCAAGCACTACGAGGCCTGGGTCACCGTCAGCGGACGGCAGTGGCGTTCGCTGTACGGGCTGTCCTCCGGTGGCGGCGGCACCGGAAACGGCCTGCGGCTGCCCGGCACCGCCAACGCCCTGGTCACCGACGTCCGGGACCCCCTCAAGCAGGGGCGCGTGAAGCTCCAGTTCCCCTGGCTCGACGACGCCTACGTCAGCGACTGGACGCGGGTCGTGCAGTGGGGCGGCAAGCGCGGCGGCTCGATCTTCCCCCTCGACGTCGGCGACGAGGTGCTGGTCGGCTTCGACCGGGGCGCCCTGGACCACCCGTACGTCATCGGCGGCCTCTACAACGGCAAGGACAAGCCGACCCCCGTCAAGGACGTGCCCCTGCACGACGGCGCCCGGCAGCGCGCCTCCCGGCACACCCTGTCCGACCGCGACGGCAACCGCCTGGACCTGCTCAGCCAGCGCACCGGCGGCAAGCAGGGCGTACGGCTGACCAGCGGCGACGACAAACTCGTCATCAACCTGGACCGGGCGCAGACCGAGATCACCGTCGACAGCAAGGGCTCGGTCAGCATCAAGGGCAGCCGTTCGGTGTCCATCGAGGCCGGCACGGACCTCTCGCTGAGCGCACGGCGGAACCTGACCATCAAGAGCGGCGGGATGCTCACCATGCAGGGCCGCGGCATCGTCAACCTCAAGTCGCTGGGCGGCGCGGTGACGGTGGACGCGATGGGCGCCCTCAACCTCAAGGCGGTGGGCGCCACGATGATCACTTCCGGTGGCACCCTCCAGGTCAACTCCATCGCGAACGTCGGCATTCGCGCCGCCACGCTGCTGCTGCAGGGCGTGGTGCTGGTCAACAACAAGCCGTATCCGCTGCCGTGACGGCGAAGCGGGCGGTCGACAGACGTCGTGAGAGAGAAAGGCGGGTGGCCCTCTGATGGCCGAGCAGTTCGTCGGATCCGGATGGGCGTTCCCGTTGCGCATCGGGCCCACCGGGGGCATCGCCCTGGTCAGCGGGGAGCGGGAGATCGAGGAGGCGATCCGGCTGGTGCTGGCGACCGCGCCGGGCGAGCGGCCGATGCGCCCGGAGTTCGGCTGCGCCATCCACGACCTGGTGTTCGCGCCGGTCAACGAGGCCACCGCGGGCCGCATCCAGCACGAGGTGTACGCCAGTCTCGACCGCTGGGAGCCGCGGATCGAGGTCAATGACGTCGAGGTCAGCGCCGGCGCCGAGCAGGGCGTGCTGTTCATCGACGTCCGCTACTCGATCCGCGGCACGAACAACCCGCGCAGTCTCGTCTTCCCCTTCTATGTCATCCCCTCCCACGAGGAGCCGGGCTCGTCCGACGGCCCCGGCAACTCCCCTGAAAGCGACCGCTGATGGCCCTGCCCTCCCCCAACCTCGACGACCGTCGTTTCCAGCAGTTCGTCGACGACGCCAAGCGCTACATCCAGCAGCGCGCCCCGGAGTGGACCGACCACAACGTCTCCGACCCGGGCGTGACCCTGGTCGAGACGGTGGCCCACATGGCAGACCAGATCGTCTACCGGCTCAACCGCGTCCCGGACAAGAACCATCTCGCGTTCCTGGACCTGGTCGGCATCCGTCTCTTCCCGCCCTCGGCGGCCCGTACGGACGTCACGTTCTGGCTGTCGGCCCCGCAGGAGGAGCCGGTACTGCTGCCGGTGGGGACGGAGGTGGCGACGGTCCGCACGGAGAGCGAGGAGGCGGTCGTCTTCGCCACCGAACGCGAACTGGCCGTCGTGCCGTGCTCGTTGACGTATCTGGTGGTCCAGCTCAAGGGTGAGGCGGTGGTCGACCGCACCACGGACCTCGTCGAGGGCAAGGACCTGCTGTGCTTCGCCGAGTCACCCCGGGTCGGTGACTGCATGCTGCTCGGACTGAGCTCCGCCGTCCCGCACTGCGCCCTCGCCCTGGAGCTGGACAGCAGGGTGGACGGCGTCGGCGTCGACCCGCGACAGCCGCCGCTGGTGTGGGAGGCGTGGACGGAGGACGGCTGGCAGGCCTGCGAGGTGGACCGCGACGGCACCGGCGGCCTCAACCGGCCCGGCGAGGTGGTCCTGCACATCCCCGGCGGCCACGTCCTGTCCCGCTCCGGCGGCCAGGAGGCGGGCTGGCTGCGCTGCCGCGTCACCGAACCGCTGCCGGCCCAGCCCTTCTACACCACCTCCCCGACGGTCCGCTCGGCGGAGGCCTTCACCATCGGCGGCACCGCGCCCGCCGTGCACGCCGAGACGGTGTACGACGAGGCCCTCGGCGAGTCGACGGGACTGCCAGGACAGCGGCTGCGGCTGGCTCACGCGCCGGTCGTGGGGGACGACCCGCCGCTGCTCCTGCAGACAGCCGAACACGACGGCTGGACGGACTGGCAGGTCGTCCCGCACTTCGCCGCCTCCGGCCCGCACGACCGTCACCTCACCCTCGACGCCGCCACCGGCGAGATCGCGTTCGGCCCGTCCGTACGCGAACCCGACGGCACCCTGCGCCAGTACGGCGCCGTCGCCCCCAAGGGCGCGGTGATCCGCGCCCGCCGCTACCGCACCGGCGGCGGCCGCGCGGGCAACGTGGCCCGGGGCGCCGTGCAGGTGCTGCGCACCTCCGTGCCGTACGTCTCGGAGGTCGTCAACCGGGAGGCCGCGCGGGGCGGGGTCGACGGCGAGACCGTGGACGAGGCGAAGGTCCGCGCGCCCATCACGCTGCGCGCCCAGGAGCGGGCGGTGACCCTGCGCGACTACGAGGAGCTGGCCCGCCGTGCCGCACCGGAGACCGCGCGGATCACCTGCCTGGAGGGCCAGGAGGGCGAGCACGGGGCGTACGCGGTACGGGTGTTGGTGGTGCCGCAGGCCGTTCCCGACCCGGGCGGCCGACTGCGTTTCGAGCAACTCGTGCCCGGTGACGCCCTGTTGGAGCGCATCACCCGGCACCTGGACGAACGCCGCCTGATCGGAACGAGGTTGGCGGTCGGACCGCCCTACTACCAGGGGGTCACCGTCGTCGCCACCGTGCACGCGTTCCGCGGCGTCGACACCGACCGGGTGCGCCGCCAGGCCCACGACGCCCTCTACCGCCACCTCGACCCGCTGACCGGCGGCGCGGACGGGCGGGGCTGGCCGTTCGGCCGGCCGGTGCAGTCCGGTGAGGTCTTCGCGGTACTGCAACGGGTGCCGGGAGTGGAGCTGGTCGACCAGGTCACCCTGCACCCCGCGGACCCCCTCACCGGCAAACGCGGCGACGCGACCGACCGTATCGACCTGGACGCGCCGGCGCTGGTGTTCTCCTACGACCACCGCGTCCGGGTGATCGGGGACGGGTCCGAGGGGGCCGGCCGATGAGGGGGTCCGTCGACGGGCTCGGCTCGTCCGCGCCGATCGGGATGATGCTGCCCGCGGTGTTCGCCGACGACGACCTCGCGCAGCGTTTCGTCGCCGGGCTGGACGAGGTGATCGCGCCGATCCTGAACGTCCTCGACTGTCTGCCCGCCTACTTCGACCCGGCCCTGGCGCCGGTCGACTTCACCCGCTGGCTGTCCGGCTGGGTCGGCGCCGAGACCGACGGCACCGAACCGGAGCCGAGGCTGCGGGCCGCCGTCGCCGCCGCCGCGTACCTGCACCGGGTCCGGGGCACCCGGCGGGGCCTCGCGGAGGCGGTACGGCTCGCGTTCGGCGTGGAACCGGAGATCTCCGAGAGCGGCGGTGCCGCCTGGAGCGCCCGCCCGCTCGGCCCGGTCCCCGGCGCGCCCCGCCCCCACCTGCACGTCACCGTCCGGCTGCCCGACCCGGGCCCGGCCGACGAACACCGCCTGGACGCCCTCGTGGCGGCCGCCCGCCCCGCTCATATGCCGTACACGGTCAAGGTGACCGCCGCCGAAAGGATTCCGGAGAGATGACCACCCAGAACTGCGCCGAGTGCGGCACCAGAGCAGAACCGGGCCAGTCGTTCTGCGACGCGTGCGGCGCCGTACTGAGCTGGACGGACCGGGGACGGACCCGTACGGCGGAACGGTCCGGCGAGCGGGCCGGAGGGGTCGCTGCGGGAGCCGGTACGAACGACGGTGCGGGCGCCGGCGCCGGGGCGGTCGGCACGGCCACGGTGAGCGGGGGCCCCACCACGTCCGGTGACCGCCCGTCGCGCGACGACCGCCCGGCTCCGGCCGACGTCCCCGACCCCGCCGGAACGACGGACGCCTGGTCCGCCCACGGCGCGTCGCAGGACGCCAGGGACACGGGACGCACGGCCCCGGACCGCACGGACACGGACCGTACGAGCGACGACCCCCTGAGCGCGGGACACACCCACCCATCAAGCACCCCGCACTCGGACCCAGACTTCGCCCCCGCCCCCACCCGGCAGCCCGCGCCCCCCACCCCGTACTCCCCCCACCCCGCAGCCGACGACACGGCACCCACCGAACCCGTCCCCACGCCCGCGCCCCCGGCCTCCCCCGCGCTCGGGGACACCATGGCCGCCCGCGCACGTTCCCTGCTCGTCCCCGTGGCCGATCCGGAAGCCCAGCATCCGGCGCCGCGGCCCGTCGCGCCGGTGCTGCCGGGCCGTCCGGTGGCGGACCGGCCGCAGGTGCGGGCTCCCGGGCCCGAGCAAGGAGCCGAGAACGGGCCGCCCTGCCCGTGGTGCGCGACCCCCAACCGGCCCGGCCGGCACTACTGTGCCCGCTGTGCGATGCCGATGACCGGGGACGACCGCGCACCGGAACGCCACCGCCCGTGGTGGCGCCGCCTGTTCGGCTTCGGCAACGGCGAGATCCCGTGGGCCGGAGACCGCCCCCGGCTGCGGCGGACCTTCGACCGCGTGGTCACCTGGGTCACGGCCGCGATGGTCCTCGCCCTCCTGATCACCGCCGCGATCTACACCCCGGACGCCGTCCAGGGCACCCGGGACCACTTCGCCAAGCGCGCCCCGATCCCCCCGGACCGGGTCGCAGCGTCGCGTTCCTACCCGCAGCACAAGCCCGAACTGGCCTTCGACATGCTCAACAACACCTGGTGGGGCCCGGGCGTAGCGGGGTCGGCGGAGGGCGAGTGGATCGAGGCCGGCTTCGACGAGCCGACCCGGCTGCTGGACGTGATCATCACCTCGGGTGTCTCCACCCGCCCCGAGGACCGCACCAAGGCGGCGCTGCCGCACCGCCTCACGGCGACCATCACCACGAAGGACGGCAGTACGACGACCCGCAAGCTCACCCTGGACCAGTCATCGGGCGGGCAGCGCCGCGCGTTCCGCGTCGGTGAGGTCACCAAGGTCCGCTTCACGATCGATTCGGCCTTCAAGACCTCCGGCAGCAAGCAGGTGTCCATCGCCGAGATCGAGTTCTTCGGCCGGTCGAGCGCGAACTCGTCCTGAACCGTGGTGTGCCGGGGCCGCTCAGTCGAGCTGCAGACGGTCGGCCAGTCCGGCGGCGGTGAACGCGGCCACCAGGTCGTCGCGCCCCTCGGTGAAGTGGGCCCAGCTGTCAATGTGCGCGGGGACGACCCGGCGGGCGCCCAGGATCCGCGCGGCCTCGGCGGCTCCGGCACTGTCGAGGACGACCGGCGCACCGTTGAAGAGAACCGGGAGGCGGGGTGCCCCGGCGAAGAGTACGGCGGTGTCCACGGGCCCGAAACGCTCAGCGATCCGCTCGACCAGGATGAGCGAGGCGTTGTCGCCGCTGACGTAGACCGTGGGCAGGTCGGCGGAGGTCAGCACGAAACCGATCACCTCGCCGCTGACCTCCTCCACGCCCTCGACACCGTCCGGTCCGTGCAGGGCGGGCGCCCCGGTCACGGTCACGGTGCCACCGTCAGGACGGCGCAGTTCCACCGACTCCCAGGGCGCGAGCCCTTGCGCGGTGCCGCCGAGGCGGGGCGCGCCACTGGGGGTGGTGAGGGTGACGGGTACGTCGGCGAGGAAGGCCCGGCCGGAGTGGTCCAGGTTGTCTGCGTGCTCGTCGTGCGAGAGCAGCACCGCGTCCACGGGGCCGAGGTCGGCGGGGGCGACGGATGCGGACGCGGTCTTGGTCAGGGTCGGCCGGCCCGGCTTCGGATAGTCGCCCGGGTCGTCGAAGGTGGGGTCGGTGAGTATGCGCAGTCCGCCGTATTCGATGAGGGCGGTCGGCCCGCCGAAGACACGGACGGGGATCTGCTCGGCGGACGCGCGGGCGGCGGCAGGGGTCGGTAAGGACACGAGAGGACTCCTCACGGATGAAAAGTGTTCTATCCGTGAGAGACGGTAGCCGTTTCTCACGGATGAACGCAAGACGTACCATGAGAACTATGAGAGAGACCGTGACCGGGTCGTCGGGGCGGGCGGCGGCACCGAAGTCGACCGCCACGTCACCATCGGCCTCACCGGAAGACTCGTCGGCCTCACCGGAGGACTCGTCGACCTCGCGGGCCGAATCGTCGGCCGCGGCCCCGGAGGCGGTTGTCCCGCCCGCCCCCGGGGCCGAGCAGTACGCCGCGCTCGACTTCGCGAACAGCGTGATCGCCCTGCCCGGCGGTCAGTCTCTGGACTTTCTCGATACGCCCGCCGCGACGAATCAGTGGCTGACGGCCCGCGGTCTCGCCCCGGTGGACGCCGGCATCCAGGAGATGTGCGCGGCCCGGTCCCGGGCTCTGCGGGAGCAGATCCGGGCGCTGTTCGCCTCCCGGGTCGACGGCCTGCCCGCTCCCGTCGGCGCCCTCGCCGCTCTCAACGACGCGCTGACCAAGGCCCCCGCGGCCTCCCTGCTGCGCTGGGATCCCGAGCGGGGTCTGTACCGGGCCCCCTCCCATCCCACGACACAGATCGTCGACCACGCCCTGGCGAGCCTGGCCGCGGACGCCGCCGACCTGCTGACCGGCCCGGACGCCGAGCGTCTCACGGCCTGCGGATCACCCCCCTGCAACCGCTTCCTGCTTCGGCACGGCCGCCGCCACTGGTGTTCCACCCGCTGCGGTGACCGCGCCCGCGCCGCCCGCGCCTACGCCCGCCGGACCAGCACCGGCACCAGCACGAACTGACCGCGACCATCACACTGGCCGGCCGCCCACCGACGCGGCCCGGGACCCGTACCCCGACGCCGACGCGACGACGCCGACCCGTCAGCCTGAGGGCCGGCGGATCGGCGTCGGAACGCTGCGCGGAGAGTGGGGGGGGCGGTCAGCCGAGGGTCGGGAAGGACTCCGAGCGCGGCGCGGGGGTCTCCAGGGGCGCCGTGTGGCAGGTGAAGCCCAGGCGGGTGAGCGCCCTGGTGACCTCGAAGGCGGTGAAGTCGCGGCGGTCCTGGCGGGTGATGATCTCGCCCACCTGCTTGACCGGGAACACCTTTCGCCCGATGGCCACGCAGGCCCCGGTGGCGGCCTCCGGTCGGACGCCCTCCATCTGTGTCTCCACCTCGGACTTGGTCAGGTCGAAGGGGTAACGGGCGATCACACAGCGCATGAGTACCTCACCAAGGGTCGAGGGAAGGGCGGGGGATGCCTTCGGGGCCGGTGTCGGTCAGTTGTTCGGCCGGAGCGGTGCCCGGCCGTGACCGTGGTCCGCGGACGATGGTCAGCGGGGCTGTGGTACGCGGACCGGAATCAGCGAGGGCTGGGGTCCGCGGTGGGCAGGTCGGCGGGGGCCGTGGTCAGCACGGCTGTCCAGGACGCCCGGGCGCGAATTCGCGAGGGTCGATCACGGGGGACACGCCCGGCAGCACGGCGCGGGCGGCGCGCCAATTCGGGGACCTGGGTCGGTCCGGCTCGGTTTTCCGGCGAAAGGGGAAACAAACGGGGCCCGCACCCAAGGTGCGGGCCCCGTTTCGCCGAAGCGCGCGAGCGATCGCGGATAAATCAGGCAGGGACGATGTTCTCGGCCTGCGGGCCCTTCTGGCCCTGCGTGACGTCGAACGTCACCTTCTGACCTTCCTGCAGCTCACGGAAGCCCTGGGTGGCGATGTTCGAGTAGTGAGCGAAAACGTCGGCGCCGCCGCCGTCCTGCTCGATGAAGCCGAAGCCCTTTTCCGCGTTGAACCACTTCACGGTACCGGTGGCCATGTCATATCTCCTGAAGGCAGTGCTTGGGGACCCGCACTGCGCGGGCCTCCTCATCGCTGCGATGATCACCTGCCCGGAAAAACCGGCAGCAAAATGGCAACCACACTTGCAACTGAGGCCGAGCCTAGCACGGGAGGCCCCGAAACAAATCGGAAGGCAAGAGCGAAGTAATGCGTCCGAGTTATATGCGCTAAAAGCCTGCCGGGATTCACCGAGGAATTCTTTTCCACCGCGGCCCGCAATCCTGCTCCGGCGGTGTCAGGTTTTCACTCGCCGCGCGTCCCTGCTCCGGAGACCCACGCCGGGCCGCGCAGCTCCTCGTTGTCCCGCAGAGCGTCCTCCAGCCGGTCCTCCAGACCGATGATGCGGCAGGCGGCCTCGACGGGCGTGCCCTGGTCGACCAGCTCCCGGGCTCTGCCTGCCAGCCGCAGCTGGTGTCGCGAGTAACGGCGGTGACCGCCGTCCGACCTGGACGGGGCGATCAGCCCGGCCTCACCCAGTGCCCGCAGGAAACCGGGCGTGGCACCGATCAGCTCGGCCGCCCGGCCCATGGTGTACGCGGGGTAGTGGTCGTCGTCGAGCGGGTCGCCGGCGGGCGGCTGCTCTTGTGGGGGCATGTGCGCCTTCCCGCGGGCCGCCGGAGCGCGCCCGCCACAGGGGCTGGTTCCTGCTCCAGAACTTTAGTCGCCCGGGTGGAATCCCTGCTGTGGCGAACACAGATATTCAATTGGATGTTCCGCTGCCGTACCCGTCCCGCTCAGGGATCGACGACGAGCGCCCGGCGCGGGCCGGACGCGGTGCCGAGCAGGCCGTCGTCCGGGCGTTCGGCCGTGACGGACCGCCATCCCCAGGACCGCAGCGCCTCCAGGGTCGTGGTGTCGCCCCGGTCGACCAGGAAGACGCCGAGCGCGCCGTCGTGGTCGCTGAGCAGGCGTTTCTGCAGGCGCCGGGCGAGGTTCCAGTCACGGTCCTGGTCATGGGCCCGCACCCGGTACGGCACCAAAATCCCGGAGACCGCGAAGAGCCCGCCGGAGGCGGCCAGCCGGAGCAGGGGCCGGGGGAGGCATCCGTCCAGGCCCCGCCACCAGGGTCCGTCGACCCGTACCGGAAAGCCGTACGCGCACCCCGTCAGCACGGACATCTCGTCGCGGACGACGGTCTCCGCGATCAGCAGCGCGAACCCGGGCTGCCGTACGTCGACCGCCAGCCGCCGCAGGAAGGCGGCGCGGGACCTGGCCCACTGCCCCGGCTCGACGCCCGAGGTGTCCGCGTACAGATCACCGAGTTCCCGCCAACGGTCCTCGACCTGACGTCGGCTCAGTGGGCGGACCCGTTCCCCTTCGAGGGGCGAGGGGCATCGGCGCCGGCGCTGCGGCGGGGTGCGAGGCGGCACGTTCAAGGTCATCGCCCGAGCCCTGCCCCGGGCGCGGAGGGGCCCGGCCCGGCATCGTGATCCGCCGAGAACGGCACCACGGGAGGGGCGCACGAGAAGCCCTCGGCCCTTTCACGGTACTCCCGCCCGCACACCCCCCGCCCGGCCCGGAAACACCCAGGCGTACGGTGGACATAACGGGCATGCGGCGAAACCGGAAACAGGTGACCGTGATGCACACGAGGCCCGACAGTTCTCCCGGCACGCAGCGCGCGCCGACGGCGCCGCCCGTCTCCACCCCCGTACGCACCGAAGCGGACGCGCACTTCGCCGCGGGCATGTCACCACCCGAGGACGAGGGCCTCGCCGAGGTCCGCATCATCGCGGAGGACCCCGTCGTCACCCAGCGCGTCGCGCTGCTGCTCCGCCACGGCTTCCACTGCGACGAACCACGCAGCTACCCGGCGGGCCCGGACGGCCAGGGCACCCTGCTCCACCTGACGGTCGACACCCGCCAGCCCCCCGACGATCCACCCACCGCCGCCGACCCCTGGCTGATCAGCAGCCGCTCCCAGGCCTCCCGCACCCACCCGGACGAGCCCTGCTGACCGCCCAGTCCGGCCGGCCGAGCGGGGTCAGTCGCCCTGCCCGGCCGGGCAGCCTGTGGTGATCCCCCGGAATTCCCGGTGCGAGGCAGGGGCGGAAAGTCTGCCCGGGAGGACCTTCAGGGGTGGGCCGGATGCGGCTAGAGAGGAGCGGATGGCGGGCCCGGCGTCGGGGGCTGCCCCCAGGAAAGGTGTTGCTCTTGCGTGCCCACAAGTCCGAGCAGTCGTCGCAGGTCCAGGGGGCGCGGTCCCGGCAGGGCGGGGCCGTGGGGCGGACGCCCGCCCTGCTGGAGCTCCAGCGCAGCGCGGGGAACGCCGCCGTGAACCGGCTGCTGGGGGCCGCGGACGGTGGCCGGGCTGTCGTGCAGCGGGCACCCCTGACCACGGAACGGCCGCTCGTCGAGTCCGCGGAGGGCCTGGCCTCGTCGCAGCCCATGCGGTTCCTGGAGCAGATCTTCGACGGGCTGCGGGTGGACGACTTCCGCTTCCGCCGGGGCGAGCAGGGCAACCTCGGGCTGAACATGATCTCGGAGTGGGTCACGGTGCCGCTGGACAGCGGGGGCAGCCTGGCCGTGCACCTCAACTGCATGGTGCGCGCCTCGCAGTTGCAGAGCGGGGCCATCCGGCTGCACGTCGCCCAGTTCCACCTCACGGCCCGGTCGACCAGTACCCAGCGGACCATCGACACCCACGGGCCGTCCGCGGCGACGGCCGGTGCGAGCATCCACATCAACACCTCCACCCAGTGGGGGCGCCCCGACAACATCAAGGCCCTGGCTGCCGAGGTCGCCGCCAACGGTGGCGAAACGGTGCTGATCCAGGGCCTGACCCGGACCACGGGCTACTCGCACCCCTATGTGAAGTGGCTGGTGGGCCACTTCAAGGAGCGGGTGCTGCACGCCGTCCAACTCCGTCTCGGTGGCGGGGTGGAGCTCTCCTGGAGCGGCGACGCGACGTTCTCGTAGGGCGGGCGAACGGGGCGGGGGGCGGGGCGGCCGTCGTCGGAACGGCCCTCGGCCGGTCAGCCGACGCCCCTACGCCGCACCCGTACCCGCACCAGCACCCACGCCCGCCATCCGCTCAAGCTGCGCCGCTGTGACCGCGCGGACCATGAAGACCGCCGCCACGGCCGCGGCCACGATCGCCGCGTCGGCGGCCAGGAGCATCCCTACGTCGGTGTAGGCGCGGGCGATGATCTCGTCCGTGGTGTCCTCGGACAGGACGCCGACGCCGCCGACCAGGCCGATCAGCCACAGGCCCCACCACCAGTTCACCGAGCTCGGCAGCCGCCTGCCGGGCGCGCCGGCGCGGTGGATGTCGACGATGAGACCGCGCGGTATCCAGAGGTTGGCTATCGGCAGGATCCAGCCCAGGTACATCCAGATCCAGGAGTAGCGGGCCGGTTCGCCGGACAGGGCGCGGGCGTTGTCCCGTACCCGCCACAGCCAGGACAGGAACAGCAGCGCGCAGAGCACGACGGTGGCGCCGCCCAGGGTGTTGACGACGTGGTACGCGTTCTCCAGCGAGGTCAGCTCCCGGTGGTTGCCGTTGCCCTGGTCCGGAGGCCCGGACGCCGGCTGTCCCGCCACCGCGAGGCGGGTCTCCCACACCGCCCGGGCCAGCCAGGCGACGCCGGTGAGGCCGAGGGCGGCGATGGCACAGCGGGCCGTCCACAGGACGGGCCGCAGGTCGGAGGGAGAGCTGGCGGACTGCGGTATTTGATCGTTCACCCGGGCAATCATGAAGGCGACGGGCACATGCGGGCCATCACGAAACAGCTCCGCGATTGTCACAGCCATGCCATACGGTCCGAAGGCGGCACCCGGCACCCGTCCCCGTGATCAAGCCCGGAACAACCCAGACCTCACAAACTTGCCACTTTCGTCCATAATCGACATATGGGTACATCGACGTTTGTAGTGGCGGCCACGTCGACCGAAGTACTCAACGTGATCGCCGCCTTCGCAGGTGGGCTGTTCATCGCCGGCGCACTGGTGTGTGCCGTGGTGTTCGGCATGCGGATCCGGGACCGGGAACTGCCGCGGCCCCGCCCGGAGGATCAGCCGCACCTTCCCACGACCGGCCCGATCCGTGAGATACGGGAGATACGTGAGCCGGACGAAGTGCCGATGTCCGAGGAGCGGGAACGGCTCATGCCGTACCAGCTCCACACCTCCGGAACCCGGCGAGGCAAGGACCAGGCCCGAAAGCGCTGGCTGCCGGGCTCCAGCGGCTCCTTCGGCAGCGGCGGCATCGGTCACACCTGAGGCCTGCCCCGGCTGGAGCAGGGGGTTCCCGGCCGAAGAGGGGCCACCGCCGTGAGGGCTGAGCCATGTGGGCGCACCCGGCATGCGCCCGTACGCACTCGGACCTTCACTGGACGGGACACATCACACCCCGGGAGGCGAGATGGCCGGTACCCGTGCGCGCCGGACGAAGAGCGCGGCGCCGGCGGCGATCCCGACCGCCGCCCTGACCGGTCTGGCCCTGACCGGCCTGGGCCTGGTCGCGCTGACCGGCCTCACCGGCTGCTCCGGCGACGACAGTGCGTCGAGCACGGTCAGCGAGGCCGAGTCGGCCGCCCGGTCGGTCGGCAGGGAGGCGACCGCCGCCGCGTCCTCGCTCGCCTCGGAGGCGTCGGAGGCCTCATCGGCGCTGGCCTCGGCGACGGCGGAGGTGGGCCGGAAGCTCGACGACATCAAGGGCGGCGCGGACGCGAAGGGCTCCGTCGGACTGGGCGAGCCGACCACCGCCGACGACCGCACGACGGTGCAGGTCATCGCGGCGAACTCCACCGACTCCACCAGGTCCTTCGCGGTCCAGGTCGACTTCACCGACCAGTCCGGCAAACTGCTCGACGCGGTCGTGGTGACCGTCTCCGACGTCCCGGCCGGCGACTCCGGCAAGGCGACCGCCCGCAGCAACCGCCAGCTGACCGGCGAGGTGCGGACGGAGGTGGCGCGGGCGGTGCGGTACTGACCGGCAGACCGCCGAAGGGGACCGCGGACCGAAAGCGCGGCACACCTCGACGACGAATCGACTCCAGCGGCAGGCGGCGAGCGAGCCAGGACAGCGAGCCAGGACAGCCAGGCAGAACGATGACTGAGACACCAAAAGGCCCGACATCAAAAGGCCCGGCACCGAAGGGTCCGGCACGGAAGCGTCCGACAGAGGACTACGCCGCCCGCATGGACCGCGCAGCCCGGTATGCGGCGACCGTCGGTCTGTCCGGGCTCCTCGTGACCCCCGGCCCCGACATGGTCTGGCTCTGCGGCCACCGCCCGACCGCGCACACCGAACGCCTCACCCTCCTCGTGCTCACCCCGGGCTCCGCCCCCCGCCTGCTGGTCCCCGCGTCGGAGCGCCCGGACGCGGAGGCGTCACCCGGGGCAGGTGCCCTGCGTATCTCCGTGTGGACGGACGACCAGGACCCGTACGCCGTGGCGGCCGGGCTGCTGCGTCCGCACGGCCGTTACGGTGTCAGCGACTCCACCTGGGCGCTGCACCTGCTGGGCCTCCAGGAGGCGCTGCCGCTGACCACGTACCGCCCGCTGACCGTCGCGCTGCCGATGCTGCGGGCCGCTTCGGCGTCCCCATCAAGGACGTCGTGACGCGTCCGCGTACGCGGACTGGCGGGCGCCACCTGAACGCGACACCGCACGAGATGGCGATCGTGAACTGACGCCGCCGCTCCGGCCGTCCAGAATCAGGCCATCCAGAAGAAGACGGCCGTCATCCGCTTCTCCGCCAACGTGCGCCCGAAGTAACCCGTCGCGCTGTGCACGAGGTTGGCGTTGTAGAGGAGCAGACGGTTGTACCGGTGAGGCACGCGTACGTCCTCCTCGAAGGCGTCGGGCGCGACGAACCGCGTACCGAGCGCGTCGACGAGGTTGTTGTGCGGGGCCTGCACGACATTGCCGCCGAGCCGCCCGCCGGGCAAGGACTGCCGGTAGAAACTGGTCCCGCAGTCCTTGGGCACACCGGGGTTGAGATAGAGCACCGCGGCGTACCGGCACAGCGACCGCGAGTCGGTGTGCGGGCGGGGCGTGCTCTCCCCCTCCCCCACCACCTGCACGCAGTTGTGGTTGAGGGTGCCCCCGCCGGGCGCTTTCTGCACCCAGAGCTCCTTGGCCCCGGTCGCCTCCCTCACCACCCGCTCCACCCGCGCGAGTTGCCCCTGCTCGAGCCCCGGCATCGCCCGTAGCCCCGGCCACGCCTCCGGCTTGTGCGGATAGCCCTCGACCCAGTCGTCCTTGCCGAGGCAGCCTTCCCGCACGGCGTCGACGTCCGGCAGCACGTCGTCGATCACCCAGTAGTCGCGGCCCTTGGTGGGCTTGCGGTAGGGGAGTACGGGGAGGGCCGCGGCGGCCCTCCCGGGCCGCGAGGACCGATGTGGCATGGACATGCTCATGGACATGCGGCGAATCTAGGCCCGGGGCCCGTCACGAGTCTCCCGCGTTTGCCTCCGCAGTCTCCCGCGAAGTGGTCAATGTTCGGTCAACCGAGAGGAGAGGCAACGCAAGAGGCGACAGGAGAGACAAGAGGAGAGGGGGCCGGAAAGGAGACGTCCACCTCCGAAGTGGTGCCCGCGCACGTCCACTTGGACTCGATTACTTGGACTCGATCCGCCCGAGCGGGTCGGGGCTCGCCGCCAGCTCGGCGCGCGCCGTCTGCCAGGCCGTGTCCCCGGGGTAGAGCTCGCTGCGCAGGTAGGCCCAGGTCAGGCGCTGGATCACGGAGACGCGCTCGGGGTTCTCGTCGGTGGTCTCGGCGACGTCGTATCCGGAGACCCCGCCCAGCCCGTGCTCCGCGTCGAAGAGGGTGAGCAGGGACTTGGGGCCCGGGGCCAGGTGGTACGGGTCGGCGTGCCAGTCCGGGCCCCGCACCGTCAGGTGGCCGGAGGTGTCCTTGTCGCCGGCGACCACCAGCGTGGGCGTCGCCATCGCGGAGAAGTCCGTGGTCAGGAAGAAGGGCCAGTTCTCGGCCGTGGACTCGGTGAGGGCGTCACCGCCCCGGCCGGGCGCCGCCAGCAGGACACCCGCCTTGATCCGGAGCTCGGCCAGGTTCACCTCCGATCCGTCGTCCGGATCGGTGAGCCGGGCGCCCAGCAGCAGGCTCGCGGTGTGTCCGCCCATCGAGTGCCCGGCCACGGCGACCCTGTCCCGGTCCAGGCGCCCGAGGAGCTGCGGGACGGCGGCCTCGATGGCGTCGAGGCCGTCCAGGACGCGCGTCATGTCCTCGGCTCGGGATCGCCAGTACAGCGGTGCCCCGGGAGTGTCGGGATCCAGGCGCAGCGTCCGCGAACTCAGATGGGTGGGCTGGATCACGACGAAGCCGTGCGCCGCCCAGAAGTTGGCGAGGGGGGCGTAGCCGTTCAGCGAGGAGAGGTGGTTGGAGTAACCCTGACCGTGCGAGAGGAGGATGACCGGCAGGTCGGTCCCGGTCATGGGCGCGGAGACCCGCACCTCCAGGTCCACGGCCCGGCCGGGAGCCGGCAGCACCACCGGGCTGACCGAGAGGACGGGAGCGGGCGAGCCGAACATGTCGGCCGTGTACGTCGATTCACTCATGAGGTGACTTCCGTTGAAGGACCTCTGCCGCGTACTGCCGGGCCTTCGGGCCGACGAGCTCGGGCGAGGCGGTCAGGAGCGTCCGGCTTCAGGCAGACTGAAGCGGAGCAACGTTCCATTTACGATACGGAACGCCGTTCCGCTTTGTCAACGGTCATCGAAAGACCCTGGCCACGGCAGCCGCACGCAGCTAAGGGAAGCGGGAAGTCCCCGGCATCGGCCGCGACTTCCCCCTCGCCCCCACTCACACCCCGAGCAATTTTTTTGCCAACCCGTTGAACTTCCGGGGCACCCTCATCCGTACTCCTGTGCGTCAGGCCCGCCGACCGGCGGGCACCCGGCCGGGCAGGAGGCACCGTGGGTATTTCGCGGAACGCAATGGGAACTCTCTTCGTGGGTGGTGCTCTCACGTTGACCCTGGCAGCGCTCGCCTATCCCTCGATGCTCGGCCTTGACACCGTCTCCAGCTCCCAGGACAGAGTCATCTCCCAGACCCAATGGGGGCCGTTGACGGAGGGGGACCGGGACTTCGTGGTCAAGGTGCGCGCCGCCGGACTGTGGGAGTACCCGGTGGGGCAGATCGGCGTGGGCAAGGGAACGGCGAAGGAGGTCATCACCGCCTCCAACCACCTGATCGACGGTCACGCCGCGCTGGACACCACCTGTCGCAAGATCGCGCCCATGCTCAACATCACCCTGCCCAACGTGGCCAGTCCACAACAGGTGGGCTTCGTCAACCAGTTGACCGCGGACCCCAAGGGCACGCAGTTCGACTCCGACTTCGCCAACATCCTTCGGGTGACGCACGGTTCGATCTTCAACACGATCGCGAAGATCCGGTCCACCACGAAGAACAGCCTGGTGCGGCAGCTGGCCGACCAGGCCAACGCCACCGTCCTGGACCACATCACGGTCATGGAGAACACCGGCATGGTCAACTTCGACCAGGCCCTCTTCACCCAGACCACCCCGCCGAAGCTGCCCTCGGACCAGCTCACCCCGCCCGCGGCGCGGCCCGGCGAACCGATGGTCGTCCTCACCCCGCCGCCGACCGCCACGACGACCCCGCCGACCATCAGGCAGTAGCCGGCCGGCTGAACGGTCCTACCCGACCCACACCGTGGTGTCCGGGCCGAGCCGCCCGTCCGCCAGGGGAGCGCTGCTCAGCAGCACCTCTCCGGGCGGCAGCGGGACGGCCGCCTGGGACAGGTTGGTGACACAGCGCCAGCCGTCGTGACGGCTGAAGTCGAGCACCCCGGGCGGGCCTCCGTCCGCCCAGGTCAGCGACTCGCCCTCCTGGAGCTTGCGGCGCACCCGCAGGGCCGTGCGGTAGAACTCCAGGGTCGAGCCGTCAGTCCCGTCCTGCGCCTCGACGGCGTACCGCGCGAAGCTCTCCGGCTGCGGCAGCCACGCGCCACCCGCCCCGAAGCCGTACGACGGTCCCGTCGTCGCCCACGGCAGCGGCACCCTGCACCCGTCGCGCCCCTTGCGGACACGTCCCGTCTGTTCCCAGATCGGGTCCTGGAGCACCTCGACCGGCAGGTCTGCCACCTCGGGCAGGCCGAGCTCCTCACCCTGGTAGAGGTACGAGGATCCGGGCAGCGCCAGCATCAGCAGCGTGGCCGCCCGGGCTCGTCGCAGCCCCGCCGCCTCGTCCACCGCCGGGGCGTGGCCGCCGGACAGCAGCCAGGCGTTGTCGTCGGTGCCGGGCGGCAGCATCAGGCGGGAGGCGTGCCGCACCACGTCGTGGTTGGAGAGCACCCAGGTGGCGGAGGCGCCGACCGCCTGCGCGGTGGCCAGCGAGTCGGTGATCACCTGGCGCAGCTCGTCCGCGTCCCAACCGGTCTGCAGGTACTCGAAGTTGAAGGCCTGACCGAGCCCGTCCGGGTGGGCGTACAGCGCGCGCCGGGCACCCGGGACCCAGGCCTCGGCGACGGCCATCCGGGGCGGACGGTAGGCGTCGAGGATCGTGCGCCAGTCCCGGTAGATCTCGTGGACGTCGTCACGGTCGAAGAAGGGGTGGGTGCCGGGCGGGAACTCGGACAGGGCCGCCTCGGCGCTGAGGGCGGGGGCACCGAGGTCGCGCAGCGGTTCGTCGAGGTCCTTGGCGAGGGCGTGGGCGACATCGACGCGGAAGCCGTCAACCCCGCGGTCGGCCCAGAAGCGCAGGGTGGTGCGGAAGTCGGCGCGGATCTCGTCGTTCGCCCAGTTCAGGTCGGGCTGCTGGGGCGCGAACAGATGCAGGTACCACTGCCCGTCCGGCACCCGCTGCCAGGCGCTGCCACCGAAGACGGACTGCCAGTCGGTGGGCGGGAGTTCACCGTGCGTACCGCGTCCGTCACGGAAGACGTAGCGGTCCCGGGCGGCGGAGCCGGGGCCGGCGGCGAGCGCCTCCTGGAACCAGACGTGCTGGTGGGAGGTGTGGTTGGGGACGAGGTCGACGATCACCTTGAGGCCGAGCCGGTGAGCCTCGACGGCCAGGGCGTCGAAGTCGTCGAGGCTTCCCAGGCGCGGGTCGACATCACGGTAGTCGGCGACGTCGTAGCCGCCGTCGGCGAGTTCGGAGGGGTAGAAGGGGCTCAGCCACAGCGCGTCGACCCCGAGGGCGGCGAGGTGGGTCAGCCGCCGGGTGACGCCCTTCAGGTCCCCGAGCCCGTCTCCGTCGGCGTCGGCGAAGCTGCGGGGATAGACCTGGTAGACGACCGCCTGCCGCCACCAGTCGGGGTCACGGGAGGACAGGTCGGCAGGCAGGTCGGGACGAGCGGAACGGTCGGCGTGCGGGACGGTCACGCGGTCTCCCTCGGGCGGTGGTCAATGGCTGGCACTGCGCCACTCTCGTATCTGTCCCCATTGTCGGTAAAGCGAACTCGAACGCTTTCGGAGTAGTTCATTCCCCGTGTGATGAAATTGTGACGGATCCTTGAACGCTCCCTGTATTGCCGCAGGTTGACAGCTTCCGCACGGAGATCCACGATGTGCGAACACCGTGATTCACGTGAGGCATGTGATCCGCAAGATGCACATGACGCATGTGCTGCATGGGTTGCATGGGTTGCATGGGTTGTTCGTGCTCCTTGCAGGTGATTCACCTGACCAGTGAAGCCGGTGTCTCTCACGACGGTGCTCCGCGGAGCACCCGCCACCCCCTCACCTTGATGGGATCCGCATGTCCATAGCCAGACGTGTCACCGCGCGCCGCCTGCTGGGGACGGGTGCCGCGGCGCTCGTCCTCTGTGCCGTCTCCGCCCCGACCTCCTGGGCCCACGGCACTCCCGGCGGCGACGGCTGGAAGTCCGGCGGCACCTACAAGCCCGGCACGGGCGCCGGCACGGAGACCGGAACCGACCGCTGCCAGTTCTCCCTGGACGGCACCGGCTTCTTCGACTCCGTCAAGGTCGACGACCAGAACCTCAAGCCCACCGACGACGGCAAGATCCACGTCAAGGTCCGCACCGCCGGTGACGCCGACTCCTGCACCGCCTCGCTGGCCTCCTACCTCGCCCACGGCGCCACCTTCAACACCTCCGGCGAGCAGGTCTTCGTCGACTTCGACACGGTGACCGTGAAGCCGGGCCAGACCGAGTCCCTCGACATCGCGGTGCCGGACGCGGGCTGCTTCGCGCAGGTCGACCTGTACCGGGGCGCGGTCAAGTTCGACGGCAAGCTCGACGTCAAGGACGGCTTCGTCCACGGCGACCTGCCCAAGGGCCCGGACCGCCCGGTCATCAAGGACAAGCTGATCGCGGGCTGGAACGGCGGCACGAAGGACTGCACGACGGTCCCGTCCGAGCCGCCGACCACCCCGGCCACCCCGACCTCCCCGCCCGCGACGACCCCGGAGAAGCCCTCCGAGCCCGCGACGCCGCCGGCCGAGGAGACCACGCCCCCGGCCGCCACCGAGCCGCCGGCGAGCGAGACCCCGGGCACCGACAGCCCCACCCCCTCGGCCTCCGAGTCCACCACGGCCCCGGCCGTCACGCCGAAGGGCGGCGGCGACGACCTCGCGGAGACCGGCGCCAACAGCAGCACCGGCCCGATCGCGATCGGCGCGGCGGTGCTGCTGGCGGGCGGAGCGGGCATCGTCGTGATGACCCGCCGCCGGAAGGCGACGCGTTCCTGACCGACGGGGACTGAGCAGTCCTGGCTGACCCGAAGAGGTCGCCCGCCATCGTGGCGCGGGCGGCCTCTTCGGCGTTTTTCCCGGCTGCGGTTTCTCATCTCCCGCCCTCGGGTCCCGTTCCCGTCACGGTGTTGGCTGGAATCACCTCACCCGCCCGAAACGGCCTGGGTGTTCGCTGTCACTGCTGGTAGTTACAGTTACTTACGAGTCGTTGACTGTTGATGACCTACGGGGGAGGACAGGGTGTCGCCGAGCGACAGTGGCGCGGCGTCGGGGCCGTCTTGGGTGTTTGACGTGTTCGACATGGCACAGGAGGCTGCCGGCGCGGCAGCCGAAGTCGTCGCGGAGTTCTCGTCCTTCACGAAGTTCCAGGCCCGCGTCGACGAGCTGATCCGTGACCTGAAGAGTTCCGCGGCGGGCCCGGACAAGGTCCGCCAGGAGCAGCTCGTACGCCACCAACTCGGCGGCGGGGACGGGGCGTGGGCGGAAGCGGCCGGTCTGTTCACCGCGTACGAGACGGTGATAGGCGAACTGGAGACTCTGTCGAAGCTCCTGTCCGACTCCATGGAGGGCATGAGCATCGCCGTGCTGGCCTCGCACAAGGGCTACGAGGGCATCGATCTGGACGTCCGCGACCGCATGGTGGCGATCAGCACCGAGACGACCAAGCACTACGGCGGAAGCTACGACCCCGAGAAGGCCCGGACGGGTCAGACCGGCGCCGACAAGGGCCCGTCCGACAGCGACGCGGGAGGCTCGATCTGATGTCTGCCAAAGCACCCTCGGGCGGCACGCCCTTCGAGGACATGAGCCACGAGCAGATGCTTGCGTGGCTGGATCAGGCCAACTCCGGCACGGTGCAGGCCGCAGCCGACCGCCTGATCGCGGCCGCCAAGGAGATCCGCAGCATCGCCGAGGACCTCAAGGTCCGCCCGCAGTACGTGGAATGGAAGGGCGAGGGCGCCGAGGCCTTCCGCACCTGGGCCGGCGACCTGGCCAACTCCACCCTGCGACTGGGCGACTTCAGCGAGGACGCGGCGAAGTGGCTGGGCCAGACATCGGGAGCGATCGCCACGGCCCAGGCCTCCATCCCACGCGACATGCCCGGCGCGAAGGCGAACCTCGCGGCGGCGCAGTCCGCGCACAACGACCCGGACGCGGCGGCGGTGAGCGCCAAGTCCCGAAGCGAACTCGACGCGCTGACGGCGAACCGGGAGAAGGTCCGCCTCGAGGCGGCCGCGCAGATGCGGAAGCTGGGGCAGACGTATCAGGTGTCGGCGACGGAGATGGGGAAGCTGGAGAGGCCTAAGTTTCCGCCGCCGCCGGAGGCGTTTGTGCCGGTGCGTGAGAATGAATCAGCGGACCTGGCTCGTCCAGCGGTTTCCGGACAAGGCGTGTCTCAGGCGGGCGCTGCTCCGGTTTATCAGGCGTCGCGCGGCTCGGATACACGGTCTGATGCGTCCACCCCACGCCAGTCCTCAGCGGTGCCATCGCCTGAACGCCGTCCAACGTTGGACTTGGATCAGCCCACGCGGATGGGCATCGACTCCGTTGGCACGCTGCCTCCGCACACGCAGTCCCCGCATGGTGTGCCAGACGCACTGCCCAGCCCGGACCAGCTGAAGAATGGTCCGACACCTCAGACCGGCACGGCGCCGCCGGCGTTCGGCCCGCCGGTCAACACCCCGGTAGGGCAAGGGCGGTCTCCTGTCATGGGCCGGACGCCGTTCCAGCCTGGGCAGGGGGCGACGGCGAATCCTGTAGGGATGGCCCGGGGCGGTACCGGAAGCGGTAGCGGTGTCGTCGGGGGCCGCCCTGTGCCACAGGCCTCGGGCAGGTCAATGGGCATCCCGCGCGGCACCGTCGTGGGCGGCGAGGGCATGCCCACGCGTGGGCCGATGGGTCCGACCGCCGGTTCGACAAATCCGATCGGCCAGGCGATGGGCCAGCAGGGCCAGACGCCTGGTCGTCGTATCTCGAACGGTGGCGTCATCGGTGGGCGTCCACTCCCGAACGAAGGCACGGGTACTGCCCGTCCCCAGCAGCCGGGACGTGCGGGGGCAGCGGTGTCCAGGCCTGGCTACCCAGGCAGCGCAGCGAGTCCTGGCACCGCGGGCCGCGGCGCGGCCACACCTGGCAACCCCGCCACCGCCGCGAATCCGGGCACCGCGGGCCGCAGCGCGTCCAGACCTGGCACCCCCGCCACCGCAGGCCGTGGCCCGGCCACACCTGTCAACCCAGGCACCACCGCGAATCCCGGCACCGCAGGCCGGGGCGCGGCCACACCTGTCAACCCCGCCACCGCCGCGAATCCCGGCACCGCAGGCCGCGGTGTCGTAGGTGGTACGTCCGGCGCGGGCCGCCACGGCGAGAGGCAGGGAGCCGCCGGGTCTGGTGCCTCTCACCGAACTCCCGCGAACAGAACACCCGACAGCAACGGCAATGGGCGACCATATGGCGTGGTCGAGGATGAGGAGACCTGGCGACAGGGCATCCGCCCCGCCATGCCGCCGGTCATCGACTGACGTATCCGGGAACGATGAAAGCGAAGTTCATGCGTACCAGTAGCACTCGACACAGGGGCCGCCGAGCCACGGCAGCGGCGGTCCTCGGCCTGCTACTGGTGGGCGCCGCAGGCACGCCGGCCAGCGGGGAGTCGACCCGCGAGAAGCAGTGGTTCCTCGACGCCATGAAGGCCGAGCAGATGTGGCAGACCAGCACCGGCAAGGGAATTACCGTCGCTGTGATCGACACGGGAGTTGATCCGGACAACCCCGATCTGAAGGGCCGAGTGCTCGCTGGGAAGGACCTTGCACCTACAAGCCGAGCCGGTGACGAGCACACGGACTACGACGGCCACGGTACGGGGATGGCCGGGCTCATCGCCGGTACGGGTGCTTACCAAGGCGGAAAGGGCGCCTTCGGCCTCGCACCGGGTACGAAGATCCTCCCCATCCGGATGCCGGGCAAATTTGACGAAAATCCCTTCTCGGGACCGGCCTACCTCAGCAAAGCCATCCGCTACGCCGCAGACTCTGGCGCTCGGGTCATCAACATCTCAGCCTCCACGACGGCCCACTCGCCCGAACTGACTGCTGCGTCGAAATACGCCCTGAGTCGCGGTTCGCTTGTATTCGCAGCTGTGGGCAACAGCGGGGACAAGGGAAACCCAGTTGAATACCCAGCGGCCACACCCGGTGTCGTAGGCGTGGCATCGGTGGGCAAGAACCTCCAGCGAGCTTCCTCGTCCCAGTTCGGACCTCAGGTGGACATGGCCGCTCCCGGCGAAGACTTGGTCCACGCCTGCGGGGGAAAAACCGGCCTGTGCGAAACCAGCGGCACTAGCGGCGCCACCGCCCTGGCCTCCGCCAGTGCCGCCCTCATCTGGTCCAAGCACCCCACCTGGACCAACAACCAGGTCCTCCGCGTCATGCTCAACACCATCGGCGCCCCGACAGACGGCAAGAAGCGCAACGACTCCATCGGCTACGGCATCGTCCGACCGCGCATCGCCCTGCAGAACCCCGGCGACCCCGGCAAGGCCGACGTGTATCCGCTCCCAGACCTCGCAGCCGCGGAGGCATCGGCATCACCGAGTTCAAAGGCCTCGGCGCCTGAAGCTGGAAACGCCCCTGCAAAGGGCTCCGACTCCCAAGCCTCGGCTTCGTCCTCGGAGGGCAGCGGGAGCCCAGGCCTCTGGATCGGCCTGGGCGTCGGGGTCGCCGTGCTGTGCGGGGCCCTGGCGGGCTTCGTCGTAGCCAGGCGCCGACGCATGAGCAGCTGATATTCAGCTAGCGGAGACGCGTCCAACCCGCTGTCTGACCCCCTACACACGGATTAGGACGGCTCCGACGCGGTGCTCACACGAGCCTCAGCCAGATCGTCTCAGCCGCCTTGGGCCGCGCTGATCGCTCTCCTACTCGCGCCGTCGTCCCTGCCAGAGCAATGGCGCTACTACATCTACTCTCCAGCGAGCGTGGGCTTGTGGCTGTTGGCCATGCTCTTCGCGCCCGCCGTGGTCTGTACCGTCAAATGGCGATGGATCAGGTCGGGCGGCAGGTGAGAGGCCGCCTCCAAGGACGAGGCCTCCGCTGCTCCGGCAAAGAAGGTTAAGCCAACCGAAGCCTCCGCCAAGGACAGCAACAGGCTGTTGTGGGGCGCACTCGGTGTCGGCTCCGCGTGCTGCCGGGGGCGGAGCCGCCCCGACCCCGACGATTCGGTTAAACCGTTACGGCCGCCGTCACCAGTAGGCGCCGCTTCGGGTAACTCCGATGAGCGGTCGGCCCGTTGGGCGATGCGTCACGGTTGGAGGTCCATAACTGCGATGCGATGGATGGTTGCTAGCCTGGCAGGCGCACGCCAAATGAGTGCACTCGGGGGGAAGCGTCCATGTCGGAGTCCGCAGGAGATCGCCACATAGTCGCTGGCGCGGCTGCACACCCGGCCGGTATGCGACTGAATCAGCTCCCGGCCGATGGAGGGGGTTTCTCAGGCGGCAAGAAGGACCTGGCGTCCTCGCCCGCCGAGAAGCAGGCCGCAGCGACTGCCATCGAGAACCACATCGAAAACGGAACCAGGACTGCAGGTGACCGGCCCGACGACGACACGGGTGCTGTCGTCAAAGCCTTCGATGCGAAGGACGGGCAGGGATGGCTCACCTCGGGCGCCGTGCGCAAGGCCCACAAGACCTGGGACGAGCAGGTTCAGAACCTCATGAACCGGCTGTCGTCAGACAAGGCCGCCTTGCGGCAGGGCAACAGCACGCTGCAGGGCACAGACGTCGGCGTCGGCGCAATGGCTCGCACGACGTCCGTATTCGACATGTACACACCGCCGCCGCAGAACTGACTGCTGCCTCAACCTGATTCGTACGCCACCGCATTCAACGGGGACCATGCCGACGTATCACGAGATATTGACGACCAACCTGTCAACACTCACCACAGCTGCGGACAGTTGGGATGACGCGGCCAAGAAGTTCCACGAACAGGAGAAGGCATACAAACGGGACGTCCACGGCATCACCCTTGGCCCGACTTGGACGGGACTGAGCGCGGACGCCGCGAACAAGCGTTTCGCCATCACCCTGAAGGAGTTCCAGAACGCCCAGACCGAAGCAACGGCAATTGCAGGGCTACTCCGGGACGCGTACACGCAGTTCGTGGATCTGCGCAAGAGACTTGAGTCAGACCGGGACGAAGCCATCGCCAAGGGCATGAAGGTCTCGGACCAGGGCGTGGTCTCGTACGACACGACGCTGCTCAGTGATGGCGAGCGCACGGCTCTCCACCATGACCCCGACTACCAGGACAGTGTTCGCAAAGCCGTCAGCTCCTGGCAGCAGCGCATTGACCAGGCTGTGAAAGCCGTCGGCGACGCCGACAACGGCGTCGAGGTCGCCTTCAAGGCCGTGGTCATCGACTCTGACGCCAGGGACGGAACGTTCAACGGCTTTAACGGCGCCGCCGTGGGCGACATCGAAAAGTATGAGGCCGAGGCAGCGGGATCCAAGGCCGGCACTGAGACCGACGGGTGGCACTCCGAGCGCAAGCTCAAGCTGACCGGGCTCGATGCCGGCTTCTCCGTCACCCCCGATCCCAAGTACGGCAAGGAGGGATCGGTCAAGGCTTACGCCGACCTCTTCCACGCGACCGCGGAAGGGAAGCTGACCAATGGAGACTGGAAGCTTTCTGGGATAACCGACGCCTACGGGGGAGCCAGGGCCACCGCGAACTACGGATTTAACAACAAGGGTGTCGTCGGCAAAGCCGAGGTGTCCGCGGGTCTGCGGGCTTTGGTCGAAGGCCGGGCAGAGTATGGGCCTTACGCCGGTGGCTACGTTCGGGGCGAGGGATTCGCCGGTGCCGAGGCTGGAGTCAACGTCAAGGCGACCAAGGACGAGTTCACCGTCGGCGGGAAGGCGTTCGCTGGAGCGAAAGGCACCGTCGCCGGAGGTGGCGAGGTTGCCGGAATTGGTTTCGGCGCGACGGCTGAGGGGTGGGCAGGTCCCGGTGCGGAGGCTTGGTGGGGCTATAAGAAGGACGACGACGGGACATTTCACCTCGGCGGGAAGGCCGGCGCCTCCCCCGTCTTCGGCGGTGCAGCGGGCTTCGAGATCACCGTCGATCCGGACAAGTTGAGCAAGTCGGTCAGCGACGCCGCCGACGCAGTGGGGGACACGGTCGGCGACGGCATCAACTCCGTCAAGGGCACTGTCACCGACTGGTTCTGATCTACTTTCCCTTCAAGGAGGGCGCGAAATGCCCACAACACTACCGATACCCATCAAGTTCCAGTTGCCAGAGGGCTGGCTCCCCGCCAGGCCAAGGGAGTTCGACGCTGCGAGTGTGGCCTTCGCTGCCGTGCATCCGCAGCCAGATGCCGGGTTCGCCGCAAACATCACCATCGACGGCGAGGTACCGCCGGACGCGGTGACGCTAGCGGACCTCGCAGACAAGTCGGTGGAGCGCCTGCACGAGGTTGCTGAGTCGGTGGTGGTGACGCACCTCCGCGAGGTCGGCTCCGCCGACGCTCCCGCCCTGAGCCAGCGTCTGGCCTTCTCCACCATCATCGACGGTGAGCGCCGCGACCTTGTCCAGTCACAGGTGTACCTGTCCCTGTCCCTGTCGGATGCCGGGGATGCACACAAGCGCGCAGCAATCCGGTTGGCTCTGACTGCCACTGCGGCCCAGCACGACGCTGTAGTGGGAGATTTTCAGGACTTCATGCGCACGATTCGCCCGGACACCGGGACGGAGGCATAGCGATGGGCATTTTCGACAAACTGACCGGCACCAAGCGCCCTGACAGCGGTGTTGTACCTCGCTCTTCCGACGAGGTCCGAGCCGCACTTTTCGCACTCAACGGGCCAGACGCGCCGTACCGCGTACGCCACGCTGTGCCTACCGAGAAGGCCGACTTGGTGGCGGAGTGCCGGATTCCGCGGGTGGGGCTGAGACTAAAGACCAGCATGCGCCTCGTCCCGGAGAAGCAAGAGGTGCGCTTTCTCGACGAGCGATGGGAGAATCGTTCGGCTGATCAGGCCAGCGCGCAGTACGGACGGGGGCACGCCCCCGCTGTATTCCGACAGATGGAGACCAAGCAGGACCCCGACGGCCGCAAGCACAAGGTCGAGGCATTCCGCTTCGACACGCGGGAGATGACAGATCCCCTGCGTAACGTGGTCCTCAGCGCTGGATGGACCTGGCGGGGCGTGTTCAAGCTCTGATCGGCAGAGGGACCCATCCGCGCGCAATTCGAGTAATGCTCAGTTCGAAGGGGCGCCCAGCGTGCGGGGCGCCGTCGCGTTCGTAGACGGACCGGATGCTGACACGGCCGTAAGCACACTCCAGAACCACGATGTCCGCAGGCTGGCCAGTGCAAGTTTGTCGGTAGTCGGCGGCCCGTCATCAGCCTTCGCGTATACCTATCTGCATCTTCAAGCTCGTGATGAAAGCCGAAAAGGCATCGGCAGGCAGGTTCAGCTCGCCTCGTCGTGGAGCCTTCGAGTCGCGGACCCAGGTGGCCCTGCCGCTGAACGCCACCTCCACGCAATCGCTCCCGGATCCTCCGCTGTACGAGGACTTGAACCACCGAGCGCCGTCGTTTTCGTCCCCTTGAGCCAGTGCCATCATCGCTCCTTGTGTGCTGCGGCGGTGAACTCTCCGACCAGTTCCGCGAGCAGGCCGCTCGTGTCCGAAGGGCTGAGCGCCTGTGACCGCAGATACTCAAAGACCACCTTATGCCGCTCCAACTCGGCCGACTTCTCCAGGTACAGAGCCCCGCTGAGGTTGCTGAGGTGCACCACGTCGAGCGACGTCTCGGCACCACGGATGATGATGAAGCTGGTGCTTTCAGCCGCATGTGCACCCACGTCGAACGGAAGGATCTGCACCGTGACGTGCGGGGTACTCGCCGCAGCACGCAGGTGCTCCAGCTGTTCGGCCATCACCTGAACAGATCCGACTCGGCGGCGGACAACGGCCTCATCCAGGATTGCCCACATGTGAGGCGGAGTCTCTCTTTTGAGGACCTCCTGCCGCTTCATCCGGACGTCCACCATTCGCTCGATCAACTCAGGCTCGGCGCGCACCTCGGCCGCCTGGATAACGGCGGTGGCGTACGCGCGGGTCTGTAGCAGCCCGGGCACGTAGGTGTTGGCCCAGTGGCACTCCTCGACTGCCTCGTCCTCAAGCGTGAGCAGCGGTGTGATCCAGCCGGGAATCGCGTCGTTGTAGCTCTTCCACCACCCCTGCACCTTGGCGCTCTTGGCCAGGGCGACGAGTGCCGCGCGCTCTTCGTCCGTGACGTCATACGCACGGCACAGAGAGTCCACAACCAGCCACTTCACCGGTCCGTGGTTGGACTCGTACCGGTTCACGGTCGCCCGCGACACCCCGGCCGCCTCTCCGGCCATTTCGAGGGTGAGCCCCTTGGAGTCCCTCAACCGCTTGAGCTCGGCGCCAAGTTGGCGGCGCCTAGTGGTTGGTCCCACGGTTGCCCTTTCTCTTTGTCCGCACCGTTGTCGAGGTGTCCGACCAGGTCGGGACCACGCTCACACATGTCCGCACGGAGACGCGTCACTCACACGAGGGAATTTCGAGAGAAGCTCTCTGTGAGATTCTCACAGAGAGACGATCGATGCCAGACTCCAGACAACGAAAGAGGCGCCGCGACCTGCTGGTGGTCGTCTCGGCGTGCCTCAAGAACACCTGATTCGCATGCTCAACCACGCTGGGAGTTCTCATGCGACGACTGATCAGACGGCTCGCTGAGTGGACGAACCTGCTCTTCAAGCCGACCGGCCGCCTTCGCGAAGAGCATCTGTCGCCGCCGGCCCGTCTCCGTGCCCCTCAACCTGTCGTGGCCAGCCCTGCCATCGCACCCACCGTCCACCGCTGGTTCACCCCCATCGACGGCGCCTCCACCCCCCTCGTCCGCCCCTACCTCGCCGCGCACGAGCGCGAGGAGAAGGCCCGTATCCAGCGGCTGCGCCGTGACGCCCTCTGGTGTGCCACGTACGGCGTCGACCTCGATACGCGCGACATCCACGCCTGTCTGGAGGTGGCGTCGTGAACGGCGAGGCGAGTCATGTGCGACTTCTGCCCTGGACCGGCGCCCACGGGCAGCCCTGTTTGCTCGTCACCGACCGGGGCGGGGTCGTTTCCCGGCTCGCCGACCAGGTCGAGGACGTCCAGCTCGGGTTGGCGGAACGGCTACTGGTGCGGGCGCGGGAAGTAGTCGCGACGCCGGAGCAGTCAGGTAGTGAACTGAGCAAACTGGCAGGCCAGTTGATTGATGCCCTGCAGGATGCTCTGCTCATCGCCGGGTACCGGAGCGCACGTCGCGAAAGGGCGGAGCGGCCAGGAGTACGCGAGCAGAACGGGGCGCCAAGGTCCCGCCCCGCCCCGGTCGAGGCCGTTCTCCCGCTGACCCTCCCAGGTCACGACCGCGCCTCCGCCTCCATCGCCCGACGCCATGTGCGCGACACCACCCGGTCGTGGGGCCTGCCTTCGTGTGCGACGGATGACCTGGAGACGATCGCCGGAGAGCTCGTCGCCAACGCCGTCGAGCACAGCGGGAGTCACGCCATCACGGTCACCTGCGCCCTCTCCACCCGGTCGGCCACGATCAGCGTGACGGACGAAGGCGGCGGAGGACGTATGCCCCTGGCCCCGGCCGGACCACCGCCGCCGCCCGACCAGGAGCACGGACGCGGTCTGCTGATCATCGAAGCGCTGGCAGACGGATGGGGAACACGACGGGCGGGCGGCGAGCTGACGGTATGGGCCGAGGTCAGCCTCACGTCCCTCGGATAACCCTGGTCCGCGCCCCGAAGACGCAGAGGGTTCCAGCGCTTCGCACCTCCGAGCCGAGGATCGTGTTCGGCCATTCCCACGCTGCACAGGCGGACTCTTCGGAGCCCTCAATCATTAGGAGTGCACTTCTAAGGAGTGTGCTCCTAAGAGATGCACCGGTAGGCACCCCCGTGCTCTTGATACCTGTGCGGTGACCGCCTACGGCGTCTCCACCGTCGTCAGCCACAGCTTCACGTACCGTTCCACGTCGACGCCCAACGCCACGTCCACCAGGGGCTGGGTGCGGACGCCCTCGTGGATCTCGGACTCGCCGGGGCGGGGGCGGCGGTCGACGATGGTCTGGCCGCGGGCGGGGCCGGCGGCCAGGTTGACCTCGACCGGGAGCGGTTCGGTGGTGATGCCCTGGGGGTCGACGACGGCGCAGACCGCGCCCGCGTCGCCGAGGCCGCCCGTGGGGGTGGGGTCGCCGGAGGTGGCCGGGTCGCGGTGGGCGAGGAGTTCGCCGGCCAGTCGGAGCCGGGGTTCCGAACTGGCGCGCAGCCGCTGGACGTCGGCGGCCGGGACGAGGACCTGCTTGAACACGTCGAGGCCGTACATGGTGATCGGTACGCCCGCGGTGAGCAGGATCGCCGCCGCCTCCGGGTCGTGCCACACGTTGAACTCCGCGACCGGTGTGGCGTTCCCGGTGGCCACCGCGCCGCCCATGAACATGATCCGCTCGATGTTGCGCACCACCTCGGGATGGGTGCGCAGCAGGAGGGCGATGTTCGTCAGGGGCGCCATGGGGATGAGCGTGACCGGGCGCGGGGAGGCGAGGATCTCGCGGCGCAGCAGCGTCACCGCGTCCACGTCCACCGGGACCCGGGTCGGCGCGGGCAGCCCCAGGTCGCCCATCCCGTCCTGTCCGTGCACATGCCGGGCCGTGCGGACGGGCTCGATCAGCGGGCGTTCGGCGCCCCGGGCGACCGGTATCCCGGGGGCGCCCGCCTGTTCCAGCACGGTGAGGGTGTTGCGGACGACCCCGTCCACGTCGGTGTTCCCGGCCACGCAGGTCACCGCGCGCAGGTCGAGCGCGGGATGCCGTACGGCGAACAGGAGGGCCAGGGCGTCGTCGACGCCGGTGTCGCAGTCGATGATCACCGGGATGGGCTGACCGGTCATGGCTGTCCTCTGGTTCTCTCGACGGGCCGGAAACCCGACCTTACGCAGCCGAACTTACGCCCTCCGCTTCCGCGACCGACCCGCCCCCAGCGGGCCCGGCCTCACGCTGCGCCCGCCCACAGTTCCGCCCCGCGATCACCGACCCGGGCGGCGATCCGGTCCAGCAGCTCCCCGACGGGTACCGCTCCGGGGCGCCTGCCGTCCCTCAGCCGTACGGCGGCCAGCCCGTCGTCGGCCTCCCGTTGCCCGACCACCGCCTGGTACGGCACCAGCCGCGCCGCGCGGATCCGGGCGGCGAGAGTGCCCTCGCCGGAGCCGTGGAGTTCCGCCCGCAGCCCCCGGGCCACGGCCTGCCGTACGACCTCGTCGGCCTGCTCCTCCTGGGCCTCGGCCACCGGCAGCACCGCCAACTGCACCGGGGCCAGCCAGGTGGGGAACGCGCCGCCGTGTTCCTCGATGAGGTGCGCGACCGCCCGTTCCACGCTGCCGATGATGCTGCGGTGCACCATGACGGGCCGGTGTTTCGCCCCGTCGGCGCCGATGTAGTGCAGGTCGAAGCGTTCGGGCTGGTGGAAGTCGATCTGGACGGTGGAGAGGGTGGACTCACGGCCGGCCGGATCGGTGATCTGCACGTCGATCTTGGGGCCGTAGAAGGCTGCCTCGCCCTCGACCGCCTCGTACTCCACGCCGGACGCGTCGAGCACCTCCCTCAGCAACGCGGTGGCCCGCCGCCACAGGTGCGGGTCGGCGACGTACTTGCCGCCCTCACCGGGGAGAGAGAGGCGGTGGCGGGCGGCGCGGATGCCGAGGTCGGCGTAGGCCCGGCCGATCAGCTCCAGGGCGGCCCCGGCCTCCGCCACGGCCTGGTCCAGGGTGCAGAAGATGTGCGCGTCGTTGAGCTGGATGGACCGCACACGGGTCAGGCCGCCGAGCACCCCGGACGGCTCGGAACGGTACATGCCGCCCAACTCGGCCATCCGCAGGGGTAGTTCGCGGTAGCTGTGGGAGCGGGAACGGTAGATGAGCGCGTGGTGGGGACAGAGGCTGGGCCGCAGCACGACCTCCTCCGCGCCCAGCGCCATCGGCGGGAACATGTCGTCGCTGTAGTGGGACCAGTGACCCGAGATCTCGTACAGCTCCCGTTTGCCGAGGACGGGCGAGTACACGTGCCGGTACCCGGCGGCGCGCTCCGCCTCCCGGACGTACTCCTCCAGGGCGTGCCGTACGGCGGCCCCGTCGGGAAGCCAGTACGGCAGCCCCGCGCCCATCAGCGGGTCGGTGTCGAACAGGTCGAGATCACGGCCGAGTCGTCGGTGGTCGTACACGGTGGGCTCTCCTCACGGTCGCCCGGACCGAGCACCCCGCACGACAAAGCCCCGGGGCACTCGCCCCGGGGCTCGGAAACTGACTCGTCGATCAGCGCGCCGGGACACTGTCCGGCGTCGTCGTGGAAGACGGGCGTACTGCGTGGGCGCGCTGCATGCGGGCGACGGTAACAACGGGGCGGGGGCCCGGCAACGGGATTTCGGCCCACCTCGGCCTGCGGCGCGTGTCCGTATCCGACCCCTCACCCGGACGGCCCGGCTCGCTGGTGGAGCGTGGGCGGGGGTGGTGCCGTAAGAGGGCGTACTCGACCTTGGACGCCCCAAGGAGGCACCCCCGTGATCCCGTCCCCGGCCCGCGCCCGCTCCCTCGCCGCCTCCGCTCTCGCCCTGGGTGCCCTGCTCGGCACCGCCTCCTGCGACGCCCTCACCACCCCGCCCACCGCCGAGAAGCCCGACTACGCCGCTACGACCGCCGCGCCCACGGCGTCGCCGGGAGGCACCCCCGCGCTCACCCAGGCGCAGGCGCAGGCCGCCCTCGTCACGGCGGCCGACCTGGGGGAGCAGTGGGCGCCCACGCAGGGTGTGGCGACCTGGCACGACGGGCTGCTGAAGGCGACGGTCCAGCGGCCCGACTGCCGGCGCCTGCTCGACACCCTGTACGCCGAGGACCTGTTCGGCGCGAACACCCGCGCCCGCGCGGTGACCGGCCTCGACGACGTCTGGAACGGGTCCCAGCTGCGCTACCAGGTCGTCACCCAGAGCCCGGCCGACGTGGACCGCACAGTGGCCTGGCTGAAGACCCTCCCCGCGAAGTGCGCCGAGTTCACGGTGACCACGGCCCACGGCGCTGTGCAGAACGTCCAGGTCACCGACGCGGGCCTGCCGGGGGTGGGGAACGCGCGGCAGGGGCTGCGGATCACCCTGTCGGGTGCGACGCTGAACGACGAACCGGTCCTGCTCACCCTGGACGTCGCCGTCGTCCGGGTCGGCGACGACGCGATCGGGCTCACCCACGGCGGCCTCGGCGACGTATCGCCCGACGTCACCCAGGCTGCCGTACAGCTGGGAGCGCAGCGCCTGGCGGAGGTCCGCAAGACCGGACGGGCACAGATCTGATCCCGGCCGGCCGGGGTCTGTCGCAGCGGACCGCAGCAGATCGCAGCAGATCGCGGAAGATCGCGGAAGATCGCAGGAGACCGCAGGAGACCGCAGCAGATACTCACGAGTCACCGTCGATACTCGCGACTCACGGTCGCCCGTCAGCAGCAGTTACGGCGGCCGCCCCTCACCAGTCCCGGTCGAATCTCTCCCTGTGCGAGACCACGTCACGCGCCACCTCCAGGGCGGTGCGGTTGTGCGCGAAGGCGTGGGCGCGCAACCGGGCCAGCGCCTCCTCCGAGGCGACACCGAGCTGCGCCATGATCATGCCGACGGCCTGGTGGACCTCGTCATGATCGGTGGCCAGGCCGCTCAACCAGGGTTCCTCTCCTCCGTATCCGTTCTCCTCCCCCCGGGGCAGCGCCACCAGGGCTGCCGTCATGACGTCGGCGACGAGCTGCGCGGTGCGCACTTCCTCGGCGGTGAGCCCGCCGGGGACGCGGCGGTAGAGGTCGATCGTTCCGACGCACACGGCGTCCTGCGCGAGGGGAAGCGAGTACACGGCCCGCACCCCGGCCGCCGTCGCCTCCTGGGCGAAGACCGGCCAGCGCACAGCGTCCCGTCCGCTGGCGAGGTCGGCGACGAGCACCGGGGCGCCGATCGCGGCCGCGTACGTGCAGGGGCCCTCGCCCAGGGTGGCCTGGACCTCCGACAAGTGGGCGGCCTGGTCGCTGCTCGCGCTCAGCTGGACGGGCATGCCGTCACTGCGCAGCGACACGCTCGCGCCGACCACCGGCAACAACTCGACCGCGACCTCGCACAGCCGTCCGGGGATCTCCACGGGTGCCGCGCCCCGCACGCACCCCGCGATCACGTCGGCCGCCGCCCGCTCCTGCGCTTGTTCCCGCGCCGGTGCCTGATCGTGTCGCCGATCCCGATCCGGATCCTGGTCCCGATCCGGATCCCGGTCGCGTTCCCGTGCCCGATCCGGATCCCGGTCGCGTTCCCGTGCTCGTCTCTGCTCGTGAGGGGCGTCGCGGTCGGTCTGCCGGGGATCGCCGCCGCTCGACGCGCCACACGGACCAAGCTCGTCGTCCTCGGGGGTCCTGGGCCGCACGCCCACCGCCTCCTTCGATCAGCGCGGCCTTCGTCGTCCATGGTCTCCCGCTGCGGGCGCATCCGAAGCAGGGTCACCAGACGTGGCGACCGCGCGGGGCGCAGGCCGACTACCCTCCGCCCGAGGGGCGAAACACACCGACGCGCACGGCGAGCCGGGGGCCGACGGGACGGGCTGTGCGCCGTCCCGCTCACGTCATACCGAAGGCTGCGCGGGCGCGGGCCCGAGGGTGGTCGTTCCGGGGGCCGTACGGTGCCCCAGTCCCGTCCGGTAGGCGTCCAGCGCCGCCTCGACGCGTCCGGTACGACGCAGCAGGTCTCCCAGCAGCCGGCACAGGTCCGCCAGGTCACCGGCGGCGCCCGCGCGTTCCAGCAGGCTGAGCGCGCGGACGTAGTGCTCCTCGGCGGCGTCGCTGTCCCGGGCGTCCTCGGCGATGATGCCGAGGAGACGGTGGGCGGCGGCGGAGTGCAGGGCGCCGCGTTCGGGGCTGAGGTCGCTGAGCACGTCGTGCAGCAGGGCGGCGGCCTCCTCGGACTTGCCGCGCCGGTGCAGTACGTCGGCGAGCTCGACGGCGGCCTGGCTGGAGTAGAGGGCGGCGCGGCGGGCCGAGAGCATGGTGAGCGCCTGCCTCAACTCGTCCTCGGCTCGCTCCAGTTGGCCGTTCTGCGCATACACGTAGCCGCGCATCCAGTGGCAGTTGGCCAGCTCGGTACGGAGTTGCAGCTGCCGGTACAGCTCGGCGGCCTTGGCGAGTGAGGCGTCGGCCTCGGCGACCCGGCCCTCGGCGATCAGGGTGCGGGCGACGGCGCGGTGCATCCGGGCGATCAGCGCCGGGTCGCCGGACTGCGGGGCGAGGGCGAGGGCGAACTCGGCGGCCTGGGCGGCCCGGGCGTGCGCGCCCATGTCCATGTAGGGGCCGATGACGCTGGCGTAGAGGAGGAGCAGGGCGTCCGGGTCGTGCAGGCCGGTGCGGTTGAGCTCGTCGATGGTGGACTCCAGCAGGTAGACGGAGTACCGGAGTTCACCTGCCAGGTAGTGCGACACGGCCCGTCCCCGCAGGGCCGGGACGCGGACCGGTAACGGGACGTCCCCGAACGCCTCCCCGGCCCGCTCGAAGTAGCGGCGCCCCTCGTCCAGCTCGCCGGTCTCCAGGGCGCATTCGCCGAGCCCGAGCAGGGCGGCCGCGCGCAGCTCCCCGAGGTCGAGCGACTCGGCCTCGGCGAGCAGGCGGGCGTACTGCTCGGCGGCCGCCTCGGCCTCCCCGGTGGCGAGGGTGCGCTGGGCCTCGGTGAGCCTGAGCCGCATCTCGATCACCAGCCGGGCCGGCCGGCCGGTCGCCAGTTCCTCGAAACCGACGCCGAGCCGGTCGGAGAGATGGCGGAGCGCGTCGTCGGAGGGGCGGACCCGACCGGCCTCCAGGGTGGAGATGTACGCCGGGGTGTAGGCGGGCTCGGCCAACTGTTTCTGGGTCAGCCCGCGTTCCACGCGCAGCAGTTGCACCCTGCGCCCGATCGTCACCGGGTCGTCGCGCTCCGACATCGCCCAACTCCCCTTGTGCCTCTTGCCGTTCGCCTCTGACAGCCCCTAGGTTAAACGGCGTATTAAGCATGCTTAAGTTATCGCTGAGCTGTTCCGAGCTGTCGTGAGCTGTCGTCGCTGCGAGGTCGCCGTGCTTGAACGCCCCAGCACCACCCGGCGTTACACCCGAGGCGTGGCCGCGGCCGTGATCGCGGTCGCCGCCCTGGTCCTGGCGGCGAACGCCGGCCCGGCGCGGGCGGCGGAACCGACGCAGGTCCAGGGACAGCATGCCGTCCCTGACACGGCCCCGTCCGCCCGTTCGACAAGTCAGCGGGCCTGAAGGGTCCTTTCCCCGAGTCCGAGTCGGAGCCCGAGCCCGGGATCAGAGCTGGAACTCCGCCGGCGACACCCCCAGTGCGGCGCAGGCCTCCCTGAGGACCGTCTGCTCGGCCTGGGAGAGATGGCCGTCGGCGCCGGCGATGACGATGCCGGTCTGGATCACCGCGCGTGCCTCGGTCGGCTTCTTGGCGGCCTTGGCGATCTCCTGCATCGCCTCCGCCCTGCCCTGCTGGAAGTCCCGGGTGAGCTGGCTGACGTGCTTGTGGAAGCGCTGCCGCAGCTGCTCCGGCGGGAAGTTCTGCAGCACCTCGTTGCTGAGGATCAGCGACTCCACCTGCTGCTGCTCGGTCGCGTCCACGTGCCCGTCGGCGGCCGCGACCAGCGCGCACATCGCCATGCTCGCGTCCCGGTAGGCGCCGCTCTTCAGCTCGGTCTTGAGCGTGCCGAGCTGCGACTTCAGCACACCGACCAGCTGGGCGCGCGAACCGCCGGACCCCGCGCCGCCGCGCCCGCCGGTCGCACCGCCATGGCCGCCCGTCGGGCCGCGCCCGCCCTGAGACTGCTGAAGTGTCTTGGCCTGGTCCTTGAGCTTGTCCCACAGCGGCATTGCCGTCACCTCGGTAGTAGTCGGAGCCATCACCCGGTCAACGGCCGCCCCAAGGTAAAGGTTCCACAAAGCCCGCCCGAACCTTCCGACGGATGACCGGCGCGGGACACCGGCTAACTCTGTGTCTGCAGCTGCCGCAGCTGGCGGTGGATGTTCTCCAGCGCGCCCTGCCGACGCCCGGGCACCCGGCCTCGCAACTCCGCGAGCAGGGAGCCGAGTTCACGGGCGGGCGCCAGGTCACGGATCTGGCTCCACTGGTGGTGGGCCCGGTCGACGGCCGCCTCCACGGCAGGCGAGTCGGACGTCTGCCCGGCGGTCAGCCGAGCCCCGGCCACCGCCAGCCAGGTACGGCAGCTGCGCACCGGATCCCCGGCGAACATCGCCAGGTCCGCCCGCACCTCCGCCCAGTGCAGGGCCTGCTCGGAGCCGGGCCCATGCGCACGCACGGCGGCCTTCTCGTGCTCGGCGGCGAGAGCGTCGGCATCACCGTGCCGCCCGGACTGGACGGCTTCGGTGATGTAGGCGTGGGGGTCGTCGTCGGGGGCCGGGCGGCGGTCGGGGATTTGCGGTGCGGCGTCGGGGTCCGAGCGGCGTGCCGGGGCTTTCAGCTGGTCGTCAGTGACCGGGCGGCGGTCGGGGGTTTGCGGTGCGGCGTCGGGGTCCGAGCGGCGTGCCGGGGCTTTCAGCTGGTCGTCAGTGACCGGGCGCCGGGCGGGAACTTGCAGCACGTTGTCAGCGTCCGGCCGCCGGTCCCGGGCCGGTGCTTGCAGCCCGTCGTCAGCGTCCGGCCGCCGGTCAGGTGCGGTTACTTCCAGCCCGTCCGGCGTTTGAGGACGAGGCCGTTCAGGCCGATACGGGGGTCTGGGGGCGGCGCCCCCAGGGGCCGGCACCACCACCTGCGGCACCGCAGGAGGAACAGGCACCCCGCCCGCAGGGGCCGGCACCACAACCTGCCGCCCCGCAGGAGGAACCGGCGCCCCACCCCCAGCCGCCGGCACCGTCACCACCAGGTCCCCGTACGCCTCGCTGCCCAGCCGGGCCAACGCCTGCTGATGCAGCTCCAGGAGGTCAGGCCGACGCCCGCTGCGCAGGATCGTCGCGATCGCCTTCATGTACCCCGGCGCCGCCACCGTCCGCCGTGACGGCGGCGGCGCGATCCGCCCGTACACCGCGATGCCCCTGCCGCAGTCCAGCGGGTTGGCCCGCAGCCACGCCCAGGTCTCCGCGTCCGCGTGCAGGTCGAGGAACAGGGCCGTCGACCCGGGCGTGCGCAACCGCAGTTCCTCGCGGATCCAGTGCCAGGGGAAGGCGGTGTAGCGGGCGGTGGACGTGGTGGTGCGGGCCAGCGCCAGGTGCGGCAGGTGCTGACGGCGGTCGAGCAGGAGCTGGCCGGTGAGGAACACGGTCAGCGGCCCGGGCGCGGTCGCGGCGGCCCGCAGGCGGGTGAGGACGGCCTGCGGTTCCAGCGGGTCGGCGAGCTCGACGACGTTCGCCGTGTCGGTCCCCGACAGCACCGCGGGCGACACGGCCGCCAGAACGGGAAGCACGGACGCCGCGTCCACCAGACAGCCCTTGCCCACCGGTGCGGCGGCGAGCAGCAGCACGGTCCCCGGCATCGGTCCCTCCCCATCCCCCGTCGATCACGTACCTCAGCACCGTAACCGCTGCGGCTGCAAAGGAGGACCTCAGGACTGCAAACGTCCCTTTCGGGCGGTCTCCCCACCGGACGTCAAGCGGGCCGAGGTGTCCGGACGAGGGGCCCACCCCAAGAACCTCCCCCCTCCCTGACTTCCCCGGCGTCCCCGACTCCCCCGCTTCCCCGAATTGAAGCCCTCCCGCCGACTTGCCAGCGCCCGTCTCCAGGTGTGCTCTGGAAGGGCGGGCGGGGGCGAGGAGAGAGGAGCCCTCTCATGACTCATGCGGCACCCGCGTCCGGCGGCAAGCGCGGAACACTCGGCGTCCGCAGGGCCCACGCGAGGAACCGGATGGTCAGGCCGGTTCACACGCCCGACGTCTTCGACGAGCGGTTCCACCGGATCGCACGGGTCGCGATCCCGGTAGCGCTCGGACTCGTCTACGGCTACTGGGCCGCGGCCAACCGACGCGCCGGCGGCCCCATCACCGGCTGGAACATCCTGTTCGGCTTCGTGACCGCACTCGCGTTCATCGTGCTGTGCCTCGCGGTGGCGACCTGGGCCCCGCTGCTGAAGCGCGAACTGCACTCGGGCGTGAAGTCCGCCTTCGCAGGCGCGTCCATCGGCTTCCTCTACAGCCAGAGCGGCGACAGCGTCCTGCGCTGCGCGGTCCTGGGCCTGCTGGTCGGCGCGGCGATCTACGTCGTGTTCTTCTACCGCTACTACACACGCGAGGACGCGGAGGGCAACCGCGTCCGCTGACCCGCTCCGCTGAATCGCGTGACGTGTTCCGCTGACGCCCGCTGTGCCCGGGCAACACCACGTGGACCCTGGACTTCGGCACGACTTCGGCACCACCACATGGCCCCCGGCAACACCACGTGGACCCCGGCGATATGGCCGGGGCCCACGTGCTTCCCTCATCCCTCCACTCACCGGCCGACCAGGACCAGGTCCCGGCCACCCGACAAGGATCCGGCGACGCTCTCACGGGGCCACTTTCTTCCCCTCAGAACCAGGAAACACCCGTTCGGTCGAACCCTCCACCGGAGAGCGGACTCCCCAGCGCCGCCAAGGGCCCTGGCGGACCATCCGCCCGTTCGCCGCACGCCCCGCACCCCGGATGCAGTCACCCGGCTCGCGGCTCACGGGCCCCGGGTCTTGCCTGGAAGGGTGCTCATACGTCTCCGCAACGCCCTGTCGGCCGCGCTGATAGCCGTGGCCTGCCTCCTGCTGCCCTTCGGCGCGCTGGCCGCCTGGGCGACGTACGGGCTGGCCGATACGGGCCGGTACGTCTCCGCGATGGCGCCGCTCGCCTCCGACCCGGCCGTGCGGGACGCCGTCGCGGACGAGGTCGGCGCCGACCTCGCGCACGAGGTACGAATAGCCCGGTCGATGCGCCCCTTCGTCAAGGACGCGGTCCGCTCGTTCACCCGCACCGAGGCCTTCCACACGGTCTGGGACTCGGGCAACCGGGCCGTCCACGACGCGGTGCTGCGGGCGGTGCGTGAGGGCGACGAGCACGCGGTGATCGTGGACCTCGCTCCCGTCACCGCGCAGGTGAAGGAGCAACTGGCCGACGCCAACATGCCGTTGGCGCGGCGCATCCCGGTCCGCCACACCGAGGTCGCGGTGCTCCCGGCCGCGGACCTGGTCCGGCTCCGAAAGGGGTACGACGTGCTCGATGTCGCCGCTGTCTGGCTGCCCGCCGGGGCGGCCGTCCTCGCCGTCGCCGGGATCGCCGTCGCGGCCTGCCGCCGTCGCGCGGTCACCGCGACCGCGCTCGGCACCGCGCTCGGGGGCGTGTTCCTCGGGCTCGCGGTCGCGATCGGCCGCCGGTTCACCCTCGCCGACCTGCCCGATCCGGCCCACCGGCCGGCCGTCGGCGCGATCTACGACGCCCTGACGGCCACCTTGCGCACGGTCTCCTGGCTGCTGGTGGCGCTCGGCCTCACGGTGGCCCTGGCCTGCTGGCTCACCGGCCGCTACGGCCCCGGAGCGCGACGTCGGCGAGAGTCCGAAGCGCCCGCCTCAGATCCGGCTCGGCGGCCGACCCGAGTGCGAGCCTGACCGCGTCCGGGGTACGGCTGGGATCCACCGCGAAGGCGGGCCCCGGGGTGACGGCGATCCCGTGCGCCGCCGCGGCGGCCGTGAAGGTGTCCGCGCGCCACGGGGCCGGCAGCTCCCACCAGGCGTAGTAGGCGCGCGGATCGGACCGTATCCGGAAGCCGCGCCCGTGCAGCTCCTGGGCGAGGATCCGCTGCCGGTGCGCCGCGTCCGCCCGCTTCGCGGCGACCAGCCGGGTGACCGTGCCGTCCCCGGCCCAGCGCACCGCGGCCTCCAGCGCGAACCGGCCCGCGCTCCACCCGCCGGACCGCACGGCGGCGGCCACCGCGTCCACCCGGTGCGGCGGTACGACGAGGAAGCCGACGGTGAGGCCGGGCGCGACCCGTTTGGAGAGGCCGTCGACGACATGGGTGAGAGCGGGCGCGTGCACGGCCAGCGGGGTGCCCGGACCGGCCAGGAAGGACCAGACGCGGTCCTCGACGACCGGGATCTGCAACCCGACGATCGTGTCCGCGAGTTGGCGCTTGCGCTCGTCGCTCGTGGTCAGGGACGTCGGGTTGTGCAGGGTCGGCTGGAGGTAGAGGGCGGACAGCGGCGTGGCGCGGTGGGCGGCCGCGACGGACTCCGGACGGACACCTTCCTCGTCCGAGAGCAATGGCACCAGCGTGAGGCCGAGGCGGGCCGCGATCTCCTTGACCATGGGATACGTCAGCGCCTCGACGCCGACCCGGCCACCCGGCCTGACCAGGGAGGAGAAGGCGGCGGCGATCGCCTGGCGGGTGTTGCCGGCGAACAGGAACTGGTCGGGCGCGGGACGCCAGCCGGGTCCGGCCAGGACATCGGCGGCGGCCTCCCGGGCGGCGGGGATGCCGGTGGCGGCGGCCGGGCGGAGCGCCTCGGTCAGGACGTCGGGCCGGAGCAGGGGCGCGAGCGTCGGGGCCAGCAGCTCCGACTGGCCCGGCGCGGACGGGTAGTTGAGCTCCAGATTGACCGGAGCGGACGAGATCGGTTCGGTCAGCGACCGGCCCGTGGGCACGGCCGGAGTCGCCCGCACGAACGTCCCACGCCCCACCTCGCCGACGACCAGTCCCCGGCGCACGAGTTCGCCGTAGACCCGCCCGGCCGTGGACCCGGCGATCCCGCGCCGACGGGCGAACACCCGCTGCGGGGGCAGCCGTTCGCCGGGCGCGAGGCGTCCGGCGGCGATGTCGTCGGCGAGCCGGTCGGCGATGTGCCGGTAGTCGTTCATCAAGTCCCCCGTGGAGCTGTCCCGTTGGATTGCACCGAGAGCAAAGATCTTATTGCACCGAGGAGTTGGGGCGCTCTAAGGTCACTCACATGACCTCTTTCCAGGAGTTCCTCGCATACGACGACAAAGGCCCCGATTCTTCCCTGTCTCCCCTGTCTCCCCTGGCCCCCCTGGTCCCCCTGGTTCTGGTCCACGGTCATCCCTTCGACCGCACGATGTGGGCCCCGCAGATCGCGGAGTTCTCCGCCACCCGCCGGGTGATCGCCCCCGACCTGCGCGGCTACGGCGCCTCCCCGCACACCCCCGCCGTCACCCGCTTCACCCACTTCGCCCAGGACATCGAGGAGTTGCTGGACCACCTGAAGGTGGAGACCTTCGTCCTCGCCGGGCTCTCCATGGGCGGCCAGATCGCGATGGACGGCTACCGCCGGTTCGGCGACCGGGTCCGCGGACTGGTCCTCGCGGACACCTTCCCGGCGGCGGAGACCCCGGACGGCAGGCGCACGCGCAACGCGATGGCGGACCGTCTCCTCGCGGAGGGCATGCGGGGGTACGCCGACGAGGTCCTGGACAAGATGGTCGCCCCGTACGCCGATGCAGAGGTCAAGGCCCACGTCCACCGCATGATGACGTCCGCGCCCCCGCGAGGCGCCGCGGCCGCCCTGCGGGCCCGCGCCGAACGCGCCGACCACCGCGACCTACTGACCCGGGTCACCGTCCCCGCGCTGGTCGTGGTGGGCGCCGACGACACCTACACCCCGGTCTCCGACGCCCAGGACATGCACACGGCCCTCCCCCACTCCACGCTCCGGGTCATCGAGGGCGCCGCCCACCTGCCGAACCTGGAGCGCCCCGCGCAGTTCAACGAGGCGCTGCGGGAGTTCCTGGCGCGGGTGGACGCCACCTCGTAGCCTCAGGACGATGAACGACCAGCGGGGACTGCGACTCGGCGGCTGGAGTGCCGCCCTGCTGTTCGCCGGGGTCAGCGTGGTCGTCGGGTGCCGGACCGCCGACACCGACGGCATCACCCCCGTCCCCCAGCTCCTCGCCTTCCTCCCCTGGCTGCTCGCGCCCGCCGGACTGGGTCTGGCCCTCGCGCTGCTCGCCCGGTGGTGGACCGGGGTGGTGTGGGGGGTCGTGATCCTGGGAGCGCTGGCCTGGTTCATCGAGCCGTACGGCAAGACCGCCGAACCCGGCGGACCACCGCTCGCCACGCTCCGCGTGCTCACCTCGAACGTCGAGTTCGGGCGGGCCACCAACGCCCTGGTCACCGCCGTCCGCCGCGAGCGGCCGGACGTGGTGTTCGTGGAGGAGTGCGAGTACACCTGCGACGCCACGCTGCAGCGGGACCTCGCCACCGTCTACCCCTACCGGCAGGCCGTTGCGGCGGGCGGCTCGAAGGGCTCCGTCATCCTCAGCCGCTTCCCCCTGAAGGGCACCGACGGCGTGCCCGGCACCATGGGCATGCCCGGGGCCCTCGCCGACGTGAACGGGCACCCCGTACGGCTGCAACTCGCGCACCCCATGCCCCCGCTGCCCGGCCAGCTCGACGTCTGGCGGCGGGAGCTGGGCGCCCTGCGCGACTTCGCCGCCGACCGCGCGGACACCCCGACCGTCCTGGCCGGCGACTTCAACGCCTCCCAGGACCACGCGGCCTTCCGTCGCGTCCTCGACACCGGCCTGCGGGACACCGCCCGCCTCGCCGGAGCCGACCGCACCGCCACCTGGCCCGCCCGCACCGCGCCCACCCTCGGCGCGCAGATCGACCACGTCCTGGTGTCCGAGGACTTCTCCGCACGCGACGCCCGCCTCCTCGACCTGGCCGACACCGACCACCGGGCCCTGATCGTCGAGGTCACGCTGCACGGACGGCCATGAGACGGCGGGGGGGGGCGCCCCCCGGCCATGAGACGGCGGGGGCGACCCCCACGACGGTCGTCGCCCCCCTCTCACTGCTCCTTCCTCCCCCTACACGCCGATGTCGTCACCGTCCGCGCGCCACACCGCCACCACCGCCGGACGGACGATCTTCCCGGGACCGTCGGGCCACGCGCTGGCCGGCTTCTCCACGGTGGCGCCGCTGATCTCACCCGGGTGCTGTACGGACACGAGCACCCGCCGGTCCTGGACGATCGGGCCGCAGGTCTCCGCGCCGACCGGCATGGTCAGGAACTGCTTGAGTTCACCGCGCCGCTCGCCCTTCGTGGCGACACCGAAGAGGCCGTCGTGGGAGCCGAGCTGGGCCCCGTCGGTGGATATCCACAGGTTGCCGTGCGGGTCGAAGGCCACGTTGTCGGGGCAGGAGATCGGGGAGACCTTGTCCTTCGGGAAACCGGCGAAGTACGTCGCCGGGTCCTTCGGGTCGCCCGCCACCAGGAACAGGGTCCAGGCGAACTTGGTGCTGTCGGCCCGGTTCCAGCGCTCCGTCAGCTCCAGGATGTGCCCGTGCTTGTTGGCGTTGCGAGGGTTCGCCTCGTCGACGGGGGCGTTGGCACCGACACCGCGGTTGGTGTTGTTGGTGAGGGCGACGTACACCTTGCCGGTGTGCGGGTTCGGCTCGATGTCCTCGGGCCTGTCCATCTTGGTCGCGCCGACCTTGTCACCGGCGAGCCGGGTGAAGACGAAGACCTCGTCGGCGGTCATGCCCTTGACGTGCGAGACGGCGCCCTTGCCGGTCGCGGTGGCCAGCGGGATCCACTCACCGCCGCCGTCGAACTCCCCGTCGGCGGGCAGTTTGCCGCTCCCGTCGATCTCGATCGTGGGGGAGTCGCCGGTCAGCCGGGCGACGTACAGCGTCCCCTCATCGAGCAGCGACAGGTTGTGCTCGCGCACCGCCCGGGACGTCCCGTGCTTCATCTTCTTGCTGCCGACGAACTTGTAGAAGTAGTCGAAGCGCTCGTCGTCACCGGTGTAGACGACCGGACGCCCGTCGTGCGTGAGCCGCACGGTCGCGCCCTCGTGCTTGAACCGGCCGAGCGCGGTGTGCTTGCGGGGCGTGGAGTGCGGGTCGTACGGGTCGAGCTCGACGACGTACCCGAAGCGGTGCGCCTCGTTCGGCTCCTGGGCGATGTCGAACCGCTTGTCGAACCGCTCCCACTTGCGCTCGCTCGCGCCCGTACCGATGCCGTAGCGCTTGTCCGTGTCCCGGCTCGCGTTGGCGAAGTACTGGTTGAAGTTCTCCTCGCCGTGCAGGGTCGTGCCCCACGGGGTGGTCCCGCCCGAGCAGTTGTTGAGGGTGCCGAGGACCTTGCGGCCGGCCGGGTCGGCGGACGTCCTGAGCAGCGGCGACCCGGCCGCGGGCCCGGTGAGCCGGAACTCGGTGGTGGCGGTGACGCGCCGGTTGAGGTGGTGCCGGGGCACGGGGGTGAGCCGTCCGCTCTTGCGGTCCTCCTCCACGACGACGGCGGACAGCCCGTGAGCCGCCCAGGCGATCTCGACCTGCTCACGGGTCGGGGCGGTGGCGTCGTACCCACGGAACATGAGCACCTCGTCGGTGTACTCGTGGTTGGCGACGAGCACCTGCCGGCCACGCTCACCGGGCAGCGGCAGCAGCGCGAGGAAGTCGTTGTTGTACCCGAACTGACCGGCCTGTGCGGCGGCGGTCTGCTTCTCCGCGTCGAACGCGGGCGCACCGCGCAGGATGGGCTCGCCCCAGCGGATGACGACGTTCTGCCGGTAGCCGTCCGGGACGGTCACGGCATCGGCGGTGTTCGGCGCGACGGCGGTGAACCGCAGCCCACGCGCGCCCTTGTTGCCCTTGCTGCTGTTGGTGCCGCTGGTGCTGTTGGTGCCGCTGGTGCTGTTGGTGCCGCTGCCGCTTTCGGCCGCCGCGACCGGCGAGGCTAGAGCGGCCCCCGCCGCACCGGCCACGGTGACGACCGCGGCGGCCCGCATCATCGAGCGACGGCTCAGCGCACCGGCGATGACATCGCCCACGTACGGGTTGGCGGAGGTGTTGGGCGCCGGATGGAAACAGGCGTCACCACACCGGAAACGGCACGTCAGGGCCGACCGCCCGCCAGGATGCGCATCGGACGACGTGGAGTTCGTGATCAACGGCAGCTGCCTACGCACTTTGCTCTCCCCTTGCTTCCCCTTGAATCCAGCGTTACGGACGCTAGGGGCGCGTCCGTGCGGGAACGGGGCGGGCCGATGAACGACGGGTGAACCCGAGGTGGCTGTAGGTCGGTCGCCGGTGACCGGATGTGAGCCTTGACGCCGGGGGCACCATGTGGGCGGACCCGGCCTAAGATCGGCCAGAAGGGCCGCTAACCTTACGTGTCCGTCCTGGCCAGGGATTGACGGGCTACAACTCACGCGAAGGGTTGCGCACATGGGCATTCTCACTCTCCTGCGGAATGCGTTGGGCAGGTCACGCAAGGGGCGGACCGCCGATGCAGAGGGTGCGGAACGGACTCCTTCGCAGGAAGCCGAGCAGATTTCCACCCCGGAGGCGGGCCGGGCTCCGTCCCAGGTGACGGTGCCTTCTACGCCGTCTCCGGCGACCGACCCGGCCCCTGAACAGCGGCCGACGGCATCCACAACGACACCGGAAGCGGCACCGGCGCCGGCGCCGGAACCCCGCAGGTCCCGGCTCACCGCGAAGGAAGAGCACGACCTGGTCGCCGCCGCCTTCAACAACGTCGCCGTCCCGAAGCAGGACGCCCCGGCGCCGGACGCCCCGAAGCCGACCGCTGAACAGCAGACGCCGACTGAGACAGCGACCTCCGAGGAAACGCCCGCGGAGAAGCCGGGCGCGGAAGAGCCGACGGCAGAGCCGAAGGCGGAGGCGGTCGCCGAGGCGGAAGCAAAGTCCGAGACGGAGCCGGAGCCGGTCGAGGCAGAACCGGCGGCGGAGCCGGTCGCCGAGGCGAAGCCGGAGCCCGTGGCCGAGCCGGAGCCGAAGGCTGAGCCGGAGCCCGCCGCCGAGGCGAAGCCGAAGGCCACCGCCGAAGTCGCTCCTCAGCCCGAAGCCGAGGCCGAGCCCGAGCCAGCAGCCGCGGGTCCGTCTCATCGAACGGAGGGTGCTGTCATGGCGACGCACACTGAGCAACTGACCCGTCCCGCCGTCCGACTCCGGGAACTGACACGGTCGTT